>NZ_JABTBO010000009.1 GCF_014884965.1 Spirabiliibacterium mucosae | reverse complement strand
CCCCTTTAATAAAGGTTCTGCGCGAGATACTCATCATTCACTCCTTAACACAGTTAGTATTCATAAAGTTTCATTTTCTTTCATTTGGCAAGTATAGCAAACTCTGTGCGCACAAATTGGGAGCTGGCTCACAAATTTCATAAATAGAAACCGCACTTTAAAAATTTTGCAAAAATAGGTCAATAAAAGGCAAATAAAGTGTTAAAGCAAAGTGCGCTTTTCGCCATGCGCCATGCGCCGTGGGCATTGCACTGCTTTGCTAGGGCAGAAAAGTGAAACTGCGTTTTTGTGGGCCAATTTTTGTGAGGTTGATCAAAAAAATGAAAATCTGTGATTGAGCTTTCGTTTTCTTTCGTTTATCTTTGGTGTAAGAAAATAAAAGCAGTAAAGGGTGTTGTTATGAAAAGTGTGATTGAGCGTCGAATGGATATTGTCAGCCTCGTGAATGCACAAAATTCCGCCCGGGTGGACGATCTCGCGACTCAATTTGGTGTCTCTGCGGTGACCATTCGCAACGATCTCAACTTTTTAGAACAAAACGGCTATATCTTGCGCTCCCATGGTGTGGCGATGCCCAACAAAGGGTTGATTGCGGAGTTGTCCAACTCAGAAAAACGCCAACGCAACAGCGGCATTAAGCAAAAAATTGGCGCTGCAGCGATGAAGTTTATCCACGACAACGACGCCATCATTCTAGACTCTGGCACCACCACGCGGGAGATTGCCAACCACTTGAAGCAGTCCTCGCGCGACAACGTATTGGTGATGACCAACGGGCTGGATATCGCAACGGAGCTTGCCAAAGCGGCCAACACCGAGGTGCTGATGACCGGTGGGCGGCTTAGAAAAAATGCCTTGTCGTTTTCAGGCCGGCAAGCGGAGATGAGCTTGCAAGAGCACTGCTTTAGCAAATTTTTCTAGGGGTTGATGGCTTTGATTTGCGTGCAGGCATCACCACCCACAATGAGCAAGAGGCCAACCTCAACCGCGCGATGTGTGATGTGTCAAACCACGTGGTGGCGGTGACGGATTCCAGCAAATTTGGCAAACAAAGTTGCCATGTGATCCGCCGCGCTTTTGAAATTGACACGTTGATTACCGATTCAGGTATCCCCGATGAGTATGTCAGCGCATTACAAGACAATGGCGTCGAGGTCATTATAGTAGATTAGTCAGGAGATAAGACAGTGAGTATTTTATTAGACGTTATTAAACAACATAAAGCTGGTGGACATAATGGGATTTATTCAATTTGTTCAGCCCACCCAACCGTGCTGGAAGCCTCTCTTTTGCAAGCGCTGAAAGACGACTCTGTGTTGTTGATTGAAGCCACCTCAAACCAAGTGGACCAATTCGGTGGCTACACCGGCATGACCCCAGCGGATTTCCGTGACTTTGTGTTAGATTTAGCGCGCCAAGTGAACTTCCCGAAAGAGCGTTTAGTGCTCGGTGGTGACCACTTAGGCCCGAACCGTTGGCAAGGCTTGAGCGCCGATGAAGCGATGAAAAACGCCGAAGGCTTGATTGAAGCCTATGTGGCTGCCGGCTTTGAAAAAATTCACCTTGACTGCAGCATGTCTTGCAAAGGCGACCCGGTGCCTTTGTCTGATGACATCGTGGCTGAACGTGCCGCACGCCTTGCGGTGATTGCTGAAAAAACCGCTGAAAAGTGCGGTAATGCAGGCAAAACCGTGTATGTGATCGGCACCGAAGTGCCAGTGCCAGGTGGCGAAGCTGAAGCCATTAACGAGCTTGAAGTGACCAACCCAGAAGCGGCGAAAAAAACCTTGAACACCCACCAACAAGCATTTGAAAAAGTGGGCTTGAACAACATTTGGGATCGCGTGATTGGCTTGGTGGTGCAACCAGGTGTTGAATTTGACCACACCAAAGTGATCGACTTTGTGCCAGAAAAAGCCAAAGCCTTGAGCAACGTGGTGAGCGAATTCCCTCACTTGGTGTTTGAAGCGCACTCCACCGACTACCAAACCGCGCAAGCGTACAAAGATTTGGTTGACAACCACTTCGCGATTTTGAAAGTGGGCCCAGCGTTGACATTTGCCTTGCGTGAAGGTTACTACGGCTTGTGCGGCATTGAAAAAGAGATCTTCCCTGAAGAAAAACGCGCTAATTTGCGTGAAGTGCTTGAAGATGTGATGCTGGCCAACCCAGACAACTGGGCGAAATACTACCACGGCGACAAACAACAACAATTCTTCGCTCGCAGCTACAGCTTCTCTGACCGTATCCGTTATTACTGGGCTAACCCAACTATCGGCGCGGCAGTAGATAAATTGTTCGCCAACTTTGAAGGCGTGGAAATCCCACTGCCATTGTTGAGCCAATACTTCCCTGAGCAATATGTCAAAGTGCGTGAAGGCAAATTGCAAGCCGACGCCAAATCATTGGTGATTGACAAAGTGCAAGGCGTGATTCGTGACTACGCGGCTGCGGCCTTTTTCAACCAAAATAAGGAATGGAGATTATGCAAAACTATTTAGGCTTCGCACTTGACCAACTTGAAAAGCAAAGTGCGGTCATGACAGCGAAAGAAATCAACCAACAACCGTCTTCATGGGCCAAGGCATTGAAAAACCTTGATGCGCAAAAAGCCCAAGTGTTGGATTTTATTAAACCGGTGATGGACGCTGAAGTCTCTCGCATCGTGTTCACCGGTGCGGGCACCTCGGCCTTTGTTGGCCACTCGATTGCGCCGGCTGTGCGCACTATTACAGGCAAACGCACAGAATCCATTGCCACAACGGATATCGTGTCTAACCCGTATCAATATTTCAGCGAAGATATCCCAACCTTGTTGATCTCATTTGCGCGCTCTGGCAACAGCCCTGAAAGCGTGGCCGCGGTGGATTTGGCCAACCAATGCTTAAGCAACGTGCGCCATTTGCTCATCACGTGTAACAAAGACGGTGCGTTGTATGTCAACGGGTCAAAACAAGACAACGCTTTACCACTGTTGATGCCTGAAGAAACCAACGACGGCAGCTTTGCGATGACATCGAGCTTCAGCTCCATGATGCTGAGTGCACTTTCTGTTTTCTTCTTGGCAAAAGGCTCAGTGGCCGAACGTTTTGGCTACATTGCAGAAAACACCGAGAAATTAATCCCACGTTATGTCGACTACGTCAAAGGCATCATTAACGATGGCATTGAGCGCATTATTTATCTCGGCAGCGGTGGCCTGCAAGGCTTAGCGCAAGAGTCTGCTTTGAAAATTTTGGAATTGACCGCCGGCCAAGTGGTGGCGACTTATGATTCCCCAATGGGCTTCCGCCACGGGCCAAAATCGATCGTGAACAACAAAACCATGATCGTGGAATATTTATCCAACAACGACTACACCCGTTTGTATGACGTGGATTTATTAAAAGAACTTCGTCGTGACGGCATCGCACGCCGTGTGACCGCCTTGACCGCACTTTCAGATGACGCCATTGCCAACCCTGATGTGCTGGTGCTAGACGGCTTTGAAAAAGCACAAGATTTTGAGCTGTTGTTCCCATACATTGTGTTTGCTCAAATCTATGCGCTTTACAGCTCACTGGCTCACGACATTACACCAGATAATCCTTGCCCAAGCGGTGAAGTTAACCGTGTTGTTCAAGGTGTGATTATTCATCAATTTACTAACTAACTTGGAGGATTATATGCCTAATATCGTATGGACACGTATTGACGAGCGTTTATTACACGGTCAAATTCGTATCACATGGGGCAAACACACTGGCGCTAACTTGATTTTGGTTGCCAACGACGCTGCCGCTGAAGGCCCAAATGCGGCGTTTATGCAAGCGGGCATGAAAGCGTCTGCTGGTGGTGAATATGCGGTGCGTTTTTTCACCATCCAAAAAACCATTGATGTGATTCACAAAGCATCACCTGCGCAAAAAGTCTTCATTCTTTGTAACAACCCAACCGATGTTGCGAAGCTTGTTGAAGGGGGCGTGCCTATTAAACATTTAAACATTGGTAATATGCACTTCCATGAAGGTAAAAACAGTTAACTAAAACAGTTTCTGTTGACGAAAAAGATATCGAGGCATTTAAAAAATTGGTAGCAGCCGGAGTGAAATGTACTGTACAGAACACACCTGATGCTCCTGAAGTCGATATTATGGATCTTATCAAATAATCTAATTGATATAGGAGTTTACGACTATGTTCTTTGAAGCACTCTTGGTTGCCGGATGGGCATTCCTGTGCGGTATCGATAAATACGATGTTGCGCTCAACATTCACCGCCCATTGATCACCGGCCCCGTTGTGGGCTTGATCATGGGTGACATGCAACTCGGTCTTGTCACCGGTGCAACCCTTGAATTGGCCTGGCTTGGTTTGGTGCCAAACGCCGGTGCGCAGCCACCTGATGTAACAATGGGGACTATTGCAGCCGTTGCCTTTGCGGTGATGACTAAACAATCTCCAGACGTTGCAATGGGTGTGGGCATGCCAATTGCGGTGGTGATGCAAATGTTAGTTATCGGCTTCTTCGCGGTAACCTCATTCACCATGGGCAAAGCAGACCGTTATGCTGAAAACGCGAACCCACGCGGCATTGACTTCTTGCTGATTGCCACCATCTCACTGCGTTCATTAATGTATGCCATTGTGGCCTTTGTGACCGTTTACTTCGGTGAACACGCTGCACAATGGATTGATGCTTACGCACCAAAAACATTGCTTGAAGGCTTAGGTTTGGGCGCACGTTTAGTCCCTGCAATCGGTTTTGCAATGTTATTAAAAATCATGTGGTCAAAAGAAATGGCCGGTGTGTTCTTCATCGGTTTCGTGGCAACCACTTACTTAAAACTACCAATCATGGCGGTGGCTATCATCGGTGGTTCAATTGCCGTACTGTACTACTACTTCTCTGGCAGCAACAACTCAAACAACCAACAAGCACAGGAGTTTGAAGATGGAATCTAATATGGAAAAAACAGGCTTAGTGGATAACATCGACGCATACCAAGACACCACTGTCCGCCAAGTCATCACCAAAGGCGACCTTTGGAAATGTGCAATCCGTGGCTTGTTCATGGAAGGTAACTTTAACTTTGAACGTATGCAAGCCGGTGGTTTTGCTTACTCCATCATCCCAGCGTTGGAAAAAATCCACGGCAACAACAAACGTGACTTAGCGACTGCGTTGAAAAACCATCTTCAGTTCTTCAATGCCAGCCCGAAATTGTTCACCTTCTTGTTGGGTACTGCCATTGCGATGGAAGAAAACAAAGAACAACCGTCTACAATCAACGTAATGAAAGTAGCGGGTATGGGCCCAACCGGTGGTGTGGGTGATGCAATCGACCACATGACCTTGATGCCATTAACCTTGGCATTGGGTGCGTCAATTGCTATCGAAGGCTCAATTGCCGGTCCATTCGTGTTCTTCATTCTTTACCAATTGGTGCACTTCTTCGTGTACTTTGGTTTGATGTTCATGGGCTACAAAGCTGGTACTGCGGCAATGGTTAGCATGAGTGATTCAACTGAAAAACTCGCGCGTGCCGCCAACATCATGGGTATCTTTGTTATCGGTGCACTGTGTGCGACCTTCATTCGGTTTAAAACCACCGCCACGCTCACCATGGGGGGCAAAGTGGTGCCGCTGCAAACCGACTTCTTTGACAAGATCATGCCGAACATTTTGCCATTGGCATTAGTTTTCTTAATGTTCAAATTGGTAAAAGGCACAGGCTTCTGGGCTAAACCACCTGTATTGATCTTCTCAACACTCGCATTTGGTGTTATCGGCCACTATATCGGTATCATCTAACCTTACCGTTAAGAGAGAAGTGCGCTTCTCTCTTAACGTCTTTTTATTTTGGGGGATATTATGTTAGGAATCGTTGTTTCTGGTCACTTAAACTTTGCCTCAGGTATGCAATCTGCTGTCCAAGCCATCGTTGGCAAACAAGAACAACTGGAATTTGTTGATTTTTTAGAAAGCATGTCAACCGAGCAATTGGAAGAAAAACTCGTTGAAGCGATGAAAACCGTCAACAGCGGTGAAGGCGTGCTGTTTTTAACCGACATTTACGGTGGTTCACCAACCAACCGTGCTATCAATATTTTACTGCAAAACCCAGATGTTGAAGTGGTCTGTGGTGCCAATTTATCCATGATCGTCAACGCCGCCCTTGAGCGCGAAGAATTTACGCTAAAAGAATTAAAAGACGCGTTAGTCAGTGGCGAAATGAGCAATATCAAAGATATCCGCTTTGAAGTGGAAGCGGCGATGAACGCACAAGACGACGAGTGCGAAGACGGTCTATAATAGTCAAAGTGCGGTTGACCGCACTTTTTAAAAAGGAGCATGTATGAGCATTCAAAAAGACGCGGTGCAAACCCTGATGAAACGCGTGTATCGCTGGCAGGCGGCTAACCAAACCCGCAGCGTTATTCGCCGTTCAGGCAAAACCCGTTTTATTAAAGACACCGACTGGGAGCGCGGCGTATTTTGGTCTTGCGTGGCGGCCGCATGGAAGGCCACCGGCGACAACGACTATCGCGACGGCGTGCTAAATTACACCTTACACACTGGCTTTCGTACCGGCCCTAACGCCCGTTTTGCCGATGATTTGGTGTGCGCGCAAGGCTATATTGATGTTTACCCTGAAATCAACCAAGAAGAAGCGCTTGAGCCAACCATCAACTTCATCAATGACATGATCGACAACCCAAAACCTGGCCGAGAAGACTGGTGGTGGTGCGACTCACTCTTTATGGCGCCGCCGGCGTTTGCCAAATTGAGCAAACAAACAGGCGATGCCAAATACGTTGACTACATGAACCAAGCATTTTGGGACAGCGTAGAACACCTGCAAGACCCAGAAACCGCACTTTTCTATCGCGATCATCGCTACATTCCTGACGGCAAAGGCAGCGAAATGCGTGAAGCCAACGGCGAAAAAGTGTTTTGGAGCCGTGGCATTGGCTGGGTGATTGCCGCAATTCCACGCATTTTGGAAAGCGTGCCGGCCGATTTTGCCGATCGCGATCGTTATTTGGCGTTGTACAAACAACTGGCTGAACAAGTTGTCAAATACCAACACGACGACGGCTTTTGGCGTGCCAGCTTGCTTGACCCAGACAACTTCCCAGCGCCAGAAAGCTCCGCCAGCTCGCTCTTTTGCTATGCGCTCGCTTGGGGCGTGAACCACAACGTGCTAGACAAAGCAACCTATTTGCCAGTAGTTGAAAAGGCGTGGTCCGCGCTGGAAAGTGCGGTGCACGAAAACGGCATGATCGGTTGGGTTCAGCTGCCAGCCTTTAACCCGCGTGATGTGAAATTTGAGCACAATATTGACTACGGCGCAGGCGCATTCTTGCTCGCCGGCTGTGAAGTGCAAAACATCAATCAATAAGCAATGAGTTGATGAAAAACCCTAAGTGCGGTAAAATGAACCGCACTTTCAATATATTTGAAGAGTATTTTTTAAGCGACATTTAAGGAAAAGCATTTATGAAAATTGCATTAATGATGGAAAACAGCCAAGCGGCAAAAAACCCAATTATTTTAAAAGAATTACAAAGCGTGGTAGCCCCAAAAGGCTACGATGTGTATAACGTCGGTATGGACAGCGAAAACGACCATCACCTCACCTACATCCACCTTGGCATCATGGCCAGCATTTTGTTGAACTCTAAAGCGGTTGATTTTGTTATCGCCGGTTGCGGCACAGGCCAAGGCGCATTGATGTCGTTGAACGCGCACCCAGGCGTGGTGTGTGGCTACTGCTTAGACCCAGCAGATGCTTTCTTGTTTGCCCAAATCAACAACGGTAACGCCTTGTCTTTGGCCTTTGCAAAAGGCTTTGGCTGGGGTGCGGAGTTGAACGTTCGCTATATGTTTGAAAAAGCCTTTGCCGGCGAACGTGGCCAAGGCTACCCAGTTGAGCGCAAAGAGCCACAATTGCGCAACGCAGGCATCCTAAACCAAGTGAAAGCCGCTGTAGCGAAAGACAACTACCTTGACACCTTGAAAGCCCTTGACCCAGAATTGGTGAAAACCGCTGTCACTGGCGAGCGCTTCCAAGAATGTTTCTTCAACAACTGCCAAGATGACGAAATCCGCGCATACGTTGAAAGCGTGTTAAAAGCATAATTTCACACACATAAAAGCCAGCATTACGCTGGCTTTGTCTAATTCAAGAGGTGATAGCATGGCGAAAAAAGTAGCAATTATCGGCGAATGCATGGTTGAGCTGAAAAAAGAAGGCGACCTTTACAGCTCGGGCTTTGGTGGGGATACCTTAAATACCGCACTTTACCTTTCTCGTTTGACAGAAAATCAAGGCGTGGATGTCGCTTACCTCACCGGCCTTGGCACCGACGAGTTCAGCCGCACAATGTTGGACGCATGGCAGCAAGAGGGCATCAATACTGATTTGGTGGCCATTTCTGAGAAAAAACTGCCAGGGCTTTACACCATCTCCACCCGCGAAGACGGCGAGCGTGATTTCCGCTACTGGCGCAGTGACGCCGCCGCGCGCTTTTGGCTCTCGAGTGTGGATATCGAGGCGCTTTATCGCACGTTGAGTGATTATGAACTGATTTATCTCAGCGGCATTAGCTTGGCTATTTTGCCGGAAAAAGAGCGCAACATTTTATTCGACCTGCTAGAACGCGCCCACAACAACGGCGTGAAAATCGCCTTTGACAACAACTATCGCCCAATTTTGTGGGAAAGCAAAGAAGCCACGCAAGCCGCCTACGCCCGCATTTTAAAACTCACCGACATTGCGTTTTTAACCTTTGATGATGAAGTGATGCTCTATGGTGATAGCGCATTGAGCGAATGCCTTGACCGCACTTGTGCGTTTGGCGTGCGTGAAATTGTGATCAAACGTGGCAGCGAATCGTGCATTGTGGTCACCCGTGATGAGCGCGTGGAGCTGGCACCAACACCGGTGAAAAACGTGATCGATACCACCGCGGCGGGGGATTCCTTCAGCGCAGGCTACCTTGCCGAGCGGCTTTTGGGCAAACCGATCTTAGATGCCATCGCAGGCGGGCACCGTTTGGCCGGCACTGTGATTCAACACAAAGGGGCGATCATCCCGAAAGCGGCGATGCCGACAAAATAATCTTCAAGCAGGCGCAAGCCTGCTTTGCTTTTTCCGCGTAATGGTTTTATTATAAGCAGAAGATGAGAATCATTTTTAATAGGAGAGTCTATGTCTAACTTAAGACAACAACGTTTAAAAAAACTGTGCAGCGACGCTAACATCATTGGCGCGCTGGCGATTGACCAACGCGGCGCATTGCGTCGTATGTTAGGCGAGGGCGCCACCAACGAGCAACTGGCGGCCTTCAAAGTGCTGGTATCCCAATACCTCACCCCTTATGCTTCCTCGATTTTGCTTGACCCTGAAGTGGGTTGGAATGCCGCCAGCCAACGCGCACCGAACGCAGGGCTTTTGATGGCTTATGAAAAAACCGGTTATGATAAAACCGTGCCAGGCCGTTACCCAGATTTGATTGATGATGTATCCGTCTATCGCTTAAAAGAAAAAGGCGCCGACGGCGTGAAATTGCTGCTTTACATCGACATCGACGAAGGCAAAGCCGTCAACGACGTGAAAGAAGCCTTTGTGGAACGTGTGGCCGCAGAATGCAAAGCTGAAGAAATGCCGTTTTTCTTGGAATTAGTCAGCTACGACGCGAAGGTGACTGACGCAAAAGAATACGCCAAGCTCAAACCGCGCAAAGTGATTGAAGCGATGAAACTGTTCAGCCAACCGCGCTTTGGCGTTGACGTGCTGAAAGTGGAAGTGCCAGTGAACATGAATTACGTTGAAGGCTATGGCGAAGAGGTGGTTCACACCCAAGCACAAGCCAAAGCGTTTTTCAAAGAGCAAAGTGATGCAACCAACACGCCGTTTATCTTCTTAAGTGCGGGTGTGAGCTCTGAGCTGTTCAACGAAACCTTGCGCTTTGCCAAAGCCGCAGGCAGCCACTTCAACGGCGTGCTGTGTGGCCGCGCAACCTGGGCGGGCGCTGTGGATGTGTTCAAAAACGAAGGCGAAGAGGCCGCACGCGCCTGGCTTGAAACCCAAGGCCGCGCGAACATTGAAGCGCTCAACGTGGTGCTCAACGAAAACGCGACCCCAATTACATTGTAATTTTTAGGCGTTATCGCTTGATAACGCCTTTTTTCTCTTTTGAGTTTATGGAGTGATTTTGCAGCAATCTAATACCAAGCCAACCTACTTCCATGTGATGGCAAAGCCAAGTAGCTTCAACTGCAATATCAAGTGCGAATACTGCTTTTATCTTGAAAAAGAAGCGGTGCTTGCCCACAAAGTGGATTTGATGAGTGACGACACACTCAAAGCCTACGTGAAGAATTATATTGAATCTCACGCCGGCGACAGTGTCGATTTTGCCTGGCAAGGCGGCGAGCCCACCTTGATGGGGATCGATTTTTACCGCAAAGCGCTGGCCTATCAGCGGGAATTTGCCAATGGCAAAACCATCACCAACAGCTTTCAAACCAACGGCATTGCTTTTAACCGCCAGTGGATGGAGCTGTTTAAGCAGAACAATTTTTTAATCGGCATCTCGGTTGATGGCGCCAGTGCGGTGCACGACAAATACCGCATTTCTATCAACGGCCAGCCCACCTTTGAGCGTGTCAAGCGCGGCATTAACTTGCTCAAAGAGTATGAAGTGGATTTCAACACGCTGACTGTGATCAACGATCAAAACTGGCACAAAGGGGTTGAAACCTACGAGGCACTCAAAGATCTCGGCTCCACCTTTATGCAGTTTATCCCGATTGTTGAGGTGGCCAATTACGATTTAACCAAGGCCGATTATTCCCCGAATAAAAATGCTCGCATGGCGCCGTTTTCTGTCCCGCGCGAGGGCTACGGGCGCTTTTTGCTCGATGTGTTCAACCACTGGGTGCGCCGTGATGTGGGCAAAATTTTTGTGCGCGAGTTTGACAACTTGCTCGGCCAATGGATGGGCTTTCCGTCCACCAGCTGCATTCACACCGTGACCTGCGGCAAAGCGGTGGTGATCGAGGCCAATGGCGATATTTATTCCTGCGACCACTTTGTTTACCCCGCATACAGAGTGGGCAATGCGGCCAAAACGCCCCTGACAGAGATCATCAATTCGAAAAAACAAGTGGCCTTTGGTGATGCCAAGCGTGATACTTTAACCAAAGCGTGCGAAAAGTGTGATGTCAAACTCATCTGCCACGGCGGCTGCCCAAAACATCGCATTGTGCCGCTCAAAGGTGAGGTGCACAAACACAATTACCTCTGCCCATCCTACCAGCTCTTTTTCCGCCAAACTGCGCCTGTGATGAACCGCATGCGCCAAATTGTGCAGCGTGGTGGGCTGGCAGCAGAGATTATGACAATGATTCGATAAAGCTATCATTCAATGGCCTAAGTGCTTAAAGTACCTAAAGTACCTAAAGTACCTAAAGTACCTAAAGTACCTAAAGTACCTAAAGTACCTAAAGTACCTAAAGTACCTAAAGTGCGGTTGAAGGGTAATGTTAACAATCCAACGACAAAGGAGTCATAATGAAACTATCATTATTAAATAAATGCCTACTCTCCGCGATGGTGGTAGGCGGGGTGGCACAGCCTGTTTATGCAGCCGAGCAAGCGCATAAACCGAATGTGCTTGTGATTGTGATGGACGATCTCGGGTCAGGGCAGCTGGATTTTGCACTGGATACCCTCGATAAAAATGAGCTGAGTAAACGGCCTGTAGCGGCGCGTTATCAAGGCGATTTAGACAAAATGATCGATGCCGCCCAGCGTGCGATGCCGAATGTGTCTCAGCTGGCAGCCGACGGCGTGAAAATGACCAATGCGTTTGTGGCGCACCCCGTGTGTGGGCCATCCCGTGCGGGCATTTTCACCGGCCGTAACCCAGGTTCAATGGGCATTTACAGTAATGATGATTCCTTTAATGGCATCCCATTAGATGTGAAATTACTGCCAGCCTTGTTCCAAGAAAACGGCTACACCACAGCCAATATTGGTAAATATCACAATGCCAAAGTCAACAAAGACAAATCCATTGGCCGCATCACCAAGCCAGAGGATAAACGCACCCGTGATTACCACGACAACTTTGCCTCCGTTGCCGAAAAAGGCTACGCCCCTTATGAACGTGGCTTTGATTATTCGTATAGTTACTATGTGTCTGGTGCCGCCCTTTGGGATTCACCTGCACTGTGGCGCAACGATAAAAATGAAACCTCTTGGGGCTATTTGACCCACAATTTAACCGATGAAGCGTTGAATTTTATTGATAAATCGGGCGACAAGCCATTTTTCCTTAATCTCGCTTACAGCGTGCCGCATATTCCATTAGAAGAAGCGTCACCGGCGAAATACATGGACAAATTCAACACCGGCAATGTTGAAGCGGATAAATATTTTGCCGCCATCAATGCAGCCGATGAAGGCATTGGCAAAATTATTCAAAAATTAAAAGACGAAGGCAAATGGGATAACACCATTGTTTTCTTCCTCTCCGATAATGGCTCTGTGCATGAAGCGCCAATGCCACTTAACGGAAACGACCGCGGCTTCAAAGGCCAAATGTATAACGGCGGTGTGCATGTGCCATTTATTGTTTCATGGCCAAATCACATCCCAGCGGGCAGCGTGAATAACACCTTGGTTTCTGCCATTGATATTTTGCCAACTGCGTTGACAGCGGCCAACATTAACATTCCAGCCGATCTCAAGCTTGATGGCAAAGATATTTTGCCTGTGTTAGAAGGCAAAGAAAAAACCTCGCCACACCAATATTTATATTGGGCCGGCCCTGGTGCAAAACACTATAGTGAAGAGAACCAAAAATTCTGGAATGATTATTGGCACTACATCACTTATCAAACCAATGAAGTCCCTAAAAATCCAAATCTTGAAAAATTGTCAAAAAGCTCATGGGCAATTCGCGATCAAGATTGGGCGTTATACTTCTACAATGATGGATCGAATAAATTGCGTCTTTTCAACGACAAAGACGATCCATTTGAAAGCCAAGATTTAGCTGAAAAATATCCTGAAAAAGTCAAAGAAATGCAAAAAGCATTCCATGACTGGATTGTAAAACAGCCCAAACCAGTTGCTTGGAATCCTGAAGAATTTAAAGCGATTGAAGATTCTTCAAATCCCCAAGGATAATGATTAAGCGGGCGCAGGCCCGCTTTCTTCTCGAGGACGAATCATGCAAAAACTCACACTAACCTTATTAGACAAAGACAACAACATCAAACTCGCTCGCAGTGATTTTGACGAAATCGCTACCACCTACAAAGGCGAATATGCCGAGGGCGATGCGTGGGTGGTGGAGGCGCAAAGCTACCCGTGTTTTTTAAAAGTGCGGTTGGAAGACAGCTTTGAAAGTGCGCTGCTGTATCTCACCGAAAAGCTGGTGTTCACCATTCCATTTGGCGACGGCGTGCGGGTGTATAACTCTGACAAAGCCTTCCGCGGCGGGTTGCATTTTGTGTGGGTGCGCACGGCCAGAGAGTATGAAATCCAGCAATACGGCAATTTGGCCTACAACCCTTATCAACAAGCCGAGCAGCAAGGCGTTTACCCCTGCGCACTGAGCAATATCAAACCCGGCAACATCCGCTTTGCCCCACGCAACGTGATTGACGGCGCTTTTGATACCAACGCCCACGGCTCCTATCCGTACACCTCGTGGAGTAACGCGCAAGACCCGCAGGCTGAACTGACCATTGATTTTGGCCGCCCCGTGGAGGTTGATGGCGTGGTGCTTTATCTGCGCGCTGATTTCCCGCACGACAGCTGGTGGCAATCCATCACCGTGACCTTTGACGGCGAACACGCCGAAGTGCTTGAGGCCGAACGCACCGGCAAAGCGCAGCACTACCACTTCAGCGCCCGCCAATGCCAACGCATCACACTCACCAACCTCATCAAAGGCAAAGAACACGCCCCTTTCACCGCACTTTCCCAACTTGAAGTGCTCGGGCGCAATGTGTAAAACACCAAAATAAAAGTGCGGTTGACCGCACTTTTTCATTCACTTAGCACATTAAAATAAAAGAATTTATTTTTCTCTTTAAAGGCGATAGACTGGTCTACTGGCCTTTGAAAAAGGAGATGAATTATGTTAAATGACTTAAAAGAATTGCGTGTTAGTCTTGAGGTTGGCGCGTTATTGTGGAGTGATAAGGGAGGCGTTGATTCTTCAATGTTGCCGATTTCTCCCACATTAGTTGAGCAGATTGAAACGTTGATCCAGGATTTTACTTTCAAGGTGTTGGAGGGGAACGTAGCATTTAATAAAGAGTGCGAGCGTTTTTATACACAAGAGACAGAGATTGCCAAACAATTACAACGAGAGCTTCCTGGTGTGGTGATACAATTATGGCATTGGGGGCAATGGGTTGAACTTGATAAAGCGTTGTATCAAATTGAAATTGAAGATGAAAAAACGTCGGGTGGATATTTTTGGGTTGGTGTTTGCTCAGGGCCGATTATCGATTACTTTAGAGATAGCAGGAAAAGTGAATTTTTGATGGTGCTGGAGGTAAGATTCGAGCTTTCTTATCTTTATATTGGTTTTTAGCGCGTTATTTTGATTTAAGTATTCAAGGGCGAGTGCCAGATGAAGAGTATGGCATAATTGAGGAAAATTTTGATTGGTGGGGTGACAATATTTTCACCTATGAGAGTATTAACAAGCTTATTACAGATTTGCGTAATCTCCTTTCATTATTAAGCGATAAGCCCGAGAGTGAAAAATTGGAGTATTTCAAATCTCAGGTGCGAGAGAGTGGATTTGATTATGAGTTTATGAATCTTTTTATCCAGATCTTGAATGGAGAGCGTTGAGTGCAGAGGAGCAAAATGCGTTTATTGTCGCTCATAGATATGTTTATGCCGACTTCTATTCAAGATTTATCACCAAAATATCAAAGGCAATGCAAGAGCATCCGCAATATCCTTATGTGTGTTTTAGCGGACCTTAACAGCTAGCACGCAGCCGAGGCTGCGTGTTAGCCAAGTTCTGAGAGGAGGTCTGGGCGTTTGTGCAGGAGCTTGATCAAGGTGGCAGCGGCACCGCTGGGTTGGCGCTGGCCTTGCTCCCACGATTTCAAGGTGTTGACTGAAATCCCCAATTTTTGTGCAAATTTGTTTTGGCTTAAGCCTGATTTTTGCCGCGTTTCCCAAATTGGTGAGCTGTGCACCATAGTTTTGCGGGCATAGTGGCCGCGTTTTACTTCTTCGAGTGCGGCAGTTAAACTTTCTCGAATTTCTTCTGCGTCAGGGTCATCGGCAATCACGGCTTCGACCATTTTGCGGATATCCCAATTTTTGATTTCCTCGTTCATACTTTGCCCCTTAGCTGCTTACTTTCTTGGTGTGAAATCGACGCTTTCACATTTTTGGTATAAAGATCAAGCATGATAATGTAACCGTTGGCGAGCATATTAAAATAAATAATGCGCGCGCCACCGCGCTTGCCTCTACCACTGGCGTGCCAACGCACTTTACGCAACCCATCTGAGTGGGGAATAACATCCCCGACTAATGGATCTGATGCAATATAAGCAAAAAAGCGTAATCGCTCTTCTTCACTCCAAATGCGGCTGACTTTATTTTAAATTGTTCTGATTCAATAATCGTATACATAGTATCCCACAATACAGCTGTGTTGCAGTGTATTATGGGATACTTTGTATCTTATTGCAACTGTTTTGGCAACGTTGCTGAAGATGGATTAAAACACGCGTTTAAATGGCTTAACAATCACCTCACCATAGACGCCTGCATCAACATAAGGGTCGGCTTTGGCCCAGTCTTGGGCAGCTTCAAGGCTGTCGAATTGGGCAACAACGGTAGAGCCTGTGAAGCCAGTCTCTTTTGGGTCTTCGCTGTCGATGGCTGGGTTGGGGCCGGCGAGGAGCAGTCGGCCTTCGTCTTGCAGCGCTTTAAGCCGTGCAAGGTGTTGCTCACGCACGCTTAGGCGTTGGGCGAGGGTGTTGGGTTTGTCTTGGGCGAAAATCACATAATACATATCAACTCTCCATTTCAAGTTCACGCATGGCTTTGTCAAGCTCGGGGTTGTTGGTTTTATTGATAGGGCGCGGGCGGCCGTTTTTGTCGATAGCAACAAAGGTGAACACCGCATCGGTGACGCAATAGCGTTCACTAAATGGCTCGGTGGAAACCTTTTTCACCCACACTTCCACCTCCACTTTCAGCGAGCTGTTGCCTACTTTTACGCAGCGGCCGTAGCAGCAAATCACATCCCCCACGGTCACCGGTCGGATAAAGTTGATTTTGTCGACGGAAACCGTCACAACCGGGCCTTGGGCGATTTCTTTGGCCATGATGGCGCCGCCTAAGTCCATTTGCGACATGATCCAGCCGCCAAAAATGTCGCCATTGGCGTTGGTGTCTGACGGCATTGCCAAAGTGCGCAGCAAAAGCCGCCCACGAGAAATCCGCCCAGGGTTGGCGCCAGCTTGAGTTTCTACAAATTCGTTTGCCATGATTAATCCTTGTGTGTATTTTTGCTTTCTTGTGGCAAGTATTTATACAAATAAACGCCCGTGGCGACAGTGGCAATCAAGGTCAGCCCCAAAATGCCAAAGACTTTAAAGTTATACCACGCGTCGTCAGAAAAATAGTGACTGATGATGATGTTCAACACCATACAGATGATGAAAAAAACGGCCCAACCGAGGTTAATGGTGTTCCAAACAGCCTGCGGCAGCTCGAGCTCTTTGCTGAGCAGGGATTTCACCAGCGGTTTGTGGAAGAGATATTGACTGACCAAAAGTGCGGTCGCGAAAATGGCATAAACCACCGTGACCTTCCATTTCAAAAAGGCAAGATCGTTAAAATAGACGGTCAGCAGGCCGAAAAAGACTACTGCAACCGCCATGATTTTTTGCGATTTTTCAATTTTGCCAAATTTCAGCTGCAACACAACGAGTTGAACTAGCGTGGCGACAATCAGCACTACAGCGCTGATTTGCACGCCGTAGAGTTTGTAGGCGATGAAAAATAAAATCAGCGGGATAAATTCAATCAACTGCTTCATCACGCGCTCCGCTGCATAAATTGATGATAAAAGCGGTAGGTGAAAATCAAACTAAACACCGCAATGGTGGAGCTCACCAGCGTGGAAATAACATCCATCGCCAAGCCGTCACCAAGGCGTGCCAGTTGCACGTTGACCGCACTTGGCAAAATATAAGCAATAACGGTGAACAAAAACAGCGACAACATCCGCCCTGTGCCTTGTTGCCACACGCGCTTCATCGCGGTGTTGAGGGCGAGGTTATCAATCACATACGCATAAGGCGCCAGTGACAGGCGCACAAACATAAACCCACCGAGCAAAATGGCCACCAGCCCTAAAATGCCGCCCGCACCCGTGATGAGGCTCAAAATCGCCAAGGTCAATGGCAGCACCACAAACAAGTTGAGCAGCAAAAACGGCAGCAATTGCTTGAGGCTGGCTGCCAGCGCGCCGGCGTAATTAATGTGATGGGTGCGGCTGACTTGCATAATGGCGTTGAGCAGCCACAGCGTCACCACCAGCACCGCCACTTGGCCGGCCACCGCGATGATGGCCTGGGTTGGGTTGAGTTGGTTGCTTTCATTGACCAGCGGGTCCAGCGGCAAGGCGCGCAAGGTGAATGCGATAATGGCTTGTAGCACAATAAAAAACAGCGTCATCTGCTTTTGATTGCGCATGAAATTGACACAGTCTTGGATAATGGCGGTAAAATTCATTGCATTAGGCTTCCTGTTTGGCTAAACGGAGCCAAGTATAGCAAGTTGAAGGGGCGTTTTCACCCATTTTTGATGGCAAAAGTGCGGTCGGTGACCGCACTTTGATTATTTATAGTCTTGAAATTCCGCTTGGCTATTAAGCAATTGCGCGCGCGTGATGGAAAACACGCCATCGCCGCCATTTTTGAACTGAATCCAGTTGAACGGCACATTCGGGAATTGCTCTTGCAAATGCACCATGCTGTTGCCCACCTCGCACACCAGCACGCCGTGCTCGGTTAAATAATCGGCAGCATTCGCTAAAATGCGTTTGACCAGCACCAGCCCGTCGTCGCCGGCTTCGAGCGCCATTTTTGGCTCGTGTTCATATTCAGCTGGCATATCGTCGAGATCTTCAGCGTCAACATAAGGCGGGTTGCACACAATCAGGTTGTAGCTGTCTTGCGGCAGCGCTTCAAACAAGTCGGATTTGAGCGGGAATACGTTTTGCAACGCATCGTGTTTTTCAATGTTGATCTCCGTCACCTCTAAGGCATCGTCGGAGAGATCGACGGCGTCAATTTCCGCATTCGGGAAACGCTCAGCGCAGGCAATCGCGATGCAGCCGCTGCCGGTGCAGAGATCCAAAATGCGTTTTGGCTCTTCTTGCAAAAGGCCAGTAAAGCCGTCTTGAATCAGCTCGCCAATGGGTGAGCGCGGCACAATCACGCGTTCGTCAACATAAAACGGCAAGCCGCAAAACCATGCTTGATTGGTGATATACGCCAGCGGTTTGCGCTCGCTGATGCGGCTAATTAAGGCATTGAAAATGCGATCTTTTCGTGAAAGGTCAGGTTGGATGAATAAAGCGCTTGCGGCACATCTTGTGGCAAATGCAAGCACGAGAGCACCAACTGCACGGCCTCGTCCCAAGCGTTGTCTTGCCCGTGGCCGTAATAAATATCGGAGGCGTTAAAACAGCTATACGCCCAGCGTAAGTAGTCTTGAATGTTGCGCAAGTCTTCATAAACAGGCGCGTCGGACATTTCTTCAATGAGTTCTTGATTGAATGTGGTTTCGTCTGACATTGTGTACCTCTGTAATTATTTTAAGCAATAGTTATATCACATTTTCGCCATTATGGCATTAGCGTGATAAAATAGATTTTTTAGCTACAACGCACACAGACCGATTATGAGCTTAGACGAAGACGACATCATGCTGTTTCGCAGCCAAGTGCGCGGGGTCAAGGCACTGCGCCAAGACACCCACAGCGCGCCTGTGCGCAAAACACTGAAAAAGCGCGAGCGCATGTTAGAGGCCCAAAAGCAAGATAATTTATTTATTTTTCAGACCAATACGAACCGCACTTAGAAGAGGGCGAAACCATTCGCTACCGCCGTGAAAACGAGCAACCGCACTTGCTCAAACAACTGCGCCGAGGGGATTTTGAGCCTGAGTTGTTTTTGGATTTGCATGGCCTGACCCGCGAGCAAGCCAAGCAAGAGCTGGCCGCGTTGCTGCTGGCCTGCGAGCAAGAAAATGTCGCGTGTGCCAGCATCATGACAGGCTACGGCACCTATGCCCTTAAGCAGCAAATCCCGCGCTGGCTGGTGCAGCACCCGAAAGTGCGGGCGCTGCACCAAGCCCCCAAAGAGTGGGGCGGTGATGCGGCCTTTTGTTTTATTTGACGTGCAAAGCTAAGATCTAAGGAGAATGGCATGCCCTCTGTGAACCAATCTGCGCTGGTCGGCTTTAGCGCGCAGCAGATGTATCAACTGGTTAATGACTACGAGCAATACCCGCACTTTTTGCCCGGCTGCGTGGGGGCGCACACCCTCAATCGCAGCGAAAAAGAGCTCACCGCTGAGCTGGTGATCAGCAAAGCGGGCATCAGCCAGCAGTTCACCACCCACAACGTGATGCAGCCCAACCGCGAGATTTTGATCGAACTGGTTGAAGGGCCGTTTCGCTTTTTAAAAGGCATGTGGCGCTTTGATCCGCTGGATGAATGCTCGTGCATCATCCGCTTGCAGCTGGAGTTTGAATTTTCGAACTTTTTAATCAGCAAAGTCTTTGGTAAGATTTTTGAACAGCTGACCCAAAAAATGGTGGCCGCGTTCAAGCAGCGCGCAAATGAGGTGTACGGTGGCTGAGAAAATTCGTATCCAAATCGCCTACGCCTTGCCTGAGCGGTATTTTTTGCAGGATTATGCCGTGGAGCCAGGCACCACGATTCAAAGTGCGGTCATCAGCTCGGGCATTTTGACGCAGTTTCACGACATTGACCTGCGGAAAAATCAAGTGGGCATCTTCGCCCGCCCAGCTAAGCTCACTGACGTGCTGCAAGACGGCGATCGCATTGAGATCTACCGCCCACTGCTGGCGGACCCGAAAGAGATCCGCCGCAAACGCGCCGAGCAGCAACGCCTTGAGCAAGAGGCCGAGAAAGCCCGCGAGCGCGAGCTCAAACGCGAACAAAAGCGCCTTGATAAGGCCAACGCCCAGCCTCAAGATTGACGGCAAATACAAAGTGCGGTTGACCGCACTTTGGTTTTTTTACAGCCAAGTATAGTAAGCCAACAGCCCAATCACCAACACACAGAACACGTTCAGCAAAATGCCCACTTTGGCCATATCCGACTGCTTGATGTAGCCGGTGGAATAGACAATTGCGTTCGGCGGTGTGGCAATCGGGAGCATAAAGGCGCAACTGGCCCCGCAGGCAATGATCGCCGCCAGCGCGATAGGCGGGGCGTTGAGGCTGTCGGCCACCGAGATGAAAATCGGCATTAATAACGCGGCACTGGCGGTGTTGGAGGTGAATTCGGTTAAAAAGATCACAAAGCACGTCAACACAATGGTGATCATCAGCCAGTGCTTGTTGCCGATAAATTGCACGATGGTGTCGGCCAAAATATGGCTCGCGCCTGAGCTTTTCAGCACCACGCTTAAGGTTAACCCGCCGCCAAAGAGCAACAACACACCCCACTCCACGTGCTTTTGCACCTCGCTCCAGCGTGCAACGCCACTGGCCGTGAGCGCCACCACCGCACTAAGTGCAATAATGCTGTCGAAGCTTTGAATTTTTTCGCTTAGATTCAGCACTTGCGTCAGCACAGGGTTGATGAGTGAGCTGAACACCAAAATCAATGCGGTGATCCCAAAGATGATTAACGTCAGCCATTTTTGGCGATCAAGCGGCACTTTTTCGCTCTCAAAGCGAAATTGAATATTAAAATTCGGCCGTAAAATTACCCACAGCGCGATGATCATTGAAGGCATCAGCAACATCATCACCGGGAAGCCGTATTTCAACCACTCAGCAAAGGAAATATCCAACTGCGAGGCTAAAATGGCATTCGGCGCGCTGCCGATCAAGGTGCCGATGCCGCCAATGCTGGAGCTAAACGCCATTCCCAATAAAATGAATATATACAGCGAGCGGTGCTGCTTGTAGTCAATATCCCGCAGCAGGCCCAGTGTCAGTGGCAGCATCATGGCCGCGACGGCGGTGTTGTTAATCCACATCGATAAAAAGGCCGTCACAGTGAAAAGATAGACCACTGTCAGCGCCAAATTGCCGCCAGCGAGGCGAATAATGTAGTGCGCGATGAGCTTGTCGAGCTCTTGCAGCCGCAGCACGGCGGCGAGCACAAAGCCACCAAAAAACATGAAAATAATTGGCGTGGCAAAGGGCGCCAGTGCCGCTTTGGTGTTAATCAGCCCAAGCAAAATCGCCACCACCGGCACCATCAGCGAGGTGACGGTGATGTTAAATGCCTCAGTGAGCCATAAAATGCCGATAAAACACAGCAACGCCAGCCCGCGGTTTTCACTCGGCGAGAAGGGCAGGGTGTTGATCAGAATGAAAAGCAGCGCCACATCGAGCACAAAAATGATGCCGCTGCAATAAGGTTTAAGTTGTTGCCAAATTGAAGGTGATGTTGTCATAAAACGGTCCTAATATGTTAACCCTTAATTTTTAACATATTTGCAACAAAATGAAAAAGGCCTTTTCGCAGATGTGTGAGCCAGGTGGCATTTTAGGGGAGGAAAGTGCGGTTGACCGCACTTTGCATTATTTATTGTGTGGGTTGCGGGTGTTGGTGTTGACCAAATTGCGCATCAGCAGTGCGTAGTTCAACTCAACATCGTCGGGCACGGCCAAAAAGACAAAGTGGCCGTCGCCGAGCGCGGCCTCCACAGCTTCACCTTTGCGGTTAATCATGGAGTCGATTTTGAACACGATGTTGCCTTGCGGCGTCATCATTTCCACCTCGTCGCCGAGCAAAAATTTGTTTTTCACCGCCACTTCAGCGAGGTTGCCTTTGCGCACGCCTGTGAATTCGCCCACAAATTGTTGCTTATCGGAGATGGAATAGCCGTAGTCATAATTTTGGTATTCATCATGGGTGTGGCGGCGCAAAAAGCCCTCGGTGTAGCCGCGGTGGGCGAGGGATTCAAGCGTGGTCATCAAGCTTTCGTCAAACGGCTTGCCAGCGGCGGCATCATCAATCGCTTTGCGATACACTTGCGCGGTGCGCGCGCAGTAATAAAACGATTTGGTGCGCCCTTCAATTTTGAGCGAATGAACACCAAGTGCGGTCAGGCGCTCCACGTGTTGCACGGCGCGCAGGTCTTTCGAGTTCATGATGTAGGTGCCGTGCTCGTCTTCAAACGCGGTCATCTCTTCATCAGGGCGTTGCGCTTCAGTCAGCAAGAAAACTTTATCGGTGCTCGCGCCTTCGCCCAGGGTTGGTGCCACGTTTTTCACGTCAATGCGTTGTGAGGGATCGACAATCTCACCGAGCTCATTTTCTTGCCCTTCTTTCACGTTATATTCCCAGCGGCAGGCGTTGGTGCAAGTGCCTTGGTTAGGGTCGCGTTTATTGATGTAGCCCGAGAGCAAGCAACGGCCAGAATAGGCCATGCACAGCGCACCATGAACAAACACTTCAAGCTCCATTTCTGGCACTTGCGCGCGGATTTCGGCAATTTCGTCGAGCGAGAGCTCGCGCGATAAAATCACGCGGGTCAGCCCCATTTGCTGCCAAAATTTCACACTCGCCCAGTTCACCGCGTTGGCTTGCACGGAAAGATGAATCGGCATATCAGGGAAATGCTCACGCACCAGCATAATCAGGCCAGGGTCCGACATAATCAGTGCGTCTGGCTGCATCTCGACCACTGGCGTGAGGTCGCGGATAAAGGTTTTCAGCTTGGAATTGTGCGGCGCGATGTTGACCACCACATAAAACTTTTTACCCAGCGCGTGGGCTTCATCAATCCCAATTTTGAGATTGGCGTGGTTGAATTCGTTGTTGCGCACCCGCAGGCTATAGCGCGGCTGGCCGGCATAAACGGCATCGGCGCCGTAGGCAAAGGCATAGCGCATATTTTTCAGCGAGCCGGCCGGCGAGAGCAGCTCGGGTTTGTGTGTTGTCATAATGGTCTCTTCTGATGTCAGGTCAGGCTATACCAAAGTGCGGTATAGGGGGCGGCAATTTTAGTCTTTTGCGCCCAGCCTTGCAAGCAATCTGATTGAATTTGAGCCAATTCGGGTTATAATTTCACTTTATTTCATAGGGATAAGGGCAGGCTATGCAGCAGCTTTTGCAACAACCATGGGCAGCTCGGCTGCAATCAGACAACGCACGCGACAATGACTACCGCTCACCATTTCAGCGCGACCGCGGGCGGCTGTTGCACTCGGCGGCGTTTCGCTGCCTGCAGGCCAAAACCCAAATCCACGCCGTGGGCGAGAATGATTTTTATCGCACTCGGCTGACGCACTCGCTCGAGGTGGCACAAATTGGCAGCAGCCTGCGCATGCAGCTCAAGCAGCGCAATGTGCTTGCCCAACTCGGCGATGACACCCTCGCCGTGCAAGCCAAAGCGGCGCTGCCGTCTATTTCGCTGGTGGAATCGCTCTGTTTTGCTCACGACATCGGCCACCCGCCGTTTGGCCACGGTGGCGAGGTGGCGCTCAATTATATGATGTGCCAGCACGGCGGCTTTGAGGGCAATGCGCAAACGTTTCGGATTTTAACCAAGCTGGAGCCCTACACCCAAAGTGCGGGCATGAACCTCACGCGCCGCACCCTGCTCGGCGTGGTGAAATACCCCACCATTTTAGATGAATCCTCCCCGCAATATGCCCAGCTGCCCGCGCAAACGGTGCGTGACCCGCGTTATATCAACATGGGCCAATGGCGGCCAGGCAAAGGCATTTTCCGTGATGATAAGGTGATTTTTGATTGGGTGCTCAGCCCGTTGAGTGACGAAGAACGGCAAGAGTTTTGTCGCACCCAGCCGCGTGAGAGTGCCGAGCAAACGGTGAAAACGCTGTATAAATCCCTCGATTGCTCGATTATGGAGCTGGCGGACGACATCGCCTACGCGGTGCACGATTTGGAAGACGCCATCGTGGTGGGCATGGTCAACCTCCAGCACTGGCAACAGGCGCTCACCCAGCTCAAACAGTGCCATTCGCAATGGATTCGTGAACACATTGATCAACTGACCGAAAATCTCTTTTCTAACTTGCATTTTGAGCGCAAAAATGCCATTGGTGCCTTGGTGAATTTTTTCATCACCGCCGTGCGCTGGAAGGTGCAAGCGCCTTTTCAAACCGCACTTTTGCGTTTCAATGCAGAACTGCCCGCAGAGGTGATTGAGGTGTTGCAAATTTTCAAAATTTTCGTGCGTGATTACGTTATCCGCCACGTCAACACCCAGCGCATTGAATACAAAGGCCAACGCATTTTGACCGAACTGTTCCAAATTTTCGCCTCCGACCCCGAGCGCCTGCTGCCCACCAACACCGCCAACCGCTGGCGAGCCGCGCAAGATAATGATAAACACCGCATCATCTGCGACTACATCGCCGGCATGTCGGACTCCTACGCCCTGAAAGTCTACCAACAACTTTAACGCCAAATTTCACGCAAAAAAAGCCCTTCATCAGAAGGGCAAAGTATTTGGAGTCATACTTTTAGGGTATGTGGTCATTATAACAACAATATTTCACATTTCAATAACAAATTTAACTTTTGTTTAAACTTGTGATAGTGGTCACGTTTTTTTGGGCGTTCATGGTGTGTTCAACGTGTTGCCATTTATATCAAACGCTTTGTGATAACCCATTTTCTGACGCTTCTTTTTATTTTATTGTTAATTGCTTTTCTTCTGAGAGTATATTTCACATATTGCTGACTTGGTATAAAAAAGGCAGTGATAAGCAATAACATCCAATTATGTTTATAATTGACATTTATTTACCTATCTTTTGTGACTTAAATAATATTTTGTTTTATCGATTAATATTTCGTCAGCAATTGTCATCTTTTTTATTCGAGTGATTAAAATAAAGCATAATTTGGTGATTAAGTAACTATATGCTTTTTGTATTTGATTTGCGTCAATGGTCTGAGAATTGCCTTTGCTGTACACTCATGCCTCTTTATTTAACGATTCAAGAAAATACGATGAGTGATATAACAATAAATTTTTAAAAATGAAGTAGTAACTATGTTGCTACTCGCATTTGTGATTTTTCCTTTCATGATGGCGATATGTGTTGGGGCATTTGGTCTTGTTGTGTGGCTGCTACAACTGTTTGTGATTGGTTTGCCAAGCGCATAAGGTGATGAGATGAAAAAGCTTTTTATAATTATAAAACAGGTATTCTCTCGGCCGCCTGCCAAAATTGGCTTAGGCGTTTTGGTGCTAGTTGGTTTTATTGCTGGTGCGATAAGCTGGCAGCTTTTCAACGACGTGATGGATAAAACAAGTACTGAAGAGTTTTGCGTGAGCTGTCACTCCATGCAGAAACCACTTGCTGAGTTGAAAGAAACTGCGCACTGGTCTAATGCCAAGGGGGTAACTGCTACGTGTTCAAGCTGCCATTTGCCGCATGATAAAACCGCAAAATATGCAAGAAAAGTGCAAGCAAGCCGTGAAGTGTTTGCCGAGTTAACAGGGAAATTTGATGACCCTGAAGCCTTTGAAAAACACCGCCTAGAGATGGCTGAACGTGAATGGGCTCGTTTTAAAGCCAATGGTTCAAAAGAGTGTAAAGCGTGTCATCAATATGCGCGAATGGATTTCGATAAAATGTCGCCAGCTGCGCAAAAAGCGATGAAAGGAGCTGCTGAGCGTGATCAAAGTTGTGTTGATTGCCACAAAGGTGTTGCTCACCACTTACCGCAAAAAACAACCGCACAGGTGGATAATAGCAGTAAATTTGATGATTTGGTTGTTCATTCACTGAGTGAAGGTAATGTTTACTACACCAAATCTTCATTACCACTTTTTGCTTCATCTGCTTTAGAGCAACGCATTGGTGATATTGAAAGTGCGGTGCCAGTCAAATTAGTGAAAATTGAAAAGAACGCTTATCTCATTGAGTTAGATATGTGGCGTAAAAATAAAGGGTTTGGACGAGTTTGGTACCATCAATTTGGGGTAAATATCACTGACGCTGTGCTTGATAAAGACTTCATGCAAAGCAAACCGCACTTTGATGTAGTGTCTAGCAAAGGCGACCCCTTAACAGGGCTTGATTGGCAGCAAGTTCAAATGCAGGTATGGATTAAAGAAAATAGCCTTATCTCTGATATTGATGCGATCTGGAAGGATGCGGAATCTGTGTATAAAACACAATGTAGTACTTGCCACCGTCAGCCAGATATCGCGCATTTTGATGCCAATAGCTGGATCGGCTTATTCAACGGTATGGTTGGCTTCACCAATATGGATGAGCAAACCAGTAAGGAAGTGTTACGCTATTTACAACTTCATTCATCTGATTTTCAAGAACATAAATAAGGATAAAGAATGAATCAGACTAGACGTCAATTTATCACTCAAACCTCAGCGATGCTGGCAGCACTTTCATTACCGCAATTTGTTGTGGCAAGTCAACATGGCTTGAGCGCTGATCCACTCGAAACATGGAAAATGACAGGATCACACTGGGGAGCGGTGCGTGCTAAGGTAAAAAATGGTCGAGTAGTTGAAATTAAGCCTTTTGAATATGATAAACATCCAACAGAGATGATCAATGGTATCATCGATCTCATCTATAGTGAAAGTCGTATTCGTTATCCAATGGTGCGTTTGGCATGGTTGAAAGATAAAAAAAATCATGGCGCTGAATCACGTGGTGATAATCGTTTTGTTCGTGTGACTTGGGATCAAGCGCTAGATCTTTTCTATGCCGAACTAGAACGAATTCAGCAACACTATGGCCCTTGGGCACTGCACACAGGTAACGTTGGGTGGCGTGCAACAGGACAATTTCACAGTTGTGGTAATCACATGATTCGTGCAATCAGTATGCATGGTAATAGTGTGACCACCGCTGGAGATTATTCCACAGGGGCTGGGCAGGTGATTTTGCCTTATGTGCTAGGGTCAACGGAGGTCTACTCTCAAGGTACATCTTGGGAGGTGATTCTTAAAGAGAGTGAAAATATTATTTTTGGGCGAGTGACCCTGTGAAAAACTTACAAGTGGGTTGGAACTGTGAAACTCATGAAAGCTATGTGTACTTGGAAAAGCTCAAGCAAAAAATTAATGATAAGCAAGTTAATGTGATTTGTGTTGATCCTGTCAAGAGTAAAACACAGCAATATTTAGATTGTGAACAGTGGTACGTTAATCCTCAATCTGACGTTGCATTTATGCTCGCCATTGCGCATACACTCTACACAGAGAACCTTTATGATAAAAATTTTATCGACATTTATACTGTTGGATTTGAAAAATTTGTCCCTTATTTATTGGGGGAAACAGAAGATAAAGTGGCCAAAACGCCTGAATGGGCAACTTCGATTTGTGGCATAACGCCTGAGAAAATTCGTGAATTTGCTCATCTTCTAGCTGGCAAACGAACTCAGCTAATCTTTGGCTGGGCAATTCAGCGCCAACAGCATGGTGAACAACCATACTGGATGGGTGCTATTTTAGCGGCTATGCTTGGGCAGATTGGCCTGCCTGGTGGGGGTATTAGTTATGCGCATCACTATAGCTCTATTGGTATTCCAAGCTCAGGCGCAGCTATGCCAGGGGCTTTTCCTTTGAATTTAGATGAAGGTCAAAAACCGAAGTATGATAACCAAGATTATCAAGGCTACAGTGCGGTGATTCCATGTGCAAGAGTCACAGATTCTTTGCTTTATCCTGGTGAAAAAATTCAATATAACGGCAAGGAGGTGACTTACGCACCTTATAAAATGGCTATTTTTTCTGGTTGCAATCAATGGCATAGACAATCTGAACGCAATAAGATGAAAAAAGCGTTTAAGCAGTTAGAAACAGTTGTGTCTATCAATTATAGCTGGACAGCAACTTGTCGGTTTTCTGATATAGTTTTGCCTGCATGCACCCCATTTGAGCGTAATGATATTGACGCTTATGGGTCATACAGCAACCGTGGTGTGATAGCAATGCATAAACTCATAGATCCGCTTTATGATTCTCGTTCTGATTTTGAGATTTTTAAAGGTCTATGTCGTCGCTTTGGCCAAGAGAAAGCCTATTCTCGTGGGATGGATGAAATGGAATGGGTTAAGTCACTTTATGAGGCATGTCGAAAAGAAAACCAAGGTAAATTTGATATGCCTGAATTTGAACAGTTTTGGGCGCAGGGGTATGTCTTATTCCCTGAAGGTAAACCTTGGGTTCGTCATGCTGATTTTCGTGATGATCCGGAATTAAATGCCTTAGGTACACCGTCAGGTTTTATTGAAATTTTTAGTAATAAAATTGCAAGTTTTCAATATGATGATTGTAAAGGCCACCCAATGTGGTTTGAAAAGGCAGAGCGTTCGCATGGTGGGCCTAAATCAGAGCAATATCGTTTTTGGATGCAATCAGTTCACCCAGATAAACGCCTTCACTCTCAACTTTGTGAGGCAAAAAACTTGCGTGAAAGCTATCAAATACAGGGGCGTGAGCCATTATTTATGAACCCTGAGGATGCGAAAAAATTAGGGATTGCTCACGGTGATCTCGTACGGGTTTATAATGATCGTGGGCAAGCTATTGTTGGGGCGCATATCTCCGATCTTTTTCCAACTGGCGTGGTGCGTTTGCAAGAGGGAGCATGGTATTCACCGCTGAATGAAACTGTTGGCGCAATTGATACTTATGGTGATCCCAACACCATGACGCTGGATATTGGCGCCTCAAAATTATCTCAAGCTGTGAGTGCGAATACGTGTTTGGTTAATGTTGAAAAATATCAAGGCAATGCACCAAAAGCCACAGGTTTTTCAGGCCCAATAGAAGTGAATGGATAATGACTAAACTTAATGATGCTATTCGCCTATGTCTTTATAGCTGGCTAGCCAACGTTTTAACAGTTGAATTGACTGAAACACAAATCAAGGCTTTTAGAAGTGAGACTTTCTCACCTATGTGGCAAGCGTGCGATGAAATAGGTTTATCAGAGATAAGTGAGATAATTAAACATTCATTAGCAACCCTTGAGGGTACTCAAGATGCTGATCTCGAGTTGGCAGCAGACTTCGCACAGCTTTTCTTGCTTGACGGTGACGTGAGTGCGCTACCTTATGCAAGTGCTTACTTACCGAAAAAACAACATCATGATCATTTTGGGCAACTTGAGAGTTTGTTTTGTGACAACCAACTTACGCTTGCCTCAGATATACGAGAGCCAAGTGATCATATTGCAGTGTATTTGCAGCTAATGACATACGCTATTAAAACACAGCGCCAGGATATGCAAAAGAGGGTTGTTGATCTACTTTTAGCTTGGATACCTGATTGGGTATCTAAAAGTGAGAAAATTTCAGTTAAATATGCGTTTTATCCAGCTGTTCTTGGCTTATTGAAGAGAGTGATTATCATAGATCGAGACATTATCAGCTGAGATATTAAAAAGTGCGGTCGCCGCACTTTTAACTGACTTTGAAACCGCACTTTTGATTTACAAAATACAGAGCGTTGTAGTTCGATCCGCCATTTTTCGCGCGGAAATGGAGCGGTTGGGTAAATTTCAAGGAAGCATGCAAACGCCTGTATTGCATGCGACGTAGAAATTCCCAACAAGCGAGATTTCCTTAAAAATGGCAACGCCCTTTCTTTCCCCGATTTCTTTGGGCGAGCAAAGAAATCGGGTCGCCAACGGCGAAACCGTAGCGCTATGACGGAGTGATGAAAGAAAACAAAGCGCCCGCCGCAGGCGGAAATAAGAGCGATGACGGAGTGATTAACGCTCGCGCCGAGCGACAGCTTGAAAAGCAAACACCATCACAACGAATACACCAGCACCTTCGACTTACGTTGATGATCATAGCGTGCGCGTTTGTCAGCGGGCAGGGCAGAGATATCGGCGGGTTGGAAACCGCGCTCTTGAAACCAATGCACTGTGCGGGTGGTGAGCACAAAAATTTGGCGCAGACCGCACTTTTTCGCGCGCTTTTTCAATGCATCAAACAACACATCGCCGCGTGATGAATTGCGATAATCCGGGTGCACGGCCACGCAGGCCATCTCCGCCATCGCCTCTTGTGCATAAATATTCAATGCTGCGCAGGCGATAATCACCCCATCGCGGTCGATAATCGTATAATTATCAATCTCCATCTCCAGCTGCTCGCGCGAGCGTTTGACCAAAATCCCTTGCTGCTCAAGTGGGTAAATCAACGCCAAGAGGCCAGCGATATCGTCCACAGTGGCGGTGCGGATGGTTTCTGACTGCTGCATTGAAATCTGTGTGCCGACGCCGTCGCGCGAGAAAAGCTCATGCAAAAGCGTGCCGTCTTTGTCAAAGTTGAGCAAATGAGCCCGGTTGACGCCCGCCTGGCTCACGGCAATGGCAGCAGAGAGAAAGCGCGCTTGCGGGCTGTTGTATTCTCCGCTTTGATTGAGGTGGTCAAGGTGCTGTTGCGCTACCTCGGGGAAAAGATCGGCGATCAACTCGCCATTTTCATCAAAAATGCCGTCTTGCGCGCAAAAGCCGATGAGTTTGTCGGCGTTGAGCTTGATGGCCACCTGTGTGGCAATTTCTTCAAACGGCAGGTTGAAATTTTCGCCCGTGACCGACACGCCGATCGGGTTGAGCAGCACAATGGCGTTGTTGGCCAGCTGCTGCTCGATGGCGGTGATGTCGATGTGGCGCACTTTGCCGCTGAGTTGGTAGTCCACCCCGTCGAGCACGCCGATGGGCTGGGCGGTGACAAAATTGCCGCTGACCACGTTGATGTGGCGCGAGCTGTGGCCGAGGTTGACGGCGCGCAGTGAGAGATAGCCGCTGATGTCAAACTGGATTTTGCCTACCACCTGCTTGGCGATATCCAAAGTGCGGTTGTCGGTGATACGAATGTGGCGGTGGAATTCGCTTTTCAAGCCGTGATTACTCAGTGCGGCGTTGATTTGTTGATGGGCGCCAAACACCACCACCAGCTTGATGCCGAGGCTGTGGAGCAGGCTGATGTCTTGCAAAATATTGCGAAAATGAAAGGCGCTGATGGTGGCGCTGTCAAGCATAATCACAAATGTTTTGCCGCGGTGGAGGTTGACATACGGGGTGGATTCGCGAAACCACTCAACCAGTTGTGTTTCTTTCATGGCGTTCTCTCTTTTGTATTTATGCTTTCATTTTGCATAAATATTCAATCTTTGCAAGCGCTAACCGCACTTTTGCTTTTAAAACACTGCGCCCATAGCCGCTGCACAATGGCGCGCTCGGCGGTGAATTCTTGCGCGTCCACGCTTGGCGGGCAGCCTTGCAGATTAAGCGCGTGGATTTTATCTCGCAGCGTGGTGTAGCAGCTTTTGAGGGATTCGGCATCCATTTGGCTGAGCACGCCGTGGGTGGCCATGTCGTCAAAAATACGCACGTTGTCAGACCATTTCGCCAACTCAGGGCAGTGCGGTGCGTGGGCGAGGACTAAAAATTGCGCTAAAAATTCAATGTCGGTGATGCCGCCGGGGTCATTTTTCAAATGGAATGTGTGGGCGCTGGGGTGGCTTAAATGGGTGTACATCTTCTCGCGCATTTCCACCACCTCATGCTCAAGCGTGGCCACATCGCGGGCTTGGCACAGCACGTTGGCGCGGATTTCAGCAAACCGCACTTTGAGGTTTTCATCACCAAACACCGCGCGGGCGCGCACCAGCGCTTGCTTTTCCCACGTCCAGGCGTCTTGTTGTTGATAGGCCTCATAAGCGCTGATGGCACTGACGAGCAGCCCAGCCTCCCCCGATGGGCGCAGGCGCATATCCACATCATAAAGCACGCCAGCTTGGGTGTTGAGGCTAAAAATGCTGATGATTTTTTGCGCAAGGCGGAGATAAAATTGCTCGCTGTCGATGCTGCGTTTGCCGCCCGTGGTGGCGCTGGAATGGCTGTTGTCAAACAAAAAGACCAAATCGAGATCGGAATTATAGCCCAGCTCAATGCCGCCGAGTTTGCCATAGCCAATCACTAAAAAGCCTTTGTCTTCGCCTTCAAGATGCGCTGGCACGCCATAGCGCGCGCGGGTTTTCTCCCACGCCAGCGCCACCACCGCGCCAATGATCGCTTGGGCGAGATAGGTGAGGTGGTCGCTGACTTTCATCACCGGCAGCTCGCCTAAAATATCGGCGGCGGCAATGTGCAGCAGGCTGGCTTGCTTGAATTGGCGCAAGGCGTCAATTTGCTGCTCTTCGTCATCGTGCGGAATGCGCAGCAAAAAGCGCTGCAGCAAGGTGGTGTATTCACTCACATGGGGCGGGTTGAACAGCGTTTGCGTGTCCAGCAGCTCGTCGAGCAAAATCGGGTATTTTGCCACTTGCTCGGCGATCATCGGCGAGGCGGCACTGAGGCGTATCACCATGTTGAGCGCGTTGGGGTATTCCAGCAACAGCTCCAAATAGGTGGTGCGGGTGGCAATATTCGAGATGATTTTCAGCACGCTTTCGAGCACGGCGGCGCGGGTGCTCAGGGCAAACACGCCATCAAGCAGGGCAGGAATGAGTTTGTTAAGCACCTCTCGCCCACGCTGGCCAATCGGGCGGCGGAGAATGTCGTGCTGAAAGCGCTCCAAACTTGGCGCGAGGTCAAACGAGTCAAGCGCGTTGTCGGCCAGCACCTGCTCGATATCCGCTAGGTTGAAGCTTAAAAAATCCTGCCATGGGCTGAGCTTTTGCCCTTGAGGTTGGGGGCTTTCTTCCTCGCCGATCAACTCGTCAAAAATGGTGCGCACGGCGCGCTGGTGGTGTTGCAAATGGGCTTGAAAGCTCGCCCAATCGTCAATCTCGGTGGTGATCAAAGTGCGGTTGGCATTGGCATCTTGAATGACGTATTCACGGCAGGCGGCCACCAGACGAGCGCGGTTGGTGTCATCGTCGGGCAAGGTTTGGGTTTGCTTATCATCAATGGCTTGTAGCACATTTTCCACCCGCCGCAAAAAAAGATAGGCTTGGCGCAGTGTTTCGGCCTCTTCTTCGCTGAGCACGTGCAGCTGCACCAAATGGGGCAGCACATCAAGCAGCGAGCGGTGCTGCAAGTGGGTATCGCGCCCGCCACGGATGAGCTGGAACACCTGCACGATAAATTCAATTTCGCGAATGCCGCCAGCGCCGAGCTTGATGTTGTTGACCAGCGCGCGGCGGCGCACTTCGCGCTCGATCATCGCCTTCATGTTGCGCAGGGATTGGATCACGCTGAAATCAATGTAGCGGCGATAAACAAACGGGCGGAGCATATTCTTCAGCATTTGGTGATAACGGTTGTGATCGTTCTCGCCCATGATGCGCGCTTTGATGAGGGCGTAGCGCTCCCAATCGCGCCCTTGCTCTTGGTAGTAATCCTCGAGTGCAGCAAAGTTGAGCACCAGCGCGCCTGCCTCGCCAAAAGGACGCAGGCGCATATCGGTGCGGTAGACAAAGCCGTCGGCGGTGTGGCTGTCGAGGGCGTGAATCAGTCGCTGGCCAAGGCGGGTGAAAAACTGCGCGTTGTCTAGGCTGCGTCGCGCGCCTTGGGTTTCGCCGTTTTCAGGGTAGGTGAAAATCAAATCAATGTCGGATGAAAAATTCAGTTCCCGCCCGCCGAGTTTGCCCATGCCGAGGATTAACAGCGGCTGCGCTTCGCCTGCGGCGTTCATCGGTGTGCCGTAGCGGTGGCTTAAAAAGTGATAGAGCCACGCGCAGGTTTGCGTGATGATGCACTCAGCCAATGCGGAAAGCGCGTGCAGCGTTTGCTCGACGGTCATCAGGTTATTGCTTTGGCAAAAGCTCAAATGCGCCATTTCGGCATGGCGGAAAATGCGCAAAGTGCGGTGCAGCGCGGTTTCGTCTTGCACCTCAGAGAGCTTTGCGGCCAATTTTTGTGGGAAGTTGACATCCGTCGTGCGGCAGCCACGCCAGCGCATAATTAGCTCAGGCTGCTTTTGCAGCACGCTGGCGACAAACGGCGAGAGCATCAAGGCGCGCTCAAGCTGGTCGGCAAAGGCGTGTTGGCTAAGTGCGGTTTGGATGTCACCCAATGTGGCCGCGTTTTGTGTGGCATTGAGCTTGGCGAGCAGTGCGCTTAAGGCTGTTGATGATGTCATGCGTCCCCCTGATGTTTGGCTTAGTGTACCGCACTTTGCATTTTTTGTGCCAGCGCCTTGCGCAAAATCAATTGTTGATTATAAAATGTTGTTTCAAAATTCGATTTAGATTATGATGACGCAAGTTTACGCACGAAAGGAGTGATTATGTTTGTTTATGGTAACGATGTAAAAGTTGAAGATTTAGGCGCTGGCGTGAAACGCAAAATCATGGCCTACAGCCCGAATATCATGGCGGTGGAAGTCTATTTTGAAGAAGGCGCCGTGGGCACCATGCACAGCCACCCACATGAGCAATTGACCTATGTGCTCGACGGCGAATTTGAGTTCACCATTGGCGATGAAACCAAAGTGGTGAAAGCCGGCGACGTGTTGTATAAAAAGCCTGACATCGTGCACGGCTGCCGTTGTTTGAAAAAAGGCGTGTTGCTCGATTGCTTCACCCCAATGCGTGAAGATTTTGTTAAAAAATAACATAAATTTAACAATATAAGGCTATGATTTCATAGCCTTTTTTTATGCTGATTTTGAGCTGTGCAATGATCGCGCAATCGACGAAAAATTTTTGTGATTAGGGTCACATTAACTAAAATTTACGATTACGTTTAAAAAAATAAAATGCTATTTTACTTTCTGCCAAAATTAACCCCAACTCAAAGGAGATGTTATGAAATTTAAACCATTACTCACCAGCTTGTGTGTGGCTTTACCGATGTTGGCAGCCTCTGCCGGCGCTATGGCCGACAAAGTGACCATCAAATTGGCGCATAACCTCGAGCAAACCCACGTGGTACACAAAGCGATCGACAAAATGGCGAAAGATTTGAAAGCCAAATCTAACGGCGAAATCATCCTCCGTGTTTACCCAAGTCGCCAAATGGGCGATGCGCGTGAAACATTGGAAATGGTGCAAAACGACGCATTGGATATGACTAAAGTCAACTCCAGTGAGCTTGAGCCATTCATCGGTGAATTTGCGATCTTCAACTTGCCATACCTGTTCAAAGATGAAGACCATTTCAAACGTATGCTCTACGGCGATATCGGTAAAAAATTAGCCGACAAAACCCAAGCAAACGGCTATCGCATCGTGGCCTCTTATGTGGGCGGCACCCGTAGCTTCTACACCAAAAAACCGGTTCACTCACCAGATGACCTCAAAGGCATGAAAATCCGCGTGATTTCAACCCCAACCACAAACAAATCAATCGAATTGTTGGGTGCTTCTCCAGTGTCATTGCCATTGGGTGATGTGTATACTTCATTGCAACAAGGCGTTATCGATGGTGCGGAAAATAACATCCCATCTTATGCTTCAACCCGTCATGATGAAGTGGCCAAATTCTACTCAGCTGACCAACACACGTCTATCCCAGATTACTTGGTGATCTCTGAAAAAGCGTGGAACAAAATGAACCCAGAACAACAAAAATTGTTCATGGAAGCGGCTCACGACAGCGAAGTGTATCAACAAAAATTGTGGGACGAAGAAACCATTCGCTCTAAAAAAGAAGCTGAAAAATTGGGCGTAACCTTCATTGAAGTGGACAAAGCCCCATTCCGTGAAGCGTTGAAACCATTGTTTGATGACTTCCGTAAAGATCCGAAATTGGTCGGCTTTGTGGACGAAATCCAATCAATTCAAGACGCAAAATAATCGACTTAGGGTAGCGATATGCTGTTAGAAAAATTAAAATAGTGTTGATAAGGTCATCGCCACATTCGCGATTATCGTGATGGTGATGTTGGTGGTGTGCGTAACCTGGCAGGTGTTCAGCCGCTATGTGCTGGAAATGCCAAGCACCATAACCGATGAAATTGCACGCTTTAGTATGATTTGGGTGGGACTATTAGGGGCGGCCTACACCACAGGGCAACAACGCCACTTGTCGATTGACTTGTTCACCCACAATTTGACGGCGCGCAAAAAACAAATTAGTGCTATTTTTATCAATGTGGTGATTTTTCTATTTGCTATCAGCACCATGGTCTACGGCGGGTCTGTCTTGGTGAGCAAAGTGTTTGCCATGGGGCAGATTTCGCCTTCAATGCAAATGCCAATGGCATACGTCTACATGGCGGTGCCATTGAGCGGCTTGCTGATTATGTTCTACAACATCATTTTTATCATCGAAAATGCTGGCAAATTGTCACGCGGTGAGGAGGTATAGCAATGGACTGGTTACTTTCTTGGGAATGGTTCGCACCGCTGGTGATGCTGGTGTCGTTTGTGGTGTTGGTGTTTGTTGGGGTGCCTATTTCGTTCTCCATCGGTATTTCAACCATCGTCACAGGGTTTTTTATTCTGCCATGGGATATTGTGCTGCTCACCGCAGGGCAAAAAATGGCAACAGGGCTTGATAGCTTCTCATTACTGGCGATTCCGTTTTTATCTTAGCCGGTTCCTTGATGAACAGTGGCGGGATTGCTATTCGACTCATTAACTTTTCACAAGTGCTGGTAGGCCGCATCCCAGGCTCGCTGGGCCATGTGAACGTGTTGGCGAACATGATGTTCGGCTCCATCTCAGGCTCTGCGGTGGCAGCCGCGGCGGCGGTGGGCGGCACCATGGCGCCGATTCAGAAAAAGGCCGGTTATGACCCTGCCTATTCTGCTGCGATTAACGTCACCTCTTGTATCTCAGGGCTTTTGATTCCACCGTCAAACGTGATGATCGTCTATGCCTTGACCGCCGGCGGCATGTCTGTTGCCACCCTCTTTATGGCCGGTTACTTGCCAGGCGCGTTGATGGGCTTGTCTATCATGGTGGTGAACTTTATCCTCGCGAAAAAACGCGGTTATCCAGTATCGGATAAAATTACCTTCAATATTTTCATGAAATACACCCTCGATGCCATTCCAAGTATCTTGATGGTAATTGTGGTGATCGGCGGGATTTTGGGCGGTATCTTCACCGCAACAGAAGCCTCCGCCATCGCAGTGGTGTACACCTTTGTGTTATCGGTGATTATTTATCGCGAAATCAAATTGCGTGATTTACCAAAAATTATTCTCGATGCGGTGGTCACCACCTCAATTGTGTTGTTCTTGGTCAGTGTTTCTGTGGCGATGTCGTGGATTATGACCAGCGCGGATATTCCGTTTATGATCAACGAATTGCTCACCAGCATTTCAGACAACTTGTATGTTATCTTGTTTATCATCAACGTGATTTTGCTGATGATTGGGGTCTTTATGGATATGACACCAGCGGTGTTGATCTTCACCCCAATCTTCTTGCCAATCGTGACTGATCTCGGCATGGACCCAATCCACTTTGGTATCATGATGATCTTCAACTTGTGTATCGGCTTGTGTACCCCACCGGTGGGCAGCGCCTTGTTTGTCGGCTGTTCAGTGGCTGGTGTGCGGCTGCAAGATATCATTAAACCGATGCTGCCGTTCTTTATCGTGTTGTTGATTACGCTTTTAGCGGTCACCTACATTCCGCAAATTTCCTTATTCTTGCCAAACTTGCTCGGCATTGTGTAAGGGCATTTTATTTAGCTTTTTACGCGCCATTTCCGAATGGCGCTTTTTTATATGTGAGGCGTTGTGAGCGACTATCTCGACTACATTATTCATCTCTCGTTTGCACAATGGCTGGGGATTGCGGTGTTCTTCCTCGGCATTTTGGTGTTTTATCAGCGCAACGACAAGCGCTTTAAAATCATCATGGTGATTTTAAACCTCACCTACATGCTCCATTTTTACTTACTCGGCTCGCCCATTTCGGCCCTGAGCTCGTTTATCGCCGCTTGCCGCACGGCCACTTCGATTTTCATCAACTCGGCCTATGTGGCTTTTGCCTTTGTGGCGGTGGCAGTCGGCTTTGGCTTGTATATCTCCGAGCATTGGTGGAGTATGTTTCCGATCATCGGCACCGCCACAGGTACCATCGCGCTGTTTTTGCTCACGGGCATTAAAATGCGCTTGGTGATGCTCTTTGGCTCCATTTGCTGGATGACCAATAACATCATCGTGGGGTCGATTGGGGGTGTGCTGCTTGAAAGCACCGTGATGACCATGAATTTAATCACAATTTATCGCCTGCTCAAAGCCCGCGCGGTGGAGCGCAGCGTGACGCATTAGGCATTGATTTTCGCGCCAAAGGCGTTTATTGTGAGCAAAAAGGAGCACGCCATGCAAAAATTACTTTTTATCATCAATAGCGCGCCTTATGGCAGCGAAAACCTCTTCAACGCACTGCGCCTTGCCATTATGCTGCAAGAAGAACATCAAAGTGCGGTCGAACTCAAACTGTTTTTACTCTCCGATGCGGTGGTCGCAGGGCTTGATAAACAAAACCCAGCGGAAGGTTACAACGTGCAGCAAGCGCTGGAAATCATCACCGGCTTTGGCGCTGAGGTGAAACTGTGCAAAACCTGCACCAACGCCCGCGGCATCACCGATTTGCCACTGGCTGAAGGGGTGAGTGTTGGCACGCTGGGCGATCTCAGCCGCTGGACACTGTGGGCGGACAAAGTGCTATCGTTCTAACCCATGCAGCCACTCAACGCCATCACCCATCCGCTGTCTGGCACCTCGCTGATTGAGGCCTCCGCCGGCACAGGCAAAACCTACACCATGGCCGCGCTCTATTTGCGGCTGTTGCTCAACGCGGGGGAAAACGCCTTTGGCCGCGCCCTTGGGGTGGAGCAAATTTTGGTGATGACGTTCACCGAAGCCGCCACTCAAGAGCTGAAAGACCGCATCCGCGCGCGGGTGGTGGAACTTTTAGATCTTCTGAAAAGCTGGCAGCAAACGGGCGAGTTTGCAAGCGCTGATCCGTTTTTGTGTGCGCTGTTTGACGCCATCAGCGGTGATGTGGATGAGGCAATTTTGCGCTTGGATATGGCGCAGCAAAATATGGACGCCGCGGCGATTTTCACCATTCATGGCTTTTGTCGGCGAATGCTCAGCCGCTATGCTTTTGACGCCAACCTCCATTTTGACCCCGTGCTGCTAGATGAACGCGCCCAACAAGAGCGTTACCTCAAGCACTGCCGCCAGGCGTGGCGCGCGCGGTTTTATCCGCAAAGTGCGGTTGTCTGCGCCTTTGCGCGGCAATTTCTTACAAGCCCTGATGCGGTGCTCGATCACATCAAGCATTTTCTTGAAGGGTCGCTGCCGGCAAAATCCGTATCCACCTTTGCGGAGATCACCGCTGAGCTTGAGGCCTATGCTGCCTCCCGTGAGGGATTGAAGAGCCTATGGCAGGCCAGCCAAGGTGCGGTGCGCGAGCTGCTTGCCAATGCCATTGCAGCCAAGCAGCTTAATGGCAAAACATACTCTGCTAGCAGCCTTGAAACAAAATGCACCGCGCTCAATGCGTGGCTTGAGGGCACGCTGAGCTTCACCCTGCCCAAAGAATTAGATTACTTTTCGCAAAATCAACTGATCGACAAAACCAATAAAAATAAAACCACGCCAACCCATGCGTTTTTCACTGCGGTGGATGCGTTTATCGCGCAAGTCAACACCACGCGTTTTGAGCAGCTGCACAAAGCGCTGTTGTGGCACATGGCGCTTGACGTGCGCCAGCGCGTGAATGAAGAGAGCGCGCACAACAATGAAATGAGCTTTGGCGATTTGCTCAGCCGCCTAAGTGATGCGCTGCAGGGCAGCCAAGGCGTGCATTTGGCGCAGCTGATTCGCATGCAATTCCCGTTTGCGATGGTCGATGAATTTCAAGACACCGACAGCCAGCAGTTTCATATTCTGCAAAAAATTTACCTCGAGGCGAGTGAGCATAGCGTGGGTCTAATTATGATTGGCGACCCAAAACAGTCGATCTACCGCTTTCGCAGCGCTGATATTTACACCTACCTTGCAGCCAAGCAGCAAACCGCGCGCGAGTTCACCTTGGGCAAAAACTGGCGCTCGAGTGAAAGTGCGGTCGCGCTGGTCAATCAGCTGTTCTCACAACTTGATGATGCCTTTTTGGTGCCGGAGATTCACTTCTCGCTCGTGCAAGCCGGCGGCGGCAAAACCGCACTTTACCTAAACGGCGATGCGCAAACCGCACTTTGCGTTTGCCTAGCCCAGGCGGAGAATAAAACTGCCTTCCGACAAAGCCAAGCGAGGGCTTGTGCCATCAGTGTGCAGCGCTATTTGCAGGCGATTGAAGCGGGCAAATTGTGGGGCGAGAATCAACGCGGCGAGCAACTGCCGTTGGCGGCGAGCGATTTGGCCATTTTGGTGCGCAAGGGCGATGAGGCGATGGAGGTCAAAGCGGCGCTGCAAGCGTTGGGGATCAAAAGCGTTTATCTCTCCAACAAAGACAATGTGTTCCAAAGCCCGTGGGCGCAGGTGCTGTTGCAGGTCTTGCAAGGCTGCTTGATGCCTTATGAGCGCACAAAGGTCATCAACGCGCTGGCCAGCCAGCTGTTTTATTTCGACAGCCAAACGCTTAATCATCTGCTTTATGACGAGCAGCGCTGGGACAGCTGGGTTGAGCAGCTTTTAAACTGGCAGCAAATGTGGTTTAACCAAGGCGTGCTGCCGATGATTCACGCCATTTTGCAACATGGGCAGGTGGCGCAAACCATTTTGGCGCACGCCGATGGTGAGCGGGCGATGACGGATATTTTGCACCTAAGCGAGTTGCTGCAAGCGCAAATGAACCAGCAACCCAACGCGTATGCGCTGCTCACCTGGTTTGAGCAGCAAATCGCCCTCAAAGGCGCGGGCGGCGAGGCCTTGAGCTTGCGCCTTGAAAGTGAGCAGGATTTGGTCAAAATCGTCACCATTCACGGCTCAAAGGGCTTGGAATACGGCGTGGTGTGGCTGCCGTTTGTGGGCGCGGGCGCCAATCTTACGCCCAAAACGCTGGAAAAATTCAACAATTGTGGTCAAAGTGACGTTGATTTTGACAACAGCGCCCTGGAGCGCATCATTCGAGAGCAAGCGGCGGAGGAGATGCGCTTACTTTATGTGGCGCTGACCCGCGCGGTGTATCAAGTCCATCTTGGCCTTTATGCTGAATTTTATCAAGGCTACATGATAAGAGATAAAAGTTGGGGCTGGAACCCGCTGGTCTACCTGCTCACCCAAGGCGAGCTGGGGCTGGATTTGGCACAAAGGCCCACCTTCAACACCCAAGCACTGCTCGCCAAGCACTTCACGCCCGAGCAATATACCTTGACCCACTGCGATGCCCTCACGCCAAGCGACTGGCGCGCGCAGCCCGATGCAGTGGACGGTGAGGCGGCACATTTTTATGGCCAAATTGAAAAAGATTGGGTGATCAACTCCTTCACCTCACTGAGCCAGCAAAGTGCGGTCAACCCGCTGCATGAGGCATTGCAAGAGCCTGAAAGCGGGCAAGGCGACGTTGAAATGATGCCAGTGCAAAGTGCGGTCAGCGTTGATGACATCGCCTTCACCTTCCCCGCTGGCGCGCGGGTGGGCGAGGTGCTCCACCACTTGTTGCAACGCATGGATATGCGCATTGATGCGGACAATCACACGCTGATTGAAAACGCCCTCAGCGCCCTTGGGCTGGAGGCGAGCAGCTTTGACGCGCTGCAAGCGTGGCTAACGCGCATTGTGCAAACCCCGCTGCGTGAGGACAATGCCTTTTGCTTGCAAGCCATTGATCTGCGTGACAGCGTGCGCGAGATGGAGTTTTTGCTGGCGATCAACAGCAAAGTACACGCCAACGTGTTCAATCAGCTGCTCGCGCGCTACCCGCTGAAAACCGCGCGGGAACGGTTTGCCTTGAGTGATTTCAAAGGCATGCTGCGCGGCTTTATCGACTTAGTCTGCCGCCACGCGGGGCAGTATTACATTGTTGATTACAAAAGCAATTTTTTAGGCGCGAATGCGGCCAGCTACACGCCTGATCGCCTAACGCAGGCTGTGTTGGCGCACAATTATGATTTGCAATATTTACTCTACACGCTGGCACTGCACCGCTATTTGAAAACGCGCGTGCCGAATTACGACTACGCGCGCGATTTTGGCGGCGTGTATTACCTCTTTTTACGGGGGATGACAGGGCAGAGCAACGCCACTGGGGTGTATTTCGACAAACCGCACTTTGCCTTGATTGAGGCTTTGGATAAGGTGTTTGCACAGTGATGATGTTAGCGATTTTAGAAAAACTCAAACAAGCCGAGCTGATTTTGCCGATTGACTACCACATCGCCAAATTGCTCACCGCCACACCCAGCGGCAATGAGGCGGCCGACAACCTGGTGGCGTTGCTCGGCGCGCAGCTGAGCTTTGATCTACGCTTAGGCAGCGTGTGCCTAAATCCGCAAGATTTTGAACAACGCGCCTTTTTTGACATCACTGATCCGCAATTCACGCCATTGCTTGGCGAGATGCAACGCGCCATCGGCTTTGCACCGCCCCACACGTGGCAGCAGCTGTTGGCCCACCACCCTGCGGTGGCCAACCATGCGCGCGCGCCGCTGGTGTTCGCCCACGGCTTGCTCTATTTTTACCGCACTTTTTGTGATGAGCAGCAGCTCGCCACACAAATTCACGCCCGCATTCAAACCCCGCTGAGCATCAGCGACACCGCCGCCATGCGCGCGCTACTCGCACGATTGTTTGAACCCAGCGAGGGTGTGGACTGGCAAAAAGTGGCGGTGGCAATGGCGCTGCGCAGTGCTTTTTGTTTAATCACCGGCGGGCCGGGCACGGGCAAAACCACCACCGTGTGCAAGCTGCTGCTGGCGTTGCAATACCAACAACGTGAGCGCGGGTTGCCGGCGCTTAAAGTGGCGATGGCGGCACCGACGGGCAAAGCGGCGGCGCGGTTGAGTGAATCGGTGCGGCAAAGTTTGCATAGCAATGCCGAGCGTTGCCAGGTGGGCGAGTTGGCCGAGGCGATTGAATGCCAAGCGCAAACGCTCCATCGTATGCTGGCGATTTCACTGCATGATGACAAAGTGCGGTTTCACCAAGGCAATCCGCTGCTGGCCGATGTGGTGGTGGTCGATGAAGTCTCGATGGTCGATCTCAACTGGTTTGCCCGCCTGCTCAACGCCGTGCGCCCTGACGCGCGGGTGATTTTGCTTGGCGACGCGCACCAGCTTGCCTCGGTCGAATCAGGTGCGGTGCTGGCACAACTGAGCCTTGGGCGAGATGATTTTAGCCCCGCTTTTGCCGAGTATCTTCAGGCTATCACAGGCGAAACGTTGCCGGCGCGCGCGCAAGGGCGGGTGCTGCGCGACAACGTTTGTCACCTGCAAAAAAGCCACCGCTTTCACGCTGACTCGGGCATCAAAGTGCTGTCTGATGCCGTAAACCAAGGCGCGCGGCAGAGCTGGGCGCTGTTTGAGCGGTTTGACGACTTGCATTGTGTGGATTACGCCACGCTGTCAGGCAGCGCACTTTCCGCCGTGGTGCATCACGCAGGGCGTGATTACAGTGCTTATCTTGAGGCCATCAACCAATATGGCAAAGTGCGGTTGGCCGAGGTGGGTGAGATTTTTGCGGCGTTTTATCGTGTGCGCTATTGCTGCGCGCTGCGCAGTGGTGAGTTTGGGGTGGATTATCTCAACCGTGCGCTGAGCGAGCAGCTCAAGCGTGAGGGCAAATTGCATTTTGCTCACCGCGATGAGTGGTATCACGGCAAGCCTGTGATGATCACCGAAAACGACAGCGCCATTGGTCTTTATAACGGCGATGTGGGGCTGTGTTTGCGCAACGAGCAAGGGGCGCTGAAAGTGTGGTTTGAAAAGGGTAAAGACGAATTCGTCGCCTTTTCACCAAGCCGCATCCCTGCCGTTGAGCCGACTTTTATGATGACGGTGCACAAATCCCAAGGCTCTGAGTTTGACAAAACCGTGCTGGTGCTGCCGCCGACGATTGCGCCGCTAGTGACCCGTGAGCTGCTTTACACCGCCATCACCCGCGCCAAGCGCGAATTTGTGCTGTTTGGCAACAAAGCGGTGTGGGAGGCCGGTGTCCGCACCCCAACCCAGCGCCAAAGTGGGCTTTATCGCGCATTAACGGCCCTGGGTTAACCGCACTTGGCATTTTGTTGTGCGCGCAATTGAGCCAGCACAGCTTTGAGTGCGTCATCAAGTGGCGCGGTGATTGACAGTGGCTCTTCAGTTTTCGGGTGGGTGAGGCGGATGGCGTAGGCGTGCAAAAACAGCCGAGAAAGCCCCAGCGCACGCAGGCGGGCGTCAAACTCCGCATCGCCGTATTTGCTGTCTAACGCGATTGGGTGCTGGGCGTATTGCGTATGCACGCGGATTTGATGAGTGCGGCCGGTGACCGGCATTGCTTTAATCAGCGTGGCGACATCGCCAAAGCGCTCTTCAATACTAAAGCGCGTTTGTGAGGCTTTGCCGTCGGCGTTGACCCGCACAATCCGCTCGCCGCTGGCTAATTCGTTTTATTGAGCGGGGCATCAATCGTTTTCACGCTCGATTGCCAGCGCCCGCGCACGAGGGCTAAATAGTCTTTGTGCACGGTTTTTTCACGCAATTGTTGGTGCAAATGGCGCAGGGCAGAGCGCTTTTTCGCCACCAGTAATACGCCAGAGGTGTCGCGGTCAAGCCGGTGGACAAGCTCCAAAAAGCGCGCCTCGGGGCGCAGTGCGCGCAGCGCTTCAATCACGCCAAAACTCAAACCACTGCCGCCATGCACCGCCATGCCAGAGGGCTTGTTGAGCACCAACAGCACGTCGTCTTCAAAAATAATGGCGCTTTCCAGCGCGCTGACTTGGCTGAGCTTGTTGGAAATGGGCGCTTGGGCCTTTTCGCTGACTTTCACGGGCGGAATGCGCACAACGTCGTCGGCTTGCAGTTTGTATTCTGGCTTCACGCGGCCTTTGTTGACCCGCACTTCCCCTTTGCGAATAATGCGATAAATCAAACTTTTCGGCACGCCTTTGAGTTGTGCGAGCAGGTAGTTGTCGAGCCGTTGGCCCGCTTCGTCGCTTGCAATGGTGGAAAATCGAACAGCCATAAAACGCCTTTTAGTCTTTGTGGTTTCAAAATCGCTATTATACATAAAAAGCGATAAAAAAATGTGATTGATTTTCAAATTTTAACAAAGGTTGCTTGCCAAGAGGCGCTATAAAATGAAATAATACAACGCTTTTATTATAATTAATGTAATAGGCAAAACCGCACTTTTAAGGACCAAAACCTTAAGTGAGAGCAATTTTCAAGGCGATGCAGTCAAGCGTAAGACATCAGCCCTTGAGATGTGGGATAAATCGCCGCGCAGTGGACGAATGCATTGACCAAGCGTTGAGCCTTTAATGCGCCTGCAAAAGACAATCGGGAGATTGGCAAGGTATGGACATCAGGCCTAAGGTGGCGCGGTTTATCTAGTGATTAAAACAAAAACGAGTTAAAAATTTAAATGAAAAGAATGTTAATCAATGCAACTCAAAAAGAAGAGTTGCGTGTTGCGTTGGTCGATGGCCAACGCCTCTATGACCTTGATATCGAAAACCCAGGCCACGAGCAGAAAAAAGCCAACATCTACAAAGGCAAAATCACCCGCGTAGAGCCAAGTTTGGAGGCCGCGTTTGTGGACTACGGCACCGAGCGCCACGGCTTTTTACCACTCAAAGAAATCTCCCGCGAATACTTCCCTGAAGGCTACACCTTCCAAGGCCGACCAAACATCCGTGATGTGATCAAAGAAGGCCAAGAAGTGATTGTGCAAATCAGCAAAGAAGAGCGCGGCAACAAAGGCGCGGCCTTGACCACCTTCATCTCGCTGGCGGGCAGCTATTTGGTGATTATGCCAAACAACCCGCGCGCCGGTGGCATTTCACGCCGCATCGAGGGCGAAGAGCGCCAAGAGCTCAAAGAAGCCCTCAGCTCACTTGAGGTGCCTGAGGGCGTGGGCTTGATTGTGCGCACCGCTGGTGTGGGCAAATCACCTGAAGAATTGCAGTGGGATTTGAAAGTGCTGCTGCACCACTGGGAGGCGATTGTGCAAGCCTCGCAATCGCGCCCTGCGCCGTTTTTGATCCACCAAGAAAGTGATGTGATCGTGCGCGCCATTCGTGACCACTTGCGCCGCGATATCGGCGAGATCTTGATCGATAACGCCAAAGTCTACGAAAAGGCCAAAGCGCACATCAAACTGATTCGCCCTGATTTTGCCAACCGCATCAAGCTCTACCAAGGCGAAGTGCCGCTTTTCAGCCATTATCAAATCGAATCGCAAATTGAGTCGGCCTTCCAGCGTGAAGTGCGCTTGCCATCAGGCGGCTCGATTGTAATTGATGTGACCGAGGCGCTGACCGCCATCGACATCAACTCCGCGCGTTCAACCCGCGGTGGCGACATTGAAGAAACCGCATTGAACACCAACTTAGAAGCCGCCGATGAAATCGCGCGCCAATTGCGCCTGCGTGACTTGGGTGGCTTGATCGTGATCGACTTTATCGACATGACCCCTGTGCGCCACCAGCGCGAGGTGGAAAATCGCGTGCGCGACGCCGTGCGCCAAGACCGTGCGCGCATTCAAATCAGCCGAATTTCTCGCTTTGGTTTGCTGGAAATGTCGCGCCAACGCTTGAGCCCATCACTAGGTGAATCCTCTCACCACATCTGCCCGCGCTGCCAAGGCACCGGCAAAGTGCGCGACAACGAGTCACTGTCGCTGTCGATTTTGCGCCTGTTAGAAGAAGAAGCCATCAAAGAAAACACCTCGCAAGTGCACACCATTGTGCCGGTGGAGATCGCCTCTTACTTGCTTAACGAAAAACGCAAAGCGATTTACAGCATTGAAAAACGTCACGATGTGGAAATTGTGGTGGTGCCAAACGAACAAATGGAAACACCGCACTTTTCAGTCTTCCGCCTGCGCGAAGGCGAAGTGGCGAATATGCTCAGCTACAATTTGACTCAATACCACGCGCAACACGACGACAGTAGCTCTGCGGCCAGCCAAGACAACACCCCTGACATCGCCACGCCTGATACAGCAGCGGTGACGGTGGAAGCCGTGCTTGAAAAAGCAGCCGCCGGCGAGCTGAATATGCCAAGCGCTTCACCATGCCCAGCACCAAGCAAAAAAGATGACAAGCCGTCGCTGCTGGCGCGCTTGTGGGCGAAATTAAAAGCGCTGTTCGCCAAAGAGGAAGAGCCTGAGAAAAAAGAACCAAAACGCCAGCCGAACCAACGCCGTCGTAACAACGAGCGCCGCAACAGCCGCCGTCGTAACGACAACCGTGAGCGCACGCAAGAAAGTAGTGCGGAAAAAGCGCCAAGCAAACGCGAAGAGAGCAGTGAAGAGCGCAAACCGCGCAACAACACACGCCGCTCGCGCCGTCGTAACGACAATAACCAAAACACCAACAGCCCAGCCGTTGAGCGCAACAATGAGGTTGAAAAAGACGACAGCGACAACAAGCCAGCGGTAGCCGTGCGCCGTGAACGCCGCAACTTGCGCCAAAAAGTGCGGTTAAACGACGACGCAGCAGCCGCACCTGTGGCGCAACTCGCCAGTGAAACTACCAGCGACAAGCCAAGTGAAAGTGCGGTGCGTGACAGCGCGCCAAACACCCCAGCACGCAGTGTAGAAACCCCGCGTGAGGCAGTAATTAGCAACGTTGAAAACGCAGAAAGCACGGACAACAATTCAGGCAACGACGAAGGCCGCAATCGCAATTCACGTCGCCGTCGTACCCCGCGCCATTTGCGCACTGGCAACCAACGCCGCCGTCGCAGCAGCAATGAGCAAGCAAGCCCAATGCCGTTGACTTTGGCCGTGATGTCGCCTGAGCTGGCCAGCGGCAAAGTCTGGATTGACCGCCGTGAAGCCATAGAAGATGAGGAAATGCCGTTTGTGCCAGTTGAGCAATTGCTCGAGCAGCAAGAAAGCCAAGAGGAAACCGCTCAAGCAACGCAAACCCAAAGTGCGGTTGACCAAAGTGCGGTTGAAACCCAAAGTGCGGTCGATAGCGACGCGGAAAAAGCCAAACGCAACGCCGAAAAATACGGCTCTGGCATCAGCGTGCCGGCGGTGTCTTGCGTGGTGAAAGACCAAAGCGCCGCGCCACTGGGCTTTATCACCCAGCCGGCCAATGAGTCTGTGGAGAAAAAACTGCAAGCGGCCAACAGCGTGCTGAAAAGCGATGAGCAACCTTCTCGCAGTGTGGCAGAAGAGCTCAACGTGGATGAAGTGATCGCCAAAGTCGAAGATCAAAGTGCGGTTTCAGGCCAGCGTTTTGGCACTTATTCCCGCGTGCAGCACGTGCAAGTGGCGATGGCGCAAGCCGCCAGCCAGCCAAGTGGCGCGCCGTTTGCCATTGTTGAGTGGCAGGGCTCGCGCTATCGCTTCAAAGGCGATGGCGCTGCGGGTATCAATGCCGCCAGCAGCCATGTCAGTGCCGCACCAAGTCAGGCAAACTAACGCAAAACCCCCAATCATGATTGGGGGTTTTATTTTGCAAGAATGCCCCTCGCTTTTGGCAAAATTTTGCTATAATAGAACTCTTTTAGCGTGTAGGACTTTTTCATGGCAAGGCAACCATCCCCGTCAACATTGAGCGAAACCGATCGTAAAACCCAGGCGTTGAAAACCACGCCCCACTCCTTGGAAGCCGAGCAGGCGGTGCTCGGTGGCATTTTGTTGAGCAACGACAAATTTGAAGAGGTGATTGAGCACGTTTACGCCGATGATTTCTACACCTTTGCTCACCGCGTGATCTTCCAAGAAATGGAAGCCCTTGCCCGTGCCAACAAACCTGTTGACATCATCACCTTAGACGAGCATTTGAAAAACAAAGGCGTGAGTGAAGAAGTGGGTGGTTTTGCCTACCTCGCGGAGCTTTCGCGCAACACGCCAAGTGCCGCCAATGTGTTGACTTATGCCAGCGTGGTGCGGGAGAAGGCCATCCAGCGTGAGCTGATTGGCGCGGCGCTCAACATTGTCGAGCAAAACTACGAGCCAAAGGGGCAGGATATCAAAGCCTTGCTTGATAATGCCGAAAAGCAAATTTTCGACATCGCCGAAAAGCGCACCAACAATGCCAAAGAGGGCCCGAAACCGATTGTTGAAATCCTCGATGACACGCTGCAAAAAATCGAAATTTTATCTCAAGCGAAAAACAACAACGGCGTGACAGGCGTGTCAACTGGCTACACCAGTTTGGATCTCAAAACCACGGGCTTGCAAAAATCTGACCTCATCATTGTGGCGGCGCGCCCGTCGATGGGGAAAACCACCTTTGCGATGAACTTGTGTGAAAACGCGATGATGAGCCAAACCAAGCCCGTGCTGGTGTTCAGCCTTGAGATGCCTGCCGATTCGATCGCGATGCGGATGCTCGCCTCCTTGGCGCGGGTTGACCAAACCAAAGTGCGCACAGGGCGCATCACTGATGACGACGAATGGTCACGCATCACAGGCGTGGTGCAAATGATGTCGGAGCGTGGCAACTTGTACATTGATGATTCCTCCGGCCTCACGCCAACGGAGCTGCGCTCCCGCGCACGGCGGGTGTATCGCGAAAACGGCGGCTTGAGCTTGATTATGGTTGACTACTTGCAGCTGATGCGCGCGCCAGGCTACAGCGAAAACCGCACTTTGGAAATCGCGGAGATTTCCCGCTCACTCAAAGCGCTCGCCAAAGAGCTGGAAGTGCCGGTGATTGCCCTTTCTCAGCTCAACCGTAGCTTGGAAAACCGAGCTGATAAACGCCCTGTGAACTCGGATTTGCGGGAATCGGGCTCCATTGAGCAGGATGCGGATTTGATTATGTTTATCTACCGCGATGAGGTTTATAACGAGCACAGCGAATTTAAAAATATTGCGGAGATTATCATCGGCAAGCAGCGTAACGGGCCAATTGGCAAAGTGCGGTTGACCTTCAACGGGCGCTTTTCCCGCTTTGATAATTACGATGGGCCGGCCTATAACGAAGACGAATAACCATGAATACAATACACGGCGCCAAAGCCACAGTGAGTTTGGCTGCGTTGCGCGACAATTTCAGCAAAATCAAACAACTCGCCCCAAATAGCCGCTGCTTAGCGATTGTGAAAGCCAATGGCTATGGCCACGGCATGCTGGCGGTGGCGCAGGCGTTGCGCGAGCAGGCCGACGGCTTTGGCGTGGCGCACCTCAAAGAGGCCGCCGCGCTGCGTCGGCATGGCATCGACAACCCGATAGTGCTGCTTGAAGGCTTTTTCAACACAAATGATGTGCCTTATTTGCAAGAATACAACCTTGAGCCGGTGCTGCACAGCGACTATCAACTGCGCGCCATTGAGCAAACCGCACTTTGTGGCCGCTTGAAGGTGTGGATCAAAATCGACACCGGCATGCACCGCTTAGGCTTTGCCTGCGATGAGGTGCAAGCTGTGTACGCGCGCCTGCAAGCCAGCGGCAAGGTGGAATCCATTGGCTTTGTCAGCCATTTCAGCCGCGCTGACGAGCGTGAGTGTGATTACAGCCAAACGCAAATCGACCGCTTCGAGCAGGCCATTGGTGATTTGCCAGGCCCGCGTAGCCTATCGGCCTCAAACGGCATTTTGTTCTGGCCACAAGCCCATTATGACGCCGTGCGCCCAGGCATTATTCTTTACGGCATCGCGCCCGATGACGACATCCGCACCACGCAATCACGCGGGTTGCGCTGCGCGATGACACTCAAATCCAACATCATTGCCTTGCGTCGCCATAAAGCAGGCGAACCGGTGGGCTACGGCGGGCGCTGGGTGAGCCCGCGTGAGAGCAATATTGCGGTGGTGGCGATGGGCTATGGCGACGGCTTCCCGCGCGATGTGCCAGAGAATACGCCAGTGCTCATTAACGGCAAGCGTTACCCGATTGTCGGCAAAGTGTCGATGGATATGCTTACGGTGGATTTGGGCGATGATAGCGCCGCGATTGGCGATGACGTGACATTTTGGGGGCCTGATCTGCCAGTTGAGGAAATTGCGCAACATCTGGGCGTGATCAGCTATGAATTGGTGACACAGCTTAGCAGCCGTGTTAGCCGCGAATACATTTAATCATTTGGAGAACTTATGCAAAATATTAATCCTGTCAAAACCTCTGCCTGGCAAGCGCTAGAGCAGCACAAACAAGCACAACAAAACGTCACCATCAAAGCGTTGTTTGAGCAAGACGCTCAGCGTTTTGAGCGTTTTCACCTCGCGTTTCAAGATCAACTACTGGTGGATTTTTCCAAAAATGCGGTTACTGAAGAGACCTTAAAATTGCTGCGCCAATTGGCCAACGAATGTGCTCTGAATGAGGCGATTGAATCGATGTTCAGTGGTGAGAAAATTAACCGCACTGAAGATCGCGCCGTGCTGCACACTGCACTTCGCAACCGCGCTAACACGCCAGTGATGGTGGATGACAAAGACGTGATGCCAGAGGTCAACGCCGTATTAGACAAAATGAAAGGCTTTTGTGAACGTGTGATTTCAGGCCAATGGAAAGGCTACACCGGCAAAGCGATCACCGATGTGGTGAACATCGGCATCGGCGGCTCAGATTTAGGGCCGTATATGGTGACTGAGGCGCTGCGCCCGTACAAAAATCACTTAACCATGCATTTTGTTTCCAACGTGGACGGCACCCACATTGCCGAAACGGTGAAAAAACTCAACCCTGAAACCACGTTGTTTTTGGTGGCGTCGAAAACCTTCACCACCCAAGAAACCATGACCAACGCCCACAGCGCGCGTGATTGGCTGTTGGCTGCGGCAAAAGAGGAAAGTGCGGTCGCTAAACACTTTGTAGCGCTGTCCACCAACGCGAAAGCGGTGAAAGAGTTTGGGATTGACACAGACAATATGTTCGAATTTTGGGATTGGGTGGGCGGCCGTTATTCCCTGTGGTCAGCCATTGGCTTGTCTATTGCGCTTTCAATCGGCTTTGATAACTTTGCGCAATTGCTCAGCGGTGCCCATGAAATGGATAAACATTTCCGCACCACCGCACTTGAGCAAAACATCCCAGCTACATTGGCGTTGATTGGCATTTGGAACAGCAATTTCCTCGGTGCCGAATCCGAGGCGATTTTGCCGTATGACAAATATATGCACCGCTTTGCGGCCTATTTCCAACAAGGGAATATGGAATCCAACGGTAAATACGTTGACCGCAATGGCGAGAAAGTCAGCTATCAAACCGGCCCAATCATTTGGGGTGAGCCTGGCACTAACGGCCAACACGCGTTTTATCAACTCATTCACCAAGGCACTCAGCGCATTCCGTGTGATTTCATTGCGCCGGCGCAAAGCCACAACACATTGGGCGATCACCACCTGAAATTGCTCTCTAACTTCTTTGCCCAAACAGAGGCCTTGGCATTCGGCAAAACCGAGCAAGAGGTGATTGATGAGTTTGTCAAAAACGGCAAAACCCTTGAGCAAGTTAAAGCCGTGGTGCCGTTTAAAGTGTTTGAAGGCAACCGCCCAACCAACTCGATTTTGTTGCAAAAAATCACGCCGTTTAGCTTAGGCGCGCTGATTGCGATGTATGAACACAAAATCTTTGTGCAAGGGGTGATCTTCAACATTTTCACCTTTGACCAATGGGGCGTGGAGCTTGGCAAACAGCTGGCCAACCGCATTTTGCCAGAGTTGGAAAGCGCCGATGAAATCCGCTCCCATGACAGCTCAACCAACGGTTTGATCAATCAATTCAAAGCGTGGCGATAAACAAAACCGCACTTTGCAAAGTGCGGTGTGCATGATTCAAGGCTGCCAGTAGGCGGCCTTTTTGTTAATTGTAAGAAAGCTCCAATCGTGAGCCGTCAGCATACTGAATGGTTTGCGGTAGTGTGACAGCACGGATATTGCTGTCTTTGCGCAAAAACAGCTCACGCACATTGCTTGAGATGGATTCAATCGGGAAGACGAGGTCAATATTACGCTCGTTGAGGTTGCCCGAGTCGGATTTAAACGCCACTTGAATCTCTTTGTTGAAAATAATATGCCCTTGGTAGAGGTAGAGCGCCAGCCACTCAATGGAGTGAATCGGCTTGCTCGAATGGGTGGTGAGTGTATAGCGCAACACAATATTGCTTTCACCGGCTTGCGGTAGCACCATAAAGCTCGGCGTGCTGAGGTTGACGCGGCGGTTAAACTCCTCAAGCAGCGTGCGGTTGGTGAGCTTGTCGGCGGTGATGTGATATTCCGTCAAGGCGGTATCCACCGTTTGTGGCTGATTTTTTGAATCAAACCACAACATCGAGATAATCAATGCCGCAAGGCTAAAAAACGCAACGATATATTTCACCGCAGTTGGCATGCTTGGCTCCTTTTGTTTGCCTCAGGATAAGCAATAAGCGTGCGTGAGTCAATTGCAATACAAAAGTGCGGTCAAACCGCACTTTTAATTTAGTCATGCTCAGCGGCCATAAATGCTTGGGCTTTTTCCACCATGTTTTTTGAGCCCACAAACAGCGGCACACGTTGGTGCAGCTCGGTCGGTTGGATGTCTAGAATGCGGTTGAAGCCGTCGCTGGCCAAGCCGCCTGCTTGCTCCGCCAAAAACGCCATTGGGTTTCCTTCATACAACAAGCGCAATTTGCCTTTTGGATATTGGGTGGAGGTTGGGTAGATGTAAATCCCGCCTTTGAGCATATTGCGGTGGAAGTCAGACACCAATGAGCCGATATAACGCGAGGTGTAAGGGCGATTGGTGGCTTTGTCTTCTTCTTGGCAGTATTTGAGGTATTTTTTCACGCCCATCGGGAATTTGAGGTAGTTGCCCTCGTTGATGGAGTAGCATTTGCCATCTTGTGGGATTTTAATGTTCTCGTGGGACAAAATAAACACGCCCAATGATGGGTCGTAAGTGAAGCCGTTCACGCCGTGACCGGTGGTGTAGACCAACATGGTGGATGAACCGTAGACAATGTAGCCGGCGGCGACTTGTTTATTGCCCGGTTGCAAGAAATCTTCCATCGTGACTGGCTGGCCGATAGGGGAGATGCGGCGATAAATCGAGAAAATGGTGCCCACGGCCACATTCACATCAATGTTTGACGAGCCGTCGAGCGGGTCGGTGAGGATGATGTATTTGGCGTTGCGGCCACGTTCGGTGTCAAACGCGACAAAATTTTCTTCTTCTTCCGAGCCGAAGCCTGCGACTTCATCACGCGCGATAAGCGCAGCTTTCATTTTTTCATGGGCGAAGGCATCAAGCTTCATTTGCGCCTCGCCTTGCACGTTTTCCACGCCAGAGTTGCCGATGATGTCGTTATTCAGCCCTGCTTTGTTAATATCCCGATGGATAATCTTGGCGACCAAGCGAATGGAGGACAAAATGCCACTGAGCTCGCCTTTTGCGTTGGGATAATCGTGTTGTTTTTCGACAATAAATTCGCCTAATGTTTTCATAACCTGCCTCGGGATAATTTGAAAGAAATATTTTCATTTTTACTGTATAATCAAGCATTATCATTATAGCAGCGAAAAGCGGAAATGGTTGTCAGTTGTCTTTAGTTTGTGATCATTTCCACACTTTTATTTTAGAGCGACCAACATGAAACAACAGCACATTCATATTCTCGGCATTTGCGGCACCTTTATGGGCGGCGTTGCCATCATCGCCCGTCAAATGGGCTTTAAAGTCACTGGCAGTGATGTCAATGTTTACCCGCCGATGAGCACCTTTTTGCAAAACAGCGGCATTGAGATTATCCCCAATTACGACGTGTCACAACTTGAGCCGCGCCCGGATATGGTGATTGTCGGCAACGCGATGAAACGCGGCAACCCGTGCGTGGAATATGTGCTCGACAACCAGCTGCCATACACCTCAGGCCCACAGTGGTTGCATGATAATCTATTGCGTGAGCGCCATGTGCTGGCGGTGTCTGGCACCCATGGCAAAACCACCACCAGCAGCATTTTGGCATGGATTTTGGCCGACAATGGCCTTGAACCTGGCTTTTTAATTGGTGGCGTGACCGGCAACTTCGCCACCTCTGCGCAGCTGGGCATCGCGCCGTATTTTGTGATCGAAGCCGATGAATACGACACCGCATTTTTTGATAAGCGCTCAAAATTTGTGCATTACAACCCAAGTACGCTGATTATCAACAACATTGGCTTTGATCATGGCGATATTTTTGACGATCTCGCCGCCATTCAGCGCCAATTTCATCACTTGATTCGCCTGATGCCAAGCAAGGGGTTGATTCTCTCCAACAAGGCAGATGCCACCGTTAAGCAAACGTTAGAGATGGGCTGTTGGAGCGAGCAGCAGTTCACAGGCGAGGGGCAAGATTGGTTTGCCAAAAAGCTCACCGCCGACAGCACCGAGTTTGCCGTTTTCCACCACGGGGAAGAAAAAGCCAAAGTGCGGTGGGAGATTTTTGGCGAGCACAATATGCACAATGCCTTGATGGCGATTGCCGCCGCGCACCGCGTGGGCGTGCCGATTGACAAGGCCTGCGACTCACTCAGCCGCTTTGTGAACACCAACCGCCGCTTGGAGGTGAAAGGCTGCGTGAACGACATCACAGTCTATGATGATTTTGCTCATCACCCAGCGGAAATCAACGCCACCATCAACGCACTGCGTGACAAAGTCGGTGGTGCCAAGCGCATTCTCGCGGTGCTCGAGCCGCGTTCCAACACCATGAAAATGGGGCTGCATAAAAATGACTTGGTCGCCGCTTGGGTGAAATCCGACGTGGCCTTTTTGCTCCAGCCGGATAACATCCCGTGGGAGGTGGCCGAGCTGGCGGAAAAATCCACGGTGCCGGCGAAATGGAGCGGCAACATTGATTTGCTGATTGAACTCATCGCCAACGAAGCGCAAGCAGGCGATCATATTTTGATTATGAGTAACGGCAGTTTTGGCGGCATTCACCAAAAATTGCTCGAGCGGCTGGCAAATTAGGCCAAAAAGTGTGAGGCGTTTCACAGTTTAGCTGAAAAACGCCTTTTTTTTGCTTATTTTTTAAATAAAACGTGTCTTTTCTAGGCGATGTGTTACTATGAATGCGCTCTTAGAGCAGAATAGATTTACCAGGTTATGAACATCAATTGCGTTGTCCGTATTTTAGGTAAAAATTGTTAAATTAGTTATTTTAGGATTTATTATGTCTCAAGTTAAAGGAACCGTTAAGTGGTTTAACGAAACTAAAGGTTTTGGTTTTTTACAAGTTGATGGCGGCGAAGATGTATTCGTACATTTCTCTGCAATCAAAAGTGACGGTTTCCGTACCTTAAAAGAAGGCCAATCAGTCGTCTTTGACATTGTTGATGATCAACGTGGTAAAAAAGCAGAAAACGTAGTTGTTGCCTAATTAGCCAACACGTTTGAAGAAGTCGCCTTAGGGCGGCTTTTTTTATGCCTGAAACAGTCTGAAAAGGGCAAGAAAATGTAAAGTGCGGTTGAACTAAAATTGCAGAGATAAAAAAACCACCTCATGGCGGTGGTGATTGGTTGCGGGGGCTGGATTTGAACCAACGACCTTCGGGTTATGAGCCCGACGAGCTACCAAGCTGCTCCACCCCGCGTCCGTTTGAGGTGCTTATAATACGCAGTTTAAAAATTTTTGCAAGGTAGATCACAAAAATTTTTCACAACTGGCGATTATTTAATCTAACTGTGCGATATTTGCGCAATAAGTTTACACAAATTAGGCAAGTGATAATCGTAATTATTGCATATTTGCACTGTATTTTTGCGCCCATTTTTGATAACGTAAGCCACTATTCTAATAACAAGCATAAAATTTAAACAGTTAAGGTAAACGTGTTCATGAGTGTGTTGAAAAAAGCCCTTTCCATCGGATTAATTATGTTGCTCGCCGCCTGTGGCAGTGGGCCTAGCAAACGCGGTGTCGACAACGATCGCCAAATGCGCGAAAAAATGGGTGCCATTTATAACGGGCGGGATTACATCAACCTAGGCCAGGCGCTCACGCCAGTGTCTTATGTTGCCAACCAAGGCAGTGTGGTCAACCAAGGGGACTTTTTAACCCAAATGTCGATTGTGCAAGGCACTTCACCGCGGCTGGCGAACAAATTTGGCAACACTTATGCCAAAGTGCTCAACTGGGTGCTCAGCGGGGCGGATGTCAGCCAGCTCAATGCGGCAGGTTTAACGCCACTTTTGATGCGCGGTGAAGACGGCTTTCAAAATGTGTTGATGACAGGCTATTACTCGCCGGTGATCCACGCCAGATACAGCCCACAAGGGCGCTTTCAACACCCAATTTACGCCATGCCGCGGCAAAAACGCTTTTCACGCGCACAAATTTATGCCGGCGCGTTAAAAGGCCAAGGGCTGGAGCTGGCTTATACCGACTCCATGCTGGATAACTTTTTGCTTGGCGTGCAGGGCAGTGGCTATGTCGATTTTGGCAACGGCACATTGAACTATTTTGCCTACGCAGGCCAAAACGGCTACAAATACGCCAGCATCGGCCGCTTGTTAGTGGAAGACGGCGAAATCCCGAAAGAGAAAATGTCGGTGCAAGCGATCAAAGATTGGGCGGCGCGCAACCCAGCGCGGCTGCAAGGCTTGCTTGAGCGCAACCCGTCTTACGTGTTTTTTAAAAACGTGCCTAACGGCAAAGTGAAAGGCTCGGCGGGCATCCCGCTTATTCCTCTAGCCGCGGTGGCCTCTGACCGCCGCGTGGTGCCATCGGGCAGCATTTTGCTGGTTGAAGAGCCATTAATTGACCCGCAAGGCAACTGGACAGGCCAGCATCAGCTGCGTTTGATGATTGCCCTTGATGTGGGTGGCGCGGTGAAAGGCCACCATTTTGACCTCTACCAAGGCATTGGTGATGAGGCCGGCCACCAAGCAGGGCTTTTGAAACACTACGGCCGCGCGTGGGTGCTGCGCTGATGAGCAACGCGCTTGAAAGCCGCTTTGGTGGCATCGCTCGCCTTTATGGCGCTGAGGCGCTGACGTTGCTCAGCCAAGCGCACATTTGCGTGGTCGGCATTGGCGGTGTTGGCTCATGGGCGGTGGAGGCCTTGGCGAGAAGTGGGGTTGGGCACATCACCTTGATTGATATGGATGATATTTGCCTGACCAACACCAACCGCCAAATTCATGCTCTCGATGGCAATTTTGGCAAGCTTAAAGGTGAGGTGATGGCCGCGCGGGTGCAGGCGATCAACCCCGAGTGTGAGGTTAATTACATTGATGATTTCCTTACGATCGAGAACATCGCCGAGCACATCAAACCGCACTTTGATTATGTGATTGACGCCATCGACAGCGTCAAAGTCAAAGCGGCATTGATGGCCTATTGCAAGCGCAATAAAATCCGCGTGATCACAACCGGCGGCGCGGGCGGGCAGACAGATCCAGCGCAGATTCAAATTGCCGATCTTTCACGCACGATTCAAGACCCGCTGGCAGCCAAAGTGCGGTCAACGCTGCGCAAACAGTATCATTTTAGCCAAAACCCTAAGCGGAAATTTGGCATTGATTGTGTCTTTTCAACTCAGCCTTTGATTTTCCCGAAAATGGAAGGCGAATGTAATGTGTCGGCCACGATGAACTGTGCAAACGGCTTCGGGGCGGCAACAATGGTCACTGCAACGTTTGGCTTTTTTGCAGTATCCCGTGTGATTGAAAAATTACTACAACATCAAAAAAGGAAGATTTATGAAACAGTTTAAAAAACAACTTCTCGCCGCCGCGGTGCTGTCAACCGCAGCCCTCGGTGCGCAAGCCGACATCCTCACCACCGTGAAGCCAATTGGCTTTATCGCCGCCGCGATTGCCGAAGGCGTGACCCCAACCGAAGTGCTGCTGCCAGCCGGCGCCTCACCGCATGATTACAGCATGCGTCCGTCTGACCTTGAGCGTTTGAAAAAAGCGCAATTGGTCATCTGGGTGGGTGATGAAATGGAAACCTTCCTTGAAAGCAGCGTGGAAAAACTCGACGAGAAAAAAGTGCTCGAAATTGAAGACATTGACGGCATCAAACCGTTGTTAGGCAAAGCGATGCACGTTCACTTCCACGGTGACCATGATCACGACCATGACCACGATCATGACCATGACCACGACCATAAACATGGCGATCACGACCACGATCACAAACACGCCGATCATGACCACGATCACGACCATGATCACGGCCACAAACATGAACACGACGACCATGATCACGACCACGGTCACGAGCATCACCACCACGAAGGCCTGCAAACAGACTGGCATGTGTGGTATTCACCAAAAATCAGTGAATTGGTGGCAGAGAATATCGCCGAACGTTTAAGCGAAATCTACCCAGACAAAGCCGAGCTTATCAAAACTAACTTGGCCGATTTCAAAAAGAACATTGCTGATAAATTAGACAGCTTAAGCAAACAACTTTCACCAGTGAAAGGCGAAGGCTACTACGTGTTCCACGATGCGTACGGCTACTTTGAGCGTCAATTTGGTCTCAACCACCTCGGTGCGTTCACCATCAACCCAGCAGTGGCACCAGGTGCGAAAACCTTAAGCGAAATCAAAGCCAGCATTAAAGATCACAAAGCCAAATGCTTGTTTACCGAGCCGCAATTCACCCCGCGCGTGGTGGAAACCTTGCAGAAAAACTCAGGCGTTGGCGTGGGCCAACTCGACCCATTGGGTGAAAAAATCAGCTTAGGCAAAACAGCGTATACTGACTTCTTGCAAGCCACCGCTGACAGCCTAACAGAGTGCTTAGGCAAAAATAACCGCACTTTAGCGTGAATTTTTTGCTAAAACTTAAGTCTAACACCTTGCTAAGCAAGGTGTTTTTTTATCGTTAAGGAGTGGTTGTGAGACGAATCCCAAAAGCCGTTATCTTCAGTTTATTGATTGCAAGCCCACTGGCGCAGGCACAAACCAACGCGCCGAGCGCGCAAGAGAGTGGAGCGCAAAGTGCGGTTTTGGACCTGCCAACCCAGCGTGCGCTCTATCAAAAAACGGCGCAGTTGCTGCCACTGGCGGCCAAGCAGCAAAATTTTGCGCTGATCGACACCATGCTGGCCAAGCTTGAGGGCTATGTGCTCACGCCTTTTTTGCAATACCAACGCCTGCTGCTTGAGCCTGCCGCGCTCAACGAGCAGCGCATTGATGAGTTTGCCCAAGCGCACCCCGAGATTGCCGATCGCGATGCGCTCAACCGCACTTTGCTTGAGGCCTATTTCAAGCAGCAGCGCTGGCAGGCTGTCAGCGATTTTTTAAGCCGCCACCCGTTAGACGACCAAGCCAGCCAGTGCATTGGGTTAAGTGCGCAATTGCGCCTGGCTGAGGGTAACACAAACGTGTGGCAGGCGGTGAGTGTGCTGTGGCAAACGGGCCAATCCTTGCCCAATCAGTGCGATGATGTGCTCAACGCCTGGCAGGCGCAAGCGATGACGCCACAGCTGCTGCGTAAGCGAGGTCATCTGGCATTTTTGGCGGGCAGTGACGGCCTGCTGCGGCATTTGCGCAACCTTGCCACGGGCGATGACATGGTGTCGCAAAATTATTTGGAATCCTTGGTGCAATTGCGCGAGCACCCTGAGCAACTGCCCGTGTTTGTGCAAACCGCGGCCATCACGCCGGAAACGCGTGCGGTGGTTGACCGCACTTTTCCGCGCTTTTTGAAAAAGCTCGACGTCGCCTTGCTCAATGCTGATGATCCTTTTGCTGAATTTGCCCCGTGGGTGGCGCGCTTTGATCTCAATGAGGAACAAATCGCCAGCTGGAAGGCTGCGCTGGTGAGCAAAATTTTTGATCAAGACAACGCCCAATTGCAAGCCTGGCGCGATGCCCAAGTGCAAGCCTTGCGTGATGATGCGCTCACTGAGCGGCGATTGCGGACCGCACTCTTAAACCAAGCGGACCTCAGCCCATGGCTGGCGTTGCTTTCAGCCGACGCCCTTGATAAACAAGAGTGGCGCTATTGGCAGGCCATCAATGATGAAAAGCACGGCAAATCGCCGCGCAGCGCACTGTCTGCACTGGCGCAAGAGCGCGGCTTTTACCCAATGCTCGCCGCCCAAACGCTGGGGCAAACCTATCAACCGCACTTTGCAAAATTAAGTGATGACCAACGTGAGCCGCTGCTCGCGCCACTAAAAGTGCGGTTAGCCCAATTGCAAGAGCTGATCACTCTTGAGCAAACCACCACCGCTAATCGCCTGTGGCAGCAATTGCTAGCACAAGGTGAAAAGCGCCAACAAATCGCACTGGCGGATTACGCCAACGCTCAAGGTTGGTACGCCTATGGCGTGCAGGCAACGATTGCCGCCAAAGCGTGGGATTATATCCCCGCACGGCTGCCGCAGGCGTTTGACACTTGGTTTGACATCAATTTGGCCGGCAAGCAGGTGACACAAAGCTTTGCGCAAGCGATCGCGCGCCAAGAAAGCGCTTGGAACCCCGCTGTCACCTCCAGCGCTGACGCCCGCGGGTTGATGCAGCTGCTGCCAAGCACCGCCAAGCAAACCGCGCAGGTGCTCAAGCTGCCGTACAGCAACGCACAAGCGCTGTTTTCGCCGTTTGACAACATTATGCTGGGCACCGCGCACTTGCAGCAGCTGGCGGAGCGCTTTGGCGGCAACCGCATTTTGATGGCCAGCGCCTACAACGCTGGCAGCCGCCGCGCCGAGCAGTGGCTTGCGCGCGCGGGTGGGCGGCTTTCGATGGCGGAGTTCATCGCCACCATTCCGTATTTCGAGACTCGCGGCTACGTGCAAAATGTGCTCACTTATGACTACTACTACCAGCTATTGCGCAAAGGCACAGGAATTTCATTCGCCAAAAGCGAGGTTGATCGCGTATACTAGTACAACAGTAAATGCGAAAGGAGAGAGTATGACGGCAGATAAAAGCGAGCAGTGGCGCGTGTTTGTGGACTTGTTGCGTGATGCTTTTCGTGAAGGGCGCGAGCACGAGGTGCTTGGCATGCTGCTGACCGCTGATGAGCGTGATTCCATCGGCTTGCGGGTGCAGATCATCAAAGCCTTGCTGGCCAAATCCCACGCCCAGCGCGAAATTCAACAGCAACTCAACACCAGTGCTGCCACCATCACGCGCGGCTCGAATATGCTCAAAACGATGCCTGAAGAGCTGCTCAACTGGCTACAAGGCCATGGCAACTAAAGCCAAAAAGCGCCAAAAGCGCTCCCCGCGTTGGCTGACTCGCGCGCTGCGGATTGTTGGCCTTTTCCTGCTCTTTGTGGTGGCGCTGACCGCACTTTTACGTTTTGTGCCAGTGCCGTTTTCCGCCTACATGGCGCAGCAGCAACTTGGCCACTGGCTGACGGGGGATTTTGCTTTCAAAACCCGTTATGACTGGGTCAGCCTTGATCGCATCAGCAAACCGATGCAGCTGGCGGTGATCGCCGCAGAAGATCAGCAATTCCCCAGCCACTTTGGCATTGATTGGCAGGCGGTGGAAAAGGCCTACCAGCACAATCAAGCCAGTGCTCGCGTGCGCGGTGGCTCGACCATTTCACAACAAACGGCGAAAAACCTCTACCTCTGGCATGGCCAAAGCTGGCTGCGCAAAGGCCTTGAAGTGCCCACCACCTGGCTTTTGGAAACCTTGTGGGATAAAAATCGCATTTTGGAAGTGTACCTCAACATTGCTGAATTTGGCGACGGCATCTATGGCGTGGAGGCTGCCGCACAGCACTTTTTCAACACCTCAGCAGCCAAATTGACCAATGCGCAAGCGGCACTGCTGGCCAGCAGTTTGCCCAATCCGCATATTTATCGCGTTGATGCACCCTCACAGGCGATGTTGCGCAAGCAGCAGTGGATCTTGCGCCAAATGCAAGCCCTCGGCGGCAAGCCTTTTTTGCAAAGGTTAGAGTAAGATGCGCTTGTTCATCGCCGAAAAACCCAGCCTTGCCCGCGCCATTGCCGATGTGCTGCCCAAGCCGCACAAACGTGGCGATGGCTTTATTCAATGCGGCGAGCACGACTGCGTGACCTGGTGCATCGGCCATTTGCTCGAGCAAGCCGAGCCCGATTGCTATAACGTGGAGTTTAAACGCTGGCGGCTGGAGCACTTGCCGATTGTGCCCGAGCGCTGGCAGCTACTGCCGAAAAAGTCGAGCCAAAAGCAGCTCAACGTGGTGCTCAAACTGATTAAACAAGCCGATGTGTTAGTCCACGCCGGTGACCCCGACCGTGAAGGGCAGCTGCTGGTTGATGAAGTGCTCAATTTCGCGCAACTGCCCAGCGCGCAGCTCGCGCAAGTCAAACGCTGCTTGGTCAATGACCTCAATCCAAGTGCGGTCTGCCAAGCCGTTGCCAACATGGCGGATAACCGCACTTTTGTACCCCTTTCAACCTCGGCCTTGGCCAGAGCGCGCGCCGATTGGCTCTATGGCATAAATATGACGCGCGCGTTCACGCTTTATGGCCAGCGCGCGGGCTACCAAGGCGTGCTCTCTGTTGGGCGGGTGCAAACGCCGGTGCTGGGGCTGATTGTCCGCCGTGATTTGGAAATTGAGCATTTTCAACCCAAAGCGTTTTATCAGGTGCTGGCGCACATTGCCTTGAGTGATAACGAAAGCGCCACCTTCACCACCCAATGGCAGCCCAGCGCCGCCTGTGAGGATTATCAAGATGAACAAGGCCGCGTGCTCTCCAAAGGCTTGGCTGAAAACGTGGCGCGGCGCATCAGCCATCAAAGTGCGACAGTGCAGCGCTACCACGCCACGCAAGAGCGTGAAATTGCACCTTTGCCGTATTCCCTCTCGGCGCTGCAAATCGACGCGGGCAAACGCTATGGCTATTCGGCACAAGCGGTGCTGGACGCTTGTCAGCGGTTGTATGAAATGCACAAACTGATCACCTACCCGCGCTCGGATTGCCGTTATTTGCCAGAGGATCATTACGCTCAACGAAGTGCGGTCTGCCAAGCCATCACGCAAAACAGCCAAGCGTTCAACACACTGCCTGAGGCGGTGGATTTGGCGCGCAAAAACCGCGCGTGGAACACCGCCAAAGTGGAGGCGCATCACGGCATCATCCCCACCGCCAAGGCCAATAAAACCGCACTTTCAACCGTTGAACAGCAGATTTATGACCTGATCGCGCGACAATATTTGATGCAATTTTGTGATGACGCCCTATTCAACAAAACCAAAATTGAGCTTGAGATTGCCGGCGGCGCTTTTGTGGCGCAAACCCGCGGCATTGCACAGGTGGGCTGGAAGGCGTTGTTGGGAAAAGACGACGATGAGGCCAAAGCCGAGCGCGCCTTGCCGAAGGTGAAAAAGAGCCAAGTGCTGCACTGCACCCAAGGTGAGGTGGTGGAAAAGCAAACTCAGCCACCTAAACCCTTCACCGATGCCACACTGCTGGCGGCCATGACGGGCATTGCGCGCTTTGTGCAAGACAAAGCGCTGAAAAAAATCCTGCGAGAAACCGACGGCCTTGGTACCGAAGCCACCCGCGCGGGGATTATTCAGCTGCTGTTTAAACGTGGGTTTATCGAGAAAAAGGGCCGCAGCATTGTCAGCACGCCCGCCGGGCGCATTTTTGTGCAGGCGCTGCCTGAGCAAGTCACCCTGCCAGATATGACCGCGCAGTGGGAGGCGCAGCTCAACGCCATGAGCCAAAAAAAGGCAAATTATCATGAATTTATGCAAACATTACTGAGCGAGTTGGCCGGCTTGTTGCAACAACACGACATCGCCACCTTGCGCGCCTTGCGGCAAATCACGCCCCAACGGGGCAATAAACGCACCAGCGCTCGGCGCGTTGCACGAAAAAAAAGCAACTAAACCGCACTTTTTAAAAAAGGGCTTGCTAAGCGCGTCGAGTTTCATTATTATGCCACAGTTAAATCAATAGAGAGCTAGGCAACGCCTTAGAGAATTATGTACGAGATTTTAATTATTGCTTACATCTTAGTGTCCGTCGTGTTGATCGGCTTTATCTTGTTGCAACAAGGTAAAGGAGCTGACATGGGCGCGTCATTCGGGTCAGGCGCATCAGGTACCATTTTTGGTGCCGCAGGCTCAGCCAACTTTTTATCTCGTACCACCGCGATTTTAGCGATTTTCTTCTTTGCGATTGCGCTGGTGATTGGTAATTTGAATACACATCGTCAAGCGCCGCAAGGCAAGTTTGACGACTTAAGCAGCGAAGCGCAACAAATTCAACAAAGCGCGCCTGCTGTTGATGTCCCTGCTGAAAAACACAACAGCGACATCCCACAATAATTTCTGCTCTGATGGTGGAATTGGTAGACACGCTATCTTGAGGGGGTAGTGTCCATAGGACGTGCGAGTTCAAGTCTCGCTCAGAGCACCAAGTACAAAAAGCAGCCAATTGGGCTGCTTTTTTGTTGCCTGATATTTCCCAAAAAATGCTTCTTAAATTCAACCTGTTATGCTCATGTAACCTATTGCGGTGAAAAAATCCTTTGTACTTTAAAGCAAAATAGAGGATGATAGCGCGCTTTTTTGCGGTGAGATTTAGGCTAAATTTCACTGCAAAAAGTCTCGTTTACAATCATTCTCTCTAAAATAAAAGGATTTAACATGAAAGAGATGGAAAATTCAGACAAACTCATCCGCATTGCCGATGTGGCTGAAAAATTTGGCGTGTGTTTAGCGAGCATCCGCAACTGGAGCAATGCAAAAAGCCGCTATTATCGCCCAGATTTCCCGAAAAGAATTACATTAGGGCGCAATAGCACGCGTTTTTCCCTAAAAGAAATCAATGCGTATTTCGATCAATTAATCGCAAAAGCCGCTAATAACAGCCATAAATAGAATAGAAAAAGTTATCCTGATGCTAGGCGAGCAGGCGCTGAGTGTCACGTGTGCTCGCCGATAATATAAATTAGCTTTTGATGAAATCTTCAACTAACGCCGCCATCATGGCGATGTGGTCGTCGCAGGCGTTGAGGGCGGGGATGTAGCGGTAGTGCTCGCCGCCGTTAGAGAGAAAAATTTCACGGTTTTCTTCCGCTATTTCTTCGAGAGTTTCGAGGCAGTCGACTGAAAAGCCAGGGCAGGCGATGGCGATGCGTTTGTGTTTGCCCGCTTTGGCCAGTTCCTCAAGGGTGACGTCGGTGTAAGGCTGCAGCCACGGCTCTTTGCCAAAGCGGGATTGGAATGTCATGCGCCAGCGCGAATCGCTCAGGCCAAGTGCGGTTGCAACCGCTTTTGCCGTTTGTTGGCAGTGTTGTGGGTAAACATCGCCCTCGTCGGCATAGCGCTGCGGAATGCCGTGGAAGGAAAAAATCAGCAGTTCGTCCTCATCGAGCGTGCCGATGCGGTTGGCTAGCGCTTGAATATAAAGCGGGTGGGTGTGGTAGTGGTGAATAAACTCAATCTCCGGCACAAAACGGTGGCGTTTCAAGCTTGCGGCGAAGGCGTCAAACACACTGGCGGTGGTGGTGGAGGAATATTGCGGATAGAGCGGCAGCACAATGATTTTGCCCACACGCTGGGCAATGAGGCTGTCGACCGCACTTTGCATTGATGGCTCGCCGTAGGTCATCGCCAGCTCAATAATGATATTTGGGTTGGCGGCAAAATGGTGTTGCAGTTTGTGCTGTTGGCTGCGGCTTATCGCCAACAACGGCGAGCCGTGCTCTGTCCAAATCGATTGATAGAGCTTGGCCACGCGCGGGGCGCGAAACGGCAAAATGGCGCCGTTTAAAATCAGCGCCCATAGCCAGCGCGGCACGTCGATCACACGCCGGTCGGATAAAAATTGCCGTAAATAACGGCGCACCGCACTTGCTGTGGGTGCTGCTGGCGTGCCGAGGTTGACCAATAAAATCCCTGTTTTCATCTGATATCCTTATTTTGGTTGCGCTTTCACCACTTGCAGTGTCAGCCGGCTTTGGCAAACCAGCCGCCCATGGGCGTCACGAATGGCAATTTGCCACACCTGCTGGGTGCGCCCAAGGCGCAATGGCGTGGCGCGGGCACAAACGCGCTGGCCGATTTTCACCGCGCGCAAGTGGCTGGCGTTGATTTCACTGCCCACCACCACCAGCCCTGGCGCCACGCAGCACAGGCCCGCGAGTGAGCCGACGGTTTCCGCCAGCAGCACCGACACGCCGCCGTGCAAAAAGCCCATCGGCTGGCAGGATTTCTCGCACACCTCTAGGCTGGCTTCTAAATAATCCTCGCCTTTGTCTGAAAAGGTGATGCCGAGATGGCTGACCGCACTTTGTGCACACAAAGCATTGAGCTCATCAAGGCTGAGATCACGCGTCCACATTAGCCCTCCCAGAGTGATAACAACGCTTGCACAGGGTGCTTGGCGGTGAAGTGTGCCATGCGTTTAACCTGCGAGCGGCAAGAATAGCCGGTGGCCAAGCAGCGCTCGGCAGGGCGCACTTTGAGTTTGTCCGCCCACGAGAGGTGGAAAATCGCTTTTGACATCGCAATATGCTGGCTCTCGTGCCCAAAGGTGCCCGCCATGCCGCAGCATCCAACACTTTCGCATTCAAGTTGCTGGCCGAAATGACTAAAAATCTGCCGCCACAGCTGATTGCTGTTCGCCACCGCCGTCACCTCGGTGCAGTGCGGGTAGAGGTACCACGTTTGCGCAGGTGTTTGCGCCGGCGTTGGCAGGCTCGCAAGCTCGCGACTGAGCCATTCGTTGGTCATCAGCACATCAAACGGCAGGCTGTCGCCTAAAATTTCACGGTATTCATCGCGATATGACAGCACAATCGCGGGGTCGACGCCTACCATCGGGATGCCAAGTTGGCTCATCTGGTTGAGAAATTCGCCCTGGTTGCGCGCCGTTTTAGCAAAGCGGGTTAAAAAGCCCTTGATATGCTGCGCCTTGCCGTTAGGTTTAAACGGCAGCACATAGGCGGTGAACCCAAGCTTTTGCACTAAGCGGACAAAATCCGCCACCACGGTGGCGTCATAAAACGAGGTGAACGGGTCTTGCACCACCAGCACCGATTTCGCTTTTTGTCCGGGGCTAAGTTGTTCAAGGCTGTCAAGGGAAAAGCCAGGGCAACCGCACTTTTGCAATTGCTCGGCCAGCGTTGGCGTGCTCAGTGTAGGCAAATCCACCATACCGAGGGTTTTTTGCGCCAGTGTGGCGGTGAGTTTGTTGTTGGTCAGCGCATTGGCCAGTTTCGGCGCCTTCGCCATCAGCGGGGCATAAAGCTCCACATTGGCCACCACGTGGTCTTTGATCGGGCGCAGGTAACGCTGGTGATAAAAATGGTTAAATTTAGCACGAAAGCGCGGCACGTCGATTTTGATCGGGCACTGGCTGGCGCAGGCTTTGCACGCCAGGCAGGTGTCCATGGTGGCTTTCACTTCGTGGGAGAAGTCATACTCGCCGCGCCATTTGTGGTAGCTTGAGCGCAGCTTTTGCGCCAAATCCCGCAGGCTGACCGCACTTTTGGTGTTGAAATCGAGATCTTGCGGCGTGACACCTTGCTCACTTAGCAGCCGCAACCATTCGCGCACCATCGCCGCACGCCCTTTAGGTGAAAAAGTGCGGTCGCGGCTGACTTTATACGACGGGCACATTGGGCTGTGTACGTCATAATTAAAACACAAGCCGTTGCCGTTGCAGTTCATCGCGCCAGAAAACGCATCGCGTGTTTGCAGTGGGATTTGGCGGTCAAAATCGGCGCGCATTGGCGAGAGCACGGGCAAAAGTGCGGTATCATCCTCCAGCGGGGTGCAGATTTTGCCAGGGTTGAGGCGATTGTGCGGGTCAAACCAGGTTTTGATTTGCCGCAGCAGTTGCCAAAGGGTGTCACCAAAAAAGCGTGGCGCGTAGCTTGAGCGCAGCCCCTTGCCGTGCTCGCCCCAAATCAGCCCGCCGTATTTAGCGGTCAGCTCCACCACGCGGTCTGAAAGGGTTTTCAGCAACCGCACTTGGGCTTCATCACACAAATCCAGCGCGGGGCGCACGTGCAGGACGCCGGCGTCAACATGGCCGAACATGCCGTATTGCAGCTGGTGGCTGTCGAGCAAGGCGCGGAACTCGGTGATGTAATCAGCCAAATGCTCCGGCGGCACGCAGGTGTCTTCCATAAACGGGATCGGCTTGGCGCGGCCTTTGGCGTTGCCCAGCAGGCCCACGGCTTTTTTGCGCATGGCGTAGATTTTCAAAATCGAATCCAGATCGTCGCAGCGTTGGTAGCCAATCAGCCCGCCGCGTTTGGCGGCCATCGCTTCATCTAGCTGGGCGCACAAGGCACTCACGCGCTTTTCAATCAGTTGCTGATTGTTGCCGGCAAATTCGACAATGTTAATCCCCACAATCGGCTGCTCAGGAGATTCGGTGAGGAGATCTTTCACCGAGTGCCAAATAATGTCTTGCTTGGCGAGATTCAGCACCTTGGCATCGACCGTTTCCACCGACAATGCATTGGCTTTGACCAGCATTGGCGCGGCGCGCAGAGCAGAGTCAAAGGCGTCGTATTTAATGTTGAGCAAAGTGCGGTATTTCGGGATTGGCAGTAAATTGAGTTTGGCTTCGCAGACAAACGCCAGCGAGCCCTCAGAGCCTGTGATAATGCGGCTGAGGTTGAATGCGCTCATGTCGTCATTAAACACATTTTTGAGATCATAGCCGGTTAAAAAGCGGTTGAGCTGCGGCAAGTCGTTGATGATGGCGTTGCGATGATCACGGCACAGTTGCGAGACATTACGCTCTAATTGCGCGGCAAAAGGCGAAAGTGCGGTTGGCTCGGCCATTTCGGTTGACGAGCGCACCTCTGTGGTGAGGATTTCGCCATTGATCAGCACTGATTTCAAGCCTAATACATGGTCGGAGGTTTTGCCGTATTGCAGTGAGCCTTGGCCGGAGGCATCGGTGTTGATCATCCCGCCGATGGTGGCGCGGTTGCTGGTGGACAGCTCAGGGGCGAAAAACAGCCCGTGGGGTTTTAAAAAGGCGTTGAGCTGATCTTTCACCACGCCGGCTTGCACCCGCACCCAGCGCTCTTGCACGTTGAGCTCTAAAATAGCAGTCATGTGGCGCGAGAGATCGACAATAATATTGTTGTTCAGCGCCTGGCCGTTGGTGCCTGTGCCACCACCACGCGGGGTGAAGGTCAGCGATTGAAAGTGCGCTTGCTGCGCCAATTTGGTCAGCCGCACCACATCCGCCACGGTTTTCGGGAACAAAATCGCCTGCGGCAGTTGTTGATAAACGCTGTTATCCGTTGCCATACTCAGCCGCGCGGCAAAGCTGGTGACAATGTCGCCTTCAAATTGTTGCTGAGCAAGTGCGGTGAGGTAATCCTGAGCCTGTTGGCTGATAGCTGGGGTGGAGCTTAGGCGTGGCAACATAACAAATTCCAAATAGCGTGCAGTGCAAAAATGGGTAAAATGATGGCAAATTTTAGCATATTTGGCGGGAGATTAAAGCCACTTGCGTGCTTAAATCGTTAAATAGATTAGATAATCGCACGCGCAAAAAGTTCATTTTTTAGGCTGAAAAAGGGTTAAAAGCCGTCTTTTTGATTAAATTTCGACCAAAAAGGCGAAAATATCAGTCAATTCGGTTGATTTTCGCCGTTGAGTCGCTGATAATAAACGCACACTCAGAAGAGCGATCTTCAGAGCTTGTTAGTCTGTATAGAGTTGCTCTATAAACGGATTAGCCGATTCACTTTATTACATCTATAAATCGGCGAATACTTAACTCAATTAAAGAGGACATTGAAATGAAAAAAACAGCAATTGCATTAGCTATTTCTGGTTTCGCTTTGGCTTCAGTAGCTCAAGCAGCTCCACAACCAAACACTTTCTATGCTGGCTTAAAAGCTGGTTGGTCACAATTCCACGACGGCGTTAAAGTTGGCAGCAGCGAATTCTATAACTATGTTGCAGATGTAAACGGTAAAAACGTTGGTAAAACTCGTCGTAACTCTGTAGCTTACGGTGCATTCGGTGGCTACCAAATCACTCCTAACTTGGCTGTAGAATTAGGCTATGACTACTACGGCAGCTACGAGTTGAAAAACGACGTTAATGCTAACAAATTCAAACACACTGCACACGGTGCAAACTTGAGCTTGAAAGCAAGCTACCCAATCGTTACTGATTTGGATTTCTATGCTAAAGCAGGTGCTGCATTAGTTCACTCTAACTACAAATTGACTGGCGCTGTAGCTGACAAAAAACACTCTAACCGTGTTTCAGCCCTCTTCGCTGGTGGTTTAGAATATGCAATCACTCCAAGCTTGGCTGCAAGCGTTGAATACCAATGGTTGAACAACGTTGGCAAATTCAAATACAACAACACAACTGTTGACTACCGTCCAGACATCGGTACTGTATACGCTGGCTTGACTTACCGTTTCGGCCAAACTGCACAAGCACCTGAAATCGTAACTAAAAAATTCGCATTCAGCTCTGACGTATTGTTCGCGTTCAACAAAGCAGACTTAAAACCAGCTGCTGCGCAAGCAATCGACACTATGACTGCTGAAGTAGCTCAATCAGGTCTTGCTAACCCTAACTTCAACGTTGCAGGTTACACTGACCGTTTAGGTTCAGACGCTTACAACTTGAAACTGTCTCAAAAACGTGCTGAAACTGTAGCTAACTACTTAGTTTCTAAAGGTGTTCCACAAACTAACGTTTCTGCAGTAGGTTACGGTGAAGCTAACCCTGTAACTGGCAGCAACTGTGACGCTGTTAAAGGCCGTAAAGCGCTTATCGCTTGTTTAGCCCCAGACCGTCGTGTTGAAGTTGCCGTACAAGGTGCTAAAACTTTCAAAATGTAATCATTGATTACATCGCGTTTTAAACCCAGCTTCGGCTGGGTTTTTTCATGTGTAATTAAAAGTGCGGTGTGAATGAAAAGCGGGTATAATACGCTCGCTCATTTTTATTGGAAGTCAGATTATGGAAAAAAAGCAGGATCCGAATATTCAACTTCACCCTGAACATTACCACACCCATTTTGTCCCGGTGGTGGTGACTCTCGCTTGTGCCATTGTGATTTTGGCCGGCGTGAAAGCAGCAGCTGATTTGCTCACGCCATTGTTGTTGGCATTGTTTATCGCCATTGTGTGCTCACCGTTGATTAAAAAAATGATGCGCTACAAAATCCCACAATGGTTGGCGATTGGCATTTTGCTGCTGGTGATTTTTATCGGCTTTAGCATTTTCGCTTCAATGATTGGTGCGTCAATTAACGAATTTACCGCCTCATTGCCGCAATACAAAACACTGCTGACCGAAAAAATGCACTGGCTGCTCAATTGGGCGCAGCATTACAACTTGGATGCCTTGATTCCACGGCAAAAAGTGGCTGAAAGTTTTGACCCTAACACGGTGATGAATTTTGTCAGCAACGCACTGGGCCAAGTGTCTGGCATGGTCAGTGATGTGTTTGTGCTGTTTTTGATTGTGGTGTTTATGCTCTCTGAAATCCCACTGGCCAAGCGCAAGCTTAACTACCTTGTCAGTGGTCAAACTGTGGGCGAGCAGCGCCAGGTGAAAAGTGATGTTTATCGCGTGGTGGACGGCGTGATTCAATATTTGTCGATCAAAACCATCACCAGCATCATGACGGGGATTGTCATCTATGTTGTGCTCAAGCTGCTCGGCGTGCAATATGCCATTTTGTGGGGAACATTGGCCTTTTTACTCAACTATGTGCCGAATATCGGGTCAATCATCGCCGCGATTCCAGCTGTGACTCAAGCCTTTATTCTCAATGGCGTGCTCGAAGGCGTGGTGCTGATTGCCACCTACACCGCAATTAATATTGTGGTGGGCAGCGTGGTGGAGCCAAAAATGATGGGCTCACGGTTGGGGCTTTCGACCTTGATTGTATTTATCTCATTGATTTTCTGGGGCTGGCTGCTCGGGATTGTGGGGATGTTCCTCTCGGTGCCGCTGACCATGGCAACCAAAATCGCCCTTGAGGCCAACCCAGCGACCGAAAAATTAGCCTATATTCTCGGTAATGGTGAAAAATAGCAATTATGAAATTTATTCACGTTTAATGTGAAAATATCCACGTTGACTTACACCCCAATGCTGTTTATTTTAGACGTCTAAACATCTAAAAATAACAGATTGGGGTTTTTTATGAGTTATGCAAGAGAGATTAATGCGCTCAACCAAAGCGTGGCCGATTTAGACGGCAAAATTAACGTGTCCTTTGAGTTCTTCCCGCCGAAAAATGAAAAAATGGAAACCCTGCTGTGGGAGTCTATCGACCGTTTAAAAACCCTGAAACCGAAATTTGTGTCTGTGACCTATGGCGCCAACTCAGGTGAGCGTGAGCGCACCCACAGCATCGTTAAAGCCATCAACCAAAAAACAGGCATCGAGGCCGCACCGCACTTGACAGGCATTGACGCTACGCCAGATGAGCTGCGCCAAATTGCCAAAGACTACTGGCAAAGCGGCATTCGTCACATTGTTGCCCTGCGTGGTGATGAGCCAGCAGGCTATGACAAAAAGCCATTTTATGCCAATGATTTAGTCGAACTTCTGCGCAGCGTGGCGGATTTTGATATTTCCGTTGCCGCCTACCCTGAAGTGCACCCTGAGGCCAAATCGGCTCAAGCGGATTTGCTCAATCTCAAGCGTAAAATTGACGCGGGTGCAACACGTGCGATTACGCAATTTTTCTTTGATATCGACAGCTACCTGCGCTTTCGTGACCGCTGCGCCACCGTAGGCATTGATGTGGAGATTGTGCCAGGCATTTTGCCGGTGTCAAACTTCAAGCAGCTCCAGCGCATGGCGAAAATCACCAACGTCAACATCCCAAGTTGGATGAGCAAAATGTACCAAGGCTTGGAAGACGACCAAACCACGCGCAATTTGGTGGGCGCGAGCATTGCGATGGACATGGTGAAAATTCTCTCCCGTGAAGGGGTGAAAGATTTCCACTTCTACACCCTCAACCGCTCTGAGCTGACCTACGCCATTTGCCACACCTTAGGCGTGCGGCCAGATATTGCTTAAGCGGTGATAAAATTTTGTTATACTAAGGGCCATTGAGCCCTTTTTCGTGGAGTGTTGATGGATATTGTTTTACGCAAAGTGCTGCTGAATGCCTTATTGCCGCCGTTTAATATTATTTTGCTGTTGCTTTTTGCACTGCTGTGTTATTACCTTGAGTGGAAATGGCTAGCGCGCGTGAGTTCGATGCTCGGCATCGGTTTGCTGTTTTTGCTCAGCACGCCGTTTGTCGCGCACCATTTGCAAAAATCGCTGACCGCGCATTTAACCTTGCCAACGCTTGAGCAATTCAAGCAAGGGGATTTAATCGTGGTGCTCGGTGGCGGCGTGCGTGAAAGCGATCTGGGCATTCATGAATGTACTATCGGCGGCATGCCCCTTGAGCGCATGCGCTTTGGCGCGCAACTGCACAAAAAAACGGGCCTGCCATTGCTGGTTACTGGTGGCAGCTTGTTTGACTGCGAGGCTGAAGCCGATGCCATGGCGCGTGAATACCACTATTATTTCAACATTCAACCAAAATGGATTGAAAACAAATCCCACACCACCACTGAAAACGCACGGCTCAGCCGTGAGGTGCTGGAAAAAGACGGCATCAAAAACCCAACCATCGTGCTGGTCACTAATGATTGGCACATGCAGCGCGCCAAGTTTTTGTTTGAGCGCCAAGGGTTCACCGTGCTGCCTGGCATGGTCAACACCCAAATGGAGCTCGACAGTGGCGTGATCAACTACATCCCGCAGGCATCGGCACTCACCAGCAGCCAACAGGCGCTGAAAGAGTGGCTGGGCTATTGGGTGTTGAAACTCAACATCATGAAATAAAAAAGTGCGGTCAACTTGACCGCACTTTACCTTATTTCGCAATGCGTTTGTATTTCATCCGCTTCGGCTCTAGGGCTTCGGCACCGTAAGTTTTCTTCTTCCACTCTTCATAGTCAGAGAAGTTGCCTTCATAGAAGGTGACGTTGCCTTCATCGCCGTAGTCGAGAATGTGGGTCGCGATGCGGTCTAAGAACCAACGGTCATGGGAAATCACCAAGGCACAGCCTGGGAATTCCAAAATCGCATTTTCCAACGCGCGCAGGGTTTCCACGTCGAGGTCGTTGGTTGGTTCATCGAGTAACAGCACGTTGCCACCGGCTTGCAGCAATTTAGCCAAATGCAACCGCCCGCGTTCACCGCCAGAGAGCTCGCCGACGCGTTTTTGCTGGTCAACCCCTTTGAAGTTAAACCGCCCCACATAAGCGCGGCTTGGGATCTCGAAATTGCCGATCTTCATGATGTCTAACCCGCCAGAGACTTCCTCCCACACGGTTTTTTTGTCGTCCATCGCATCACGGAATTGATCCACACAGGCGAGTTTCACCGTTTCACCGAGGGTGATTTCACCACTGTCGGGCTGCTCTTGGCCGCTGAGCATTCTAAACAGTGTCGATTTACCTGCGCCGTTAGCCCCGATGATGCCGACAATCGCGCCTTTTGGAATCGTAAAGGAGAGATCGTCAATCAAAGTGCGGTTGCCGTAGCTTTTGGATAAGTTTTTCACTTCAATGACTTTGTCACCCAAGCGCTCACCAGGCGGGATAAACAACTCGTTGGTTTCGTTGCGTTTTTGGTATTCGCTGGAATTAAGCTCTTCAAAGCGCGCCATGCGAGCCTTGCTTTTGGCTTGGCGGCCTTTTGGATTTTGGCGCACCCATTCAAGCTCTTTCTCAATGGATTTTTGGCGTGCGCTTTCGCTCGCCGCTTCTTGGGCTAGGCGTTTTCTTTTGTTCCAGCCAAGAAGAGTAGTTGCCCTCCCACGGGATGCCTTCACCGCGGTCAAGCTCGAGGATCCAGCCGGCCACGTTGTCAAGGAAGTAGCGGTCGTGGGTGATGGCCACCACGGTGCCTTCGTAGTCGTGCAGAAAGCGCTCAAGCCAGGCAACGGATTCCGCGTCTAAGTGGTTGGTTGGCTCATCGAGCAGCAGCATATCGGGCTTTTCAAGCAGCAAGCGGCACAATGCCACGCGGCGACGTTCACCCCCTGAGAGATTTTCAATTTTGGCATCCCAATCCGGCAGGCGTAGGGCATCGGCGGCGCGCTCGAGCTGATTGTCGAGATTATGCCCATCGTGGGCTTGAATAATCGCCTCAAGCTCAGCTTGCTCGGCGGCGAGGGCGTCAAAGTCTGCATCTGGCTCGGCGTAGGCGGCATAAACTTGGTCAAGGCGTGAAAGTGCGGTTTTCACCTCACTCACGGCCTCTTCAACCGCTTCTTTCACCGTTTGTTGCGGCTCGAGTTTTGGCTCTTGCGGCAGGTAGCCAATTTTAATGCCAGGTTGCGGGCGCGCTTCACCTTCAATGTCGGTGTCGATGCCGGCCATAATGCGCAGCAAGGTGGATTTCCCTGCGCCGTTAAGGCCGAGCACGCCAATTTTCGCGCCAGGGAAAAAGCTTAAAGAGATATTTTTCAGAATGTGTCGCTTCGGTGGGACAACTTTGCCCACGCGGTGCATGGTATAAACAAATTGGGTAGACATAAAGGTTCCATTTTGTGGTGTAAATCAAAGGCTATTTTAGCCTAAAAGTGCGGTTTAAGCCACCGCCACTAGCCACGCAGGCTGAGGAAAATATAGGCGTTGTAGGCAATATAGCACAACAGCAGCAGCGCCCCCGCCCAGCGGTAAATGTGCCCGCTTGGCGCGCGGTAGCGATAACCAATTACAAACAGCAGCAATGTCAACGTCAGCATCACGGGCATGTCGCGATAGACAACATCAAAGCCCGCGTTCATTGGCTTGATGGCGCCTGCCAGCCCCACCACGGCGAGGGTGTTGAACATATTCGAGCCAATCACATTGCCAAGGGCAAGATCGTGTTGATGCTGGCGCGCAGCAGAAATGGAAGAGGCCAGCTCTGGCAGCGAGGTGCCGATGGCAATCACGGTTAAGCCAATCACCAAATCACTCACGCCAAAAGCCTGTGCGATGAACACCGCACCTGCCACCAGCAGCTGAGAGCTGGCCACCAGCAGCACCAGGCCGATAACGAGCAATGCAGCGGCTTTGCCCAAGCTGATGCTGGTGTCGATTTCAATGGCTTCATGCGGGCGGTATTTGGCGCGCAGGGCTTGATAAACACTCCAGCTCATAAAGGCAGCAAAAAGGAGCAGTAAGATCGCGCCATCAAGGCGGGAGACTTCGCCATCGAAGAGCAGGGCGATGGAAATCAGCGTGGCGAGCAGCAATTGCGGCAGCTCTTTGCGTAGCGTGCTGGGCGCGACCAAAATGGGGCTGATAACCGCGGTCACGCCTAAAATCAAAGCGAGGTTGGCAATGTTCGAGCCATAAGCATTGCCCAACGCGATGCCAGGGTTGCCTTCAAGGGCCGAGGTGGCGGAGACTACAATCTCGGGCGCGGAGGTGCCAAAGCCGACGATCAACATGCCGATCAAAATTTTCGGCATGCCAAAGTGGTTGGCCAACGCACTTGCCCCTTCAACAAAACGATCGGCACTCCACACCAGCACGGCAAGACCAATGATGATGGCTAAAATGGCATACGTTAGTGTCATGGCGCCCCCAATGCAAAGTGCGGTTTCAGATAAAAATAAAGCCCATAATTGTACAACAATTAAGGGCTAAGCTCTATTGGCTATCAAAAGCGTTTTACAAAAGGAGACAAATAAAAAGCCAACCAATAGAGAAAAGTGGCTCCTCCTGCTGGACTTGAACCAGCGACATACGGATTAACAGTCCGCCGTTCTACCGACTGAACTAAGGAGGAATAAACTTGTTGATTGCCGTGGCAAATCAAGGGTGCTTATCTTAGTGAGTTCGTTTTGCCTTGTCAAGCACTGTTGTGTAAATTTTGCGCAGATGACAACGCGCGATTTTATATCCACATCAGCTGTGGATAACTTTGTGGACTAGTTTTGGGTCAATGCCATAAATTATAGGAATAATGCGGTTTATCAGGCCTGACGTCAAATTTGACTATAAAATAACTTTTATCGAAATATCAACACGTTAAAAAAATCTAGTCTTTTTTTGAGAATTTTTTTCAAAAATTTGAAGCCCGCCACTTGACATCTTTTTGTCTGTGTAAAAAGCCCAAAATCGCTTTCTTTTTTTAATCGTTTCAGCGCCTTTTATACCGCACTTTAGGTAGAGATTTGGCCGATAACTGCGATAAGAATTTTCAAAAAATTTATGCTAAAATCAGCGCAACTTTGTCACAACCGAGAAACGCATGTCGAAATCGCACCTAAAAGCCAAGCCCTTTAAATTGCACAGCGAGTTTGCCCCCTCAGGCGATCAACCGCAGGCGATCGAAAAGATCATCGACGGGTTGGAAAGTGGCCTGGCGCACCAAACTTTGCTGGGTGTCACCGGCTCGGGCAAAACCTTCACCATGGCCAATGTCATCGCCCGCCTCAACCGGCCTGCGATGGTGTTTGCGCCGAATAAAACGCTGGCTGCGCAGCTTTATGCCGAGATGAAGGCGTTTTTCCCAGAAAATGCGGTGGAGTATTTTGTTTCTTACTACGATTATTACCAACCTGAGGCCTATGTGCCCGCCAGCGACACGTTTATTGAAAAAGATGCCTCGGTGAATGACCAAATCGAGCAAATGCGCCTGTCGGCGACTAAATCCTTTCTTGAGCGGCGCGACACCATCGTGGTGGCCTCCGTTTCCGCCATTTACGGCCTTGGCGACCCTGATTCTTATTTGAAAATGATGCTGCACCTGCAAGCCGGTGAAATCATCAACCAGCGCGATATTTTAACGCGCTTGGCCGAGCTGCAATACACCCGCAATGATCAAGCCTTCCAGCGCGGGACATTCCGCGTGCGCGGCGAGGTGATCGACATCTTTCCCGCCGAGTCAGAAGACGAAGCGCTGCGGGTGGAGTTGTTTGATGATGAAATTGAGCGTTTAAGCCTATTCGACCCGCTCACCGGCCATAATTTTGGCGCCATTCCGCGTTACACCATTTACCCGAAAACTCACTACGTCACCCCGCGTGAGCGCATTTTACAGGCCATTGAGCAAATCAAGCTGGAGCTTGCCGAGCGGCGTGAATTTTTGCTGAAAGAAAACAAATTGCTAGAAGAGCAGCGCATCACTCAACGCACTCAGTTTGACATTGAAATGATGAACGAGCTCGGCTACTGCTCGGGGATTGAAAACTACTCGCGCTACCTTTCAGGGCGCAAAGCCGGTGAGCCGCCGCCAACGCTGTTTGACTACCTGCCAGCCGACGGCTTGCTGTTTATTGATGAATCCCACGTGACCATTCCGCAAATCGGCGGGATGTATCGCGGCGACCGCTCACGCAAAGAAACGCTGGTGGAATACGGCTTCCGCCTGCCGTCGGCGCTGGATAATCGCCCGCTGAAATTTGAAGAGTTTGAGCGCCTGGCGCCGCAAACGATTTATATTTCCGCCACACCGGGCCCTTACGAGCTGGAAAAATCGGGTGGCGAGGTGATCGACCAAGTGGTGCGCCCAACAGGGCTGCTTGACCCTGTGCTGGAGGTGCGCCCTGTGGCTACGCAAGTCGATGATTTGCTGTCAGAAATCAAAGTGCGGTCAGACAATAACGAGCGGGTGCTGGTGACCACGCTGACCAAACGCATGGCTGAAGATCTCACTGATTACCTCGAAGAGCACGGCGTGCGCGTGCGCTATTTGCACTCCGATATCGACACCGTCGAGCGGGTGGAAATCATCCGCGATTTGCGCCTTGGCGAGTTTGATGTGCTGGTGGGCATCAACTTGCTGCGTGAGGGGTTGGATATTCCAGAGGTGTCGTTGGTGGCGATTTTGGATGCCGACAAAGAGGGCTTTTTGCGCTCCGAGCGCTCGCTGATTCAAACCATCGGCCGGGCGGCGCGGAACCTCAACGGTAAGGCGATTTTGTATGCCGACACCATCACCAACTCGATGCGCAAAGCCATTGATGAAACCGAACGCCGGCGCGAAAAACAGATGGCGTTCAACGCCGAGCACGGCCTGAAACCGCAAGCGCTGAACAAAAAAGTGGGCGAGTTGCTCGACATCGGCCAAGGCGGCTCGCGCAAAACCAAACAAAAAGCCCAAAGCAAACAAAAACTCGCCGATTTGGTGGCCAACAGCATCGATATGCCGAAAAACGCCAAAGAATTTGAGCAACAAATCAAAAAACTCGAACAACAAATGTATCACCACGCTCAAAACTTGGAGTTTGAACAAGCCGCCGCCGTGCGCGACCAACTCCACCAACTGCGCGAACAGTTTGTGAAGATTTAACGGACAGATATGAAAGATAAGAATAAAAAAGAAAAAGTGCGGTCACCACTTTCACCTATGCAAAAAACGCTGCTCGCCCAGCTCGATGCCGTGATGCTTGCCGACAAGCAGCGCTTGAAGCGACGTGTAATGGGCATGAGCAAAGTGCCTGACGAGGGGCAAAGTGCGGTCGCGGCAGAAATTGCGCGAGATATTGAGCGCGCGCAATTGCGCCTAGCGCAGCGGCAAACCGCACTTTCCATCGAGTACCCTGATTTGCCGGTAAGCGCGCGGCGTGAGGAAATTTTAAACACCATTCGCGATAACCAAGTGGTGATTATCGCGGGCGAAACCGGCTCGGGCAAAACCACCCAGCTGCCGAAAATGTGCTTGGAACTTGGCCTTGGCACCAAGGGCATGATCGGCCACACCCAGCCGCGGCGGATAGCGGCGCGCTCGGTGGCCACGCGCATTGCCGAAGAGCTCAACTCGCCACTCGGTGAGCTGGTGGGCTACAAAGTGCGGTTTAGTGATCAGGTGGGTGAGGCCTCGCGCATCAAGCTGATGACCGACGGGATTTTGCTTGCCGAAATTCAGCAAGATCGCTTCTTGAATGGCTACGATACTTTGATCATCGACGAGGCCCACGAGCGCAGCTTGAATAACGATTTTATTTTGGGCTACCTCAAACAACTGCTGCCAAAACGCCCTGATCTCAAGGTGATCATCACCTCCGCCACCATTGATGTGGAGCGCTTTTCAAAGCATTTCAACAACGCGCCGATTATTGAAGTCTCTGGCCGCACGTATCCCGTGGAGGTGCGTTATCGCCCATTAGCCGAACAGGAAGAGAGTGATCAAATCCAAGGGATTTTAGATGCGGTGGACGAGCTCAAGCGCGAAGGGCGCGGCGATATTCTCATCTTTTTAAGCGGCGAGCGAGAAATCCGCGACACCGCCGATGCGCTGGCTAAGCACCAGCTGAAGCACACGGAAATTTTGCCGCTTTATGCCCGCCTTTCCGCACAAGAGCAAAACAAAATTTTCCACCCAACGGGCACTAGCCGCATTGTGTTGGCCACCAACGTGGCGGAAACCTCGCTCACGGTGCCGGGCATCAAATATGTGATTGACCCTGGCACCGCGCGCATTTCGCGTTACAGTTACCGCACCAAGGTGCAGCGGCTGCCGATTGAGGCAATTTCGCAAGCCAGTGCCAACCAGCGCAAAGGCCGCTGCGGGCGGGTGAGTGAGGGCATTTGTATTCGCCTTTATTCCGAAGAGGATTTTAACGCACGCCCTGAGTTCACCGACCCTGAAATTTTGCGCACCAATTTGGCGTCGGTCATTTTGCAAATGACCGCTCTTGGTCTCGATGACATTGAGCGTTTCCCTTTTGTGGACGCGCCTGACAGGCGTTACATCCAAGACGGCATCAAGCTGCTTGAAGAGCTGCAAGCGTTCAAAACCATCAAAACCCGCAGTGGTGAAAAACGCGTGCTGACCGAAGACGGCAAGCGCTTGGCGGCTTTGCCGGTTGACCCGAGACTGGGCAAAATGGTGTTAAGTGCACTCAGATTTGGCAGCCTGCGTGAGGTGATGATCATCGTCTCGGCACTATCGATTCAAGACGTGCGCGAGCGCCCGCAAGACAAGCAGCAAGCCAGCGATGAAAAACATCGCCGCTTTTTAGATGACAGCTCGGATTTCATTGCCTATCTCAACTTGTGGGATTATTTGCAAAGCCAGCAAAAGGCGCTCAGCGCCAATCAATTTCGCAAACTGTGCCGTGCGGAGTTTTTGAACTATTTACGCATTCGCGAATGGCAGGATATTTATCACCAGCTGCGCTTAAGCGTGCGGGAAATGGGGCTGCACATCAACAGTGTGGCCGCCGATTATGCCGCCATTCATCAAGCGCTGCTCACGGGGCTGTTGTCCCACATTGGCATGAAAGAGGCGGAAAAGCAGCAATACCTGGGCGCGCGCAACACGCACTTTGCCATCTTCCCAAGCTCAGCGCTGTTTAAGAAAAACCCGAAATGGGTGATGGTGGCAGAGCTGGTGGAAACCAGCAAGCTCTGGGGGCGGATTGCGGCGAAAATTGAGCCTGAATGGGTCGAGCCATTAGCACCACACTTGGTGAAGTCGAGCTTCAGCGAGCCGCATTGGGAGAAAAATAAAGGTGCGGTGATCGCCCAAGAAAAGGTGGTGCTGTATGGCCTGCCGATTGTTGCCAGCCGCCCCGTTAATTACGGGCGCATTGATCCTATCGCCAGCCGAGAGATTTTTATCCAAGCGGCGCTGGTGGAGGGCAATTGGCACACAAAACATCCATTTTTTGCCCAAAATTTAAAA
>NZ_JABTBO010000008.1 GCF_014884965.1 Spirabiliibacterium mucosae | reverse complement strand
AGAAGACAGAAGACAGAAGACAGAAGACAGAAGACAGAAGACAGAGTGAAGTAGACAAAGACAAACAAACAAAGCTCAACGAGTTTGACAGAATTTAGCTTGTGACCAAGAAGAACAAAGAAGTACAGAAAAGTACAAAAAGTACAAAAAGTACAAACAAAAAACAAAGCAACGGATAACAGAATTATCCCGGCGGCGATAGTGCAGTGGTCCCACCTGACCCCTTGCCGAACTCAGAAGTGAAACGCTGTAACGCCGATGGTAGTGTGGGGTCTCCCCATGTGAGAGTAGGACACCGCCGGGTTTTTATTTTATAAACAGATTTTTAAAGTCTTTTTATAAAATAAAAAATTTTTGGTAGCTATAGTGCAACAGAACCACCTGAACCCTTGCCGAACTCAGAAGTGAAATGTTGTAACGCCGATGGTAGTGTGGGGTCTCCCCATGTGAGAGTAGGTCACTACCAATTACCAAATTCAGCGGAGTGGTAGTTCAGCTGGTTAGAATACCTGCCTGTCACGCAGGGGGTCGCGGGTTCGAGTCCCGTCCATTCCGCCAACGCTTTAGGGGCGTAGTTCAATTGGTAGAGCACCGGTCTCCAAAACCGGGTGTTGGGAGTTCGAGCCTCTCCGCCCCTGCCATTAAAACCCAATAAAAGCCACTTACAGAGTAAGTGGCTTTTTTGTTTTATAACCGATTAAAAAATTGGCGAACGTGGTCGGATTCGAACCGACGACCTATCCCTTAGGAGTTGAGCGGATTTCTTGTTACAGTGTGTTTTGTCTCGTTCATTTCCGATTAAATATATTTAAAAATCAACAAATTAATCGATATAATCTTATTTAATGGTGTTTCACGTTGTTTAGCGTTTTTTTATTCTGTATAGTCTATAACTAGTAGTCAACTAGTAGTAGGCAAAATAATGAAAGCTAATACCTCGTTCGTTTTCACAGATTCCAAGATAAAATCGCTCAAGCCCGCTGAAAAGCAATACCACGTTTGGCATAACGACGGATTGAAGGGCCGTGGCTCGCTAGGATTGCGTGTAAACTTGAGCGGGCAGAAAGTCTTTGTTTATCGCTACTACTTAAATGGCAAACCTAAGATTATCTCGTTAGGGTCTTATCCTAGCATATCCCTACATGAGGCCAACCAATTAAAAAATGAGGCGGCCAGAATCTATATTGATGAGATAAAGCCAGAGTCATCATCAGATCTCAATCGTATATTGAAGAAAAGCGAAAGGCAACAGCTCGGCACTGTGCGAGATTTGTTTAATGCTTATCTTGATGATATGCGGCATAGAAATCGCAGAACAGTTGACGATGTGGCTAACTATTACGATTATCTACTTGCGCGAAAGAAAGAGTACGGACTTGACGGCGATATGTTGGCGAAAGATGTAACCGCCGGCCATATCACCTTTTTATTGTCACGCTACATCAAACGCGGGGCTTATGTTGGCGCAAACAAAGTCCACTCCGTATTACATGCCGCCTTTGCGTTCGGGTTACGACATGACAACGACCCTGCCATGCTCGGCATTGAGAGAGTGAAATTTGCATTGACTGGCAATCCTGTGTCACTAGTGCCAAAACAAAAGGGGGCTAGCAAGGCACTGGATAGGTTCTTATCATGGGCTGAATTAAGGGATTTGTTAGTAGATGCGGCTAAGTCACAGAAAGATTTAGAGATGTCTTACAACTTGTCTCGTTTGATCTTGCTGTGCTTGTTCACAGGTGGGCAGCGGACAATTGAAATATTGAGAATGACGTTCGACCACGTCGACTTTGAAAGGCAAGTTTTTAATATGACGCCAGATGACGTAAAAACGCGGACTCACCACATTGTTTATTTATGCGATACCGCGATTGATGTGATTGAGGAATTGAGAGAAGTGAACGGCGGGGAAGGGTATTTATTCCCAAATACGAAAAATGACGATCATATAGGCACTGATGTCGTTAGCCGAGCATTGAGCCGATATATTAAACGGAAAGGCCTTAAACCGTTCACTATGCGCGATCTACGGCGTACATTTAAGACGTTAGCTGGAGAGTTGGGAATAAGCCCTGAAATGCGCGATAGAGTGCAATCGCACACAATTCAGGGTGTATCATATAAGCATTACGACAGGTATTTATATTTGAAAGAAAAGAAAGAAGTAATGGAGCTGTGGGAATCAAAGCTGCTGGCATTACTCCCGTGATTGCGGGTTGTTTTCGTGCCAATCTAAAATTTGCTGCTTAGTCCATCCAAGCTTTACACCGCTGTTTGTGTAATGCGGTTTTGGGAAGTCTCCTCTGTTAACCCATCGCCAAAGTGTCACGCGTGTTTTGTTGATTATGCCTGACACTTCTCTATCGTTAAAATAACGCACGTCTTTAAGATTCAATCCTGACATTACAAATCTCCTGTTTCAAACCACATACCAAAAGAAAAATCATCGCGAAAGTGTCGGTAAGCAATCAGTGCAGCCCTTGCTGGCGTTTTGCTCTTGCTTATCGATGTCATGCACGCAATGAGCTGTGTGGCGTTAAGTTGCTTGCGGTAGTGTTTCGCTAGCTTTGCTACGGTATCATCGGGCGTGCGAGATAACTGCGCAGCAAGGCAAAGGGTAGTGAAAAACCCTAGAAACTTTTTCACCTGATATTCTTCAGCGGATTCGGTCATACTGCGCCATGCTCCCTAGTTACAATGTAAGGCTCTACCGGCTGAACAATTTCTTGTTCGTCTACCAGTGCAAGCCACCCACCCAACGTGGCATAACCAACGATATCTCGCCAGTGGTCCACCTCGTTGGCATTGCCGTGGATGATGCGCACCAGTTTGGCAGCCATCATGGTGGCAGCGTAATATTGCACGCTGTCGAGTGCGGTGGATTTGTTAATCTCACGCATAAAGGTACGAAAGGTTGTTGCGCCAACGGTGAAATCGCCGTGTGTTTCTGCGCGTTCGGTTAATGTGTTTTTGATATTCATTTGGTGTTACTCCGATTTATTTTAAAATAAAGCTTGTTTTAATATGATATACGTGTTCTAATGCATACCAGCTAGACAGCAGTACGATAAAAAGTAGTTATTAAAGTTCTTCCTCGAAACATTCTGTATCTTGAAAAGTTCTATAATTCCAACCTCTATATAATGCAGCGTTAATAGCATTACGCTTGGTTTCAAGCATACAAATTAATTAAAAAAGTAAGGAAGACACATGTCTAAATTAAATGGCTTAGTAAAATGGTTCAATTCTGATAAAGGTTTTGGTTTTATCACTCCTTCAAATGGCGGAAAAGATCTGTTTGTACATTTCTCTGGCATTATTGGTAATAACTACCGTTCATTAAACGAAGGCGATAAAGTTGAGTTTAATGTACAAGATTCACAACGTGGCCCTGCTGCGATTGATGTTGCTGTTATCTAAACAGAACAAAGAATATAAAAGAGCACCCATTACGGGTGCTTTTTTTTATGTGTAATAAGAAACCGCCACACGATTTTCGAGTGAAAAGTGCGGTCGGTTAGTTAGTTAAGCGTTGATATATCTCAGTTGTGGTGTTTGTAGCTGCGTGGTAGCGCGCTCAAATTCATCTATCCAGTAGTTGAATTCATGGTGTAAGTCAAACAGCCCAGCGGCTAAGTCGTTGCGCTGGTAGCGTTCGTAACCCATAGCCTCGTGAATGGCGCGCAAGCCTTTCTCAGCTCTCTCAGCGTTTCTAATCGTCAAGCGGTGATATTTCACTAAGGCTTCGGCGATAAAACGTGGCACTTGCACCATGTCTTCTTTCGGCAAAAGCGCGGTCGGTGGCGTTATGCTGTTGATGAATTGAATGGCTTGCTCGTATTTTGCTTTTGGCAATTCATCGTAGCGTGGAATGTTGAAGTGGTTTTTCAAGCGTTCATAAATGGTTTGCCAGTGTAGCCCTGTGCGATAGTGGGCTTGTTTGACCGCACTTTGAATTTGGCGCTGTTGTTGCTCGTTGATTTTGTCGCTGCCTAGTTTTGGGATATTGTTTAATGCCATAAAGGCACGAATGACGATTAAGTGAAATTTCGGGCTGATCCACATTGCATAGGCAAGCACGAGTTCTTGGCAAACGTATGTGCCACCGTTGCGCCCTTCAATTGTTTTCAGCACACTGTTAGAATTATCACAGTGGTTGTTTTCTAAACTGCGCAGATCTGCGCAGTTTAATTCAATCTCTTTGATTAAGCCCTGAGTTTGATCTAACCGGATAAATTGATTAGGACGATGTTTATCTTCGTTACCACTGGCTTTGTGTAAATCGTTGAGTGAGAAAAGACCGTCAAGGGTGCGGACGTTGGTGTTGAGAATAGTTAAGTTTGTCATAATGTAATCCTTGAGTATTTGTTTAAAACAAGCCACTTTTGAGAATGGCGTCGGGAGGCTCAAAAGCCTACTCAAGGAAAGGCTGGACTTATTCCCCATAAGGGTGTTGTATTCGTCGCCCTCCCGACATAGTCAGGATTACGGACATAAAAAAATCGCCTGTTGGCGATCTGATTACTACCGCCTTGAGTTTTAGGTTTTGAGACCTCAAGGCTGATAGTAGTATAAATTGGGGGTGGTGTCAATTGAGCTCAATAGAATATCTATTTGAGCACATTGCTGTGATAGTGTTAGTATGTTCTAGTCATCACTTATGCGGCTGTACTAGCTGTGTAGAAATGATTAATTCAAAATAAAACTTATATACTGTGGAGAATGAAATGAACAAACTAACAAATCTAAGCCCTAAACGCTATGGTCTAGCAGTTATACTAGGCATAATCACAGGGATAATTTCAGGCATGGTTAAATCTGGTAGTGAAGGATTTATGCCGCCAAGAACACCAGATAGAGTAGCACCACCTGTACAAATGTTACATGATATGGGGATAGATCCAAGCACCTTGATCTATACATACTCTGAACAAGCGATTCAATGGGGAGGTATGTTTATTCATTATGTATTCTCTATAGGGTTTGCTGTTCTTTATTGTGTTCTAGTAGAAATATATCCTAAAGTAAAACTATGGCAAGGTATGCTATTTGGACTTTTTGTGATGATTTTCTCTCATGGTATTCTATTGCCTTTACTTAACTTATCCCCAGCCCCATGGAACTTACCGTTTGATGAAATTCTATCAGAGGTTATCGGAACAGCTTTATGGATGTGGACTATTGAAGTATTTAGAGCTTACCTTAGAAACTGCTGCGTGGCTAAATATTAAATACGAAAATACTTTAACAGTTTTATTTCCTACAACTAAAGCCCTTTATAGGGCTTTAGTTGCAGAAGAACAGACTTGAACTGACAATTCACTATAAAAAGTGAGCTTTATTTTTCCTCTACCTTGTAATTCAACAGTGCTTTCGTCATCGCAATTGCGCCCTCTTCTGTTTCAAAGACTAGGCCTTTCTGGACAAGTTGCCTATCAAAGTAATCATCTTTAAAAAATGTGCCGAATTTATGATAAGTATCACTTCCCCAAGAAGCATAGTAATAATCTTCACCGTCTTCCCAAGTCTCTTCCGTTACACAAGGTGGTACTTCAATGCCGTTGATAATGCGGTTAGGCTCTTCCCACATTCCAACGATATTGAACTTTTCTTTCATAAAGGAATTTCGAAGTTCACCTTGCTCATTCCAACTACCATTCCAAACACTACCGCTTTCGTCAATAAAGTAACCTAGCAATTTATAATCACATTTATATGTATCAGGTATAACACCCAAAATAAAAGCCTTGTGTCCGCCATGCAACTTCACTGGCTCACCCGCCAACGCTTTTTCCAAATCAAACGGTTTCATCTTTACCTCCATATTCCATAGCCAATGCCGACACCTATCAAAAGCCAAATAATACCAGATAGGCGCAGCGTGATTTTGTATTTCATACCTTCTCCTTCACCGCTGGTTAAGCAACGGTTACGCAATTTGCCCTAAAAAGGGATGTCATCCGCAAACGGATCGGTTTCGTCGGTCGCCAAGATAGGCTTTGGCGCGCTTTTCGGTTTCGGCTGCGCTTTCGGTTGCGGTTTGGCTTGCGCGTTATCGCCTTTGCTGCCGAGCATTTGGAGGTCAATCGCCACGATTTCGGTTATGTGGCGCTCAATGCCGTTTTGGTCTTGCCATTTGCGGTAGTTGAGTCTGCCTTTTACGTAAACCTGCGCGCCTTTGGTGAGGTATTGCGCCACGATGTCGGCCAGCTTGCGGTAGAAAACAATGCGGTGCCACTGGGTGTTTTCGCGCTTTTCGCCGCTTTGTTTGTCTGTCCAGCTCTCCGATGTGGCCACGCTGATGGTCGCCACTTTCTCGCTGTTGTTGAGGGTTCGCACCTCTGGGTCATTGCCTAAGCGGCCAATGATGATGACTTCGTTAACTCCTGCCATGATTTGCTCCTATAAATTTGCCAGTTGATTAAGGCGTTCGTCGTAAATGTTGCCCGCAACCTCAAGGTTGTGCGGTTCGTGTTTTTCAAAGTGCGGTTGTGCTTTTGCCCACAGCTCGTTTAAATCTTCGATGTTGTTAATCGCTTCGGCGCGCTGGCTGAAACTCTCAAGCAACTTCATTGATGGCGTAGGGTTTGCCACCGCTTTCGGTTCGTCCTCGCTTGGCATATCCTCGCCTGCGTAGATGTAATGGCCTAGCCCGCACATCGCAATCGCTTTGGCTAAGCAGCGCATATAAGTCTTATTGAGCTGAGTGGAATTAGGGTTGATGACAGGCGCGTTTTTGTGATCCATCACCGGTAGCCACATATAACGCTCAAAGGATTGCTCACCCTTGCGCAATACTAGCGTCACGCCCACAATCACGCTGCCGTTAGGCAAGATTTTGTCTTCATGTAGGCGGTATTCGCTTTCGGGGTAGTATTGCATCAGCACGCCCCATGCCCACGCCCATGAGAGGTATGTGAGGGCATATTGCCCCGCGCCTTTGGTTTCGGTTTTGTCGTTCACATTAATGGCGGAGAGCGTTTCCCACGCCTCTTGTTGCAGTGATTTTTCCATTATGAAATCCTCAAAGTTCGTGTTTCAACTAAGCGCGCGCCGTCGATGTATTCGCCGTCTTTCAGTGCTTGCTTGATCGCGGTTTTATCAGGCTCGATCTTGGTGCGTAAATATTTTACCGGCAGGGCTTGCTCGTTGGTAATCTCCACTGTGTTTAAACTCGGTTTGGAGAGCGTGATTTTGAATAACGGGCATTCAATCTTATCAATGCCCGTGGCGTCCATGTTCGTCTTGAGGTAGTTTTTCAGCCACGCAATCTGCTTGGTGCGTGCGACTTTCAAGGCCTGTAGGCGCTTGATTTCGGCGTCGAGCATTTCAATCTCGCCCTCTTGGTTTTTGATGTGGTGCACCAATTGCACGCCCTTTTGCTGAAAATCGTCGTCGATATTCTCAAGTGCGGTTAGCACGTCGGGGTTGGTGGCAAAATCGGGGCTGTCGAGCAGCTCCAGCAGGTTTTGGTATTGTTCCGTGATTTGGTAGAGTTTCATTGCTTGCTCCTCAAAACGGCAATCCGTCGTCATTGTCGCCCCACGCTTGTATGTCGTAGTGGCTGGCGATTTCGCCTTTGGCAAAGTCTTCGTAATGCACGCGGTCAACTAACACGTGCAGCTCGCCCACGTCCATCACCTCAAGCAAGCGCCTGACCAGTTCTTCGCAAAGTTCCTCTTTTAGTTGGCGGACGGCGGCCAATTGGTCGGTCACGCTTTGCACACGTTGATCAATGTTCATCGTCTATCTCCTCATCTTCGTCTTCGTTTTCTTGATCGTCGTCTTCATCGTCCCACCATTCGGGGTAGGAAAGTCGCCAGCTGTCGTAGCCGGGGAGGTGTTCTAATCCAGGCATCGTAATTCCTTTTCTAATTGGTGGATAAGTGGATTCGTCGCAGTGCGTCGCTGTAATGGGCGAAAGTCTTTCATTGGGGTTGGCGGATTAAGTTTCGCAATCACCTTTGGCCCGGTATCGGTTTGTGCGGCGACTTCTTTCTTGGTGATGCTCTTTATCCAGTTGTTCGGGTTATGTCGGTTATGCCCTGCGATAAGGCGATTTAACCAAGCGCGGACTTGGTCGTTGTTTGCCAACATTGTCGTGCGCTTGGCTTCTTTGCCCAACCGCTTAACCACGCCAAATCGATGGGCGCGCTGTTTGTGGATTTCAAAGCTAAAACCCGCCTCTTCGCGTGAGAAAATAATCATCGCTGCATTTCCGCCACTTTCTGTCTCAAATACACCTCAACCTCAGGTGTAAGGTCACTTTGTAGTTCACCCTCTTCCTCGTTCCATATTTCGCTTGCTTGTGCTAAATCGTCGGTGGTTGGTACATAGCTAACAGTGTGGTTGTAGTAGTCGGTGTCTTTGGCTTCTTGCGGTTGTGGCGCGCAGCTCACGGCAAGGGCAGCGGCAAGGCAGAAAAGCGCAATCCATTCAATTACCCAAAGTGGGGAGAAGAGTTGTCTTAACATAATTGTTTCCTTTTTAATCAAATTGCTAAATTCAGGGTGCAAGAAACCGCCACACGATTTTCGAGTGAAAAGTGCGGTCGGTTTGTTAGTTAAGCGTTAATGTATCTCAGTTGTGGTGTTTGTGGCTGCGTGGTGGCGCGCTCAAATTCATCTATCCAGTAGTTGAACTCGTGGTGTAAGTCAAACAGCCCTGCGGCTAAGTCGTTGCGCTGGTAGCGTTCGTAGCCCATAGCCTCGTGAATGGCGCGCAAGCCTTTTTCGGCTTTCTCGGAGTTTCTAATGGTCAACCGGTGGAATTTGACTAATGCCTGCGCCACTTTGCGCGGGATTTCGACTACGTCAGCTTTCGGCTCTGGCAAAAGTGCGGTCGGCTTGTCGATGAGTTCGCCCTCAAGCACCAACTTGTGCACATAGGCCACCGCTTTGGGTAAGTCGGCTTTGTCGATGTCTTCGATGGTGTCCACGTTCATGTATTGATGAACGAGGTTGTAAGCATCGGAGTAGATCAATCCTTTTTTGCTGACTAACATATTCACTGCATTGCGTAAGCCTGTGCGGTCGTCGGTGGTGGTTTTATTTTCTAACCGCGCTTGCCCTTGTGCTTGACGTTCGCAGTTGATGAAATATTTGCGCACCATACGCCCTTTTTCGTTACGCTCGACCATGGCTAGCTCTTTGCCCATATCGAGGGTGATGTGGTATTCCTTGCGTGGGCGTCCGTTGGTGCGCTCGGCAACGATGATGTAATCTTCGTTTTCGGTGAAGCCGTAGTCGGCAATGCGGTTTGTTATCCAATTTCTAAATTCTGATTGTACTTGCAAAAATTGGTGTAGATCGCGCGCATTACATAAAAGTGCGGTTTGGTTGTTGAGTTGTCCGTTGAAAACAGAAACAAGATTTGTATTTGTCATTTTGAGTTTCTCACGTTTAAGTTTAAAAACTCATCACCGACAGAGGTCAAACTGTAATTGGTGATGAACTAGACAGAATTGACCTTACCGTTAACGTGAGTACACGGCGACCCTTTCGGATCTCCTATCTAGCTCATCATTGGATTTTTTGACAAATTTGTCAAAAAAGGCTTTGTTTTGCCTTTCGGTAAAAATTTACCGAAAGTTTCTGAGCTGATTTTCGGCTATAAAAAAGCCGCTTTTGAGCGACCATTATTCTTCACCGCTCACGTTATTTCAGGAGGTCAATCCTGACTTTCGTTTGAAAGTGAGATTATCTTAATCCGAAGTAGGGCAGTTTGTCAATGAATAACTGCCACGAGGGCGATTATTCATTTGTTCAATTTGCTTGATTAAGCAATAGCAAGCCACCCTAAAGCAGGGCTATGTCTGATGTCATCTATCCAAGGAGTATCTGCGATAAGGTGGCTTGATATAGGCTAAAAAGCCCACCGAAGTGGGCAAGCAGTTGCATTAAATTCTGATTAATTCTCTAACTCCGCATTTAATCTTTTCATGACCTCGTGCGGTAATAAATGCTGGCTTGCTATAAGCGGTATAATTCGCCACGTCAACGCGTTTCACTTCACGGCTAGCCAATGTTACGGCTTTAGTGATTTTGTCACTTTGTGGGCGTGCTATGAGCGTTTTTTGGCGGCCTGCAATGCGTTTAGCTTGCTTAATCGACTTCGCATAAGCCTTGCGTTCGGCTTTGGTGTAGATACTCATTGTCTAACTCCTTTCTCTTTCCATTACTAACCGCACTGTCTAACATTTCCCTCAAGTCTCGGCGTATGATGGCGGCATTGACCCGCTTCGGCGTCACAATCGGTTCTCTGTAGTGCGGTTAGGAATGAAAATGCGCTTTACTGGCCGTTCCAGCGTGGTAGCTGTAGCGCTAACTTAAACCCACTTAATCAGTTGCATGGAAGGTATTAGTTAGAGTGCCTTTCTTTATCCTTGTAAGGCTCAAGTCCCTTATTGCCTCTCACAACGATAAGGATTTATAATGGGAATACCCCAACAGATGCTAGGGATTTCCACCATGAATTTTGATAAATCACTTACCATCTTGTTTGAGGAAACTGATATGAAAAAATTAACATTTTGGCTAAATTTGTTTATTTTAACGTGGATATTTTTACCGTTGTCTGTGAAAGGGTGGATAAACAAAATCGAATTACCGTTATTGCCTGACGGCTATCTATTGCTTTTCGTAACAATCACTATTTCAACTGGCATTTACTGCCTTATAGTTGCCATTTTTAGCACTAGGCTTACTAACAAACCCTAACTAATACCTTCCAAATTTTTAAAGAGCGTTGAGATGTGTATCTCGTTTTGATGGGTGTATTATCACAAAATGTGATTTAATAGTCAATACATAATGTGATAATTTTTTGTAGATTTGATTGCATAATGTGATATTTGTTTGGTTTTTAAAAGATTATTTTTTGGAATTTTATGCTTGATTGATTGTTTTTTAATCGATTGTGCTGTGCCCACGCGCCCAAACCGCACTTTTTCGCACAAAGTCGAACTAACGACAGTGCTTAGTTTGAGTTATAGGGGCTCAGAAAACTGGCTGAGCTAAAGGGGTAGATTAAGAAAGGGAAGAGGCTATCAATCATTGGGCTAATTTGGTCATTTAACTGCCAACTGCAAGGATTCTACTGTTTTATGCAAAAAATAATGATAATATGTGCAAAAAAGTTGACATCCAAGATTTGCTTACAATGAATGAGATAGAGATAAGAGAACGATTAATCAAGAAATTGTCCAAGATACATCCGAAGAATACGGAGTTCTTGGCGGAATTGCCTATTGCCAATTTTTCTCGCCGGATTGATCTTGTTATGGCTAATGGAAAACTCTCAGGATTTGAAATAAAAAGTGAACAAGATACCCTAAAACGGTTAGAGGGGCAGATTGAAGTTTATACGCAATATTTTGAAGATGTAGTGGTGGTATGTGCAACTAAACATCTACAAGGGGTAATGAATATTACACCTCAAAATGTGGGAATATGGGAGTTTACCGGCAAGAAATTTATTACACACAGATCCCCATTGACGAATGGGAGATTAGAAAGTGAAAAATTTTTGAGTTTTCTTAATGTAGTAGGATTAAAACAATTACTGAGAAAAATAATCTTAAAGTAACTGGTCTAAAATCAGAGCTTATTGATAGAGCTTTAAAATTGGAACGTATTACAATTCGTTCTTTTATATTAGATTATCTAAAACAACAATTCCCTTTAATGGAAAAACACAGACAAGATAGACAAATAAAAAAATTAATTGAAGATAAAATCTGTGATTTGAGTGTGAATTATACTACAGAATCACAGATTTTATCTGATGAAGAGATCAATCGTCGAGAAAGATTTAGACGAATTCGTCAAGCTCACCATGCAAAGATGTTAACGATATTTGGTGACGCATATGAGTATTTGCCCTAACCCCAACCCATTTTGAAGGAGACTTGCCAAAAACTTGACCTTCTGATGCTTCAATTATTCGGTCTTTTCCCCAACAGTCAGGAATATAGTTAATCATTCCGCTATTGACTATATGTGTAGCAACAGGTTGATATCCTTCTCCATGTTGTGTTGGCATCCTAAATATTCCCCAAGAGCTATCATCAGTTGCAAAGTCAATCCTGGCGGACCATCTACCTTCACTATCAGTAGAGCTTATTGGGATCGGATGGATCGAAGCGTAATCACCATATAAGACTTCATATTTTTCCGAAATCTTATAATATAACTCAAGTTCCTTTTGTTGTATGTATCCTGCCTTTATTTCATTAGTAGTAAATTGAGGCGTTTCAATCATTCCTATTGCGGGAGAAGATGGAAAACTTGCTGATAATGATACTATATTTAATTGTTCGACCTCTTTTTTCAGGGTTTGTAAAATTGTCTCAAATAGATTGTAACTATTGGTTAAATCAGATATATAACTACAATCAATAAATATTATTGCGTTCTGTGGTTCATCAAGAGCAACAATAGCATTAATCGCTAATTCGGCTTCTGTTATAGTACGGACTCTAAACGCAATTTTCCCTTTTTATTTTCTAACTCTAATGCTTGTCTAGTGATATATCGCTGATTTTCATTAAATAAAATAGCAGGAATGGCATTTTCATATCTGGCTGTAAATTTCTGCCAATTTACATAATTCTGATCGGAGTCAAAAATTTTCTTCTCTTCTACTGTGATATGATTTAGTATCTTTTCAGAAATAGGGGGGAATAAAATAAACCTACCATCATATTTTTCCAAAATTCTGTCTAAACTTGCCGTTAATTCTGAGCCTTTCCTATTATGCAAAACAAAAGAAGGAATAATTAATGATTTATCAGATTCAGATAAATTAAGAAACGCATCTTCCTCTGAATTTCGTGTATGTAATAGAGGATAGTAACTATAGTTTTGGAAGTTTACATCAGTCATAATTTCTCCTTAGTTGTGCCTAGTTTCTGTTTCAATCTGCCTGCCACCTATAACATCCACCTATGCTCAACCGCCACGCATCTACCGTTTACGCCTAAAGATACGGTGCTCCACCATCGTGCCAATGATAACGAGCGGCTCGGTGCGGGAGCTTTTGACGCTGTAATCATCGTTGAGCGGGATGAGCTGAAAGTGATTGTTGCCGTTGTCGTCGGTGCCGTCGGCTTTGTATTTTTTGAATGTCGCTTCTTCGCTGCCGTTTTTCGCCACCACAAATTCACCTGGCAATGGCGTGACGTTTGGGTCGATGATGATAACATCGCCTTCTTTAAATTCAGGCTCCATCGAGTCGCCCTTAATGCGCAGCGCAAAGCTATTTTCGGATAAATCTTGGTCGGTCAATATGCACTCGTAGCCGTCGGCGTCGCCTAGATCAAAAATCGACTCCATATTGCCCGCTTGCACATAGCTGATGATAGGCACTTTAGTCGAACCTAATGACGCAGGAATAAAGTTAGTGTCGCTAAAGGCGAGGTCGGACGGTGATACGTTAAACACTTGCGCTATGACCTTGATGTCGGTCAAGTCAGGAGTTCTGTGGCCGTTTTCATAGTTGGCAATTCTTGACTGACCCCATTTTGATCTGTCGCGCTTATCAAGCTTGCCACACATCTCCGCAAGGTCATTCTGTTTTAATCCTAAATTCTTACGGAATTCCTTAATTTTTCGCCTAATGATTTCATAACCTACCCCTTAATCAGATAGTTAATATTATCACGCTATGTTATCAACAACAAAGCACAGTATGCATTGCAATCAATCACAAAAAGTGATTTAATATAGGTTGTAAAAATCACAAAAAAGGATATTTCAATAATGAGTAACCTTGCACAGATTCGGAAGAAAGCAGGATTAACCCAATATCAAATCGCTGACGCGTTAGGCTGGAATCAGCCGCGCATTGCCAACTACGAGAAGGGCATTAGAACGCCGTCGGTTAATGATTGCCACAAGTTGGTGTCTTTTTTTGCAAATCATGGCGTTAAGACAAGCATTAACGAGCTTTTCCCACCTGTTGCTAACTAACTTATCAAGAGATACCTGCAATGGCACGCAATGAATTAAATAAAGCTGCAATGGAAATTGCAGACAAGATTTATCGTAAATTTGCCACGCGCACAGACGCTGATATAGCGCGTGAAATTGGGATAGATCCAAGCACACTATGTCGTTTCAAAACGGAACATTTAGGCAAATTCTGCGCTTGTTTGGCAGAGTTAGGCTTAACCGTGGTCGACGTGGAAACGGCTGACAAAGAACGCGAGGCGCTGCTGATTTTGGCGCAACGTGGGCTTGAAAGTATGCGGAAATAAATCAGTGAAGACAGCGGTCTGCTTGAAGTTGGAATTGGGGCAATAAAAAAAGCCGCTAATGAATGGAGCTAATATTAGCGGCTGCCAATTGAATTAAAAGGAAAAAACTCTAATGATCAGAGTGGCTACTATTATGCACGAACTTACAGATGGGCGCAATAAAAAAAAGCCTCTACGAGTTCAGGTAGAGGCGTTAACACTAAGTACAGGAAAATCAAATTTATCCCGACCCTCATCAAAGGATCGGCTTGATTTTATCAAAAGGTGTGGGATTGTCAACAAAAAAAAGCCACCAGGGAGGATTGGTGGCGGAGTATATGAGGTCATTTCATAAAACATTATGCATCAAAATCAATACGGGAGTAATTATGACAAAAGACGAACTAAATATCAATACCCTAAAAGAATTACCGATGTCGGTAAGGGAGAGGATCTTATTTTCAATAATTTTGAAGTGGGCCTCTTTGGGTATGACAGCCAAGCAATTTAGAGCAAGAGCAGCGATAGCGCGTAAGGAGTTAGGTCTATGAAAGCCACAGATTGGTTAAAAACGTCAGGCAATGTGATTGCTTATTACCCTAAATTGGCCAAACCGCTTGGTAGTGTTAACGCAGCTATTTTATTTGGACAACTGTTTTACTGGCAAGACAAGGCCACCTCTGAATTAGGTGTTTACAAAACACAAGAAGATATCGAAAACGAAACGGGATTGAGCCGGCGTGAACAGGAAAGTGCGCGTAAAAACTTGCGTGATCGCGGCATTCTCATCGAGACCCACAAGCGATTAGAGCACCGCTTATACTTCAAACTTGATCTCGATAAATTTAACGAAATGATGGAAGAATATGCCACCGTTAGCCAATGTAACAATGCGCCACCAGCTAATGGCGGAAATAGCCAGCCCCCAATGGCGGAAACCGACATTCGGGAAGCAACAAAACCGCCATTCGTTATACAAGAGATTACTACAGAGAATACTACAGAGATTACTACACAGGATAACCACCTTAATCCGCCTGCTGGGCAAAATATGGCTAAAGTTTTGCGAGATGAAATTGCAGATCTCGTCGAAGGAAAGTTTAATAGTGATAATGCGAAGGAATTGCACGATGATGTTGAGCAGCTCTTAAAATTCCATGGGTTTAGCGTTGAGAGAGAATATCTAGTTGATGATCGTGGTGACGGTTATCGTGGGCGAGTTGATTTAGTTGTTGAGCGCGATGGAGTGAAAGTTGGTGTTGAGCTCGACTTTAAAAACCCAAGAAAAAATCGCTGTTCAAATTAAATAATTTTTAGCAGGACTTGTTATTCTGCGCGATGCTGAAATTTACGGCAGAGCTGAAATTGGCAATACGTTGATTGTTCCAGCGTCAAGCGATGAGAAACCTCGCTTCACTGCTAAAAAGCAAAAATTCTCAGCAGAGCAAATCGAGCTGCCAGACTGGATAAACCGTGATGACTGGATTGCGTTTTGTGAGCATCGAAGAGAAATCAAAAAGCCGTTGAACGAACGCGCGGCTAAGCTAGGCATTAGCTCACTACAAAAACTCAAAGACGCTGGCGAAAATATTACCGCGGTGATTAACCAAACAATTTTCAACCGCTGGGCAGGTTTTTACGCACTCAAGCACGATGATGGCCTTGCCAAACAATCCGCTGCTGAAAAATTCCCAGAGCTGGATTGTTCGCAGGTGATTACCGACTTCAACGAAATCCTTTCGCAACGCTTTGAGCCGGTGGAGCTTAACGCGATCACGCGTGAAAAAATTCTTTCGCTCGCTGCGGTGATGAAAAACCAAACCAACAGCGCATTCCGCGGATATTTCGCCAAGTTCAACGAGGTGGCGAGTGATTTTTACAAATCGGGCAAGGTGGGGTTTAGTTTCGTGATGAAACCTGAAACCATGCAACGCGTGAAGGAGCGTGCGCTATGAGTCAAGAATTAATCATTCCGCACAACACCAGCGCCGAGCAAGCCGTTTTAGGCGCGTGTTTGATTAACGCGAATCAAGACCAAGTTCGCGCCGTGGTGAGCAACTTGCGCGCCGAGTGTTTTTACACCTACGCCCACAAGGTGATTTTTGAACAAATCCAGCACTTGCTCAACCGCAATCAAAACGTGGACTTGGTCACGCTGGATAACCGCCTCAACGCTGTGAATTTGAGCCAAGACACTGGCGGCTTTGCCTACCTTGCCGAGATGGCGAAAAACACGCCTAGCGCAGCAAATATTAACCGTTACGCGGAGATTATCAAAACCGCTCACCTCCAGCGTTGCGCGATTCAGTTATGCCAAAGTGCGGTCGGCGATTTGTTCACCTTGCCAAACGGTGTTGAGCCTGATGAGGTGCTTAATCGTATTGGCCAACAGCTTGACGCTTTGCGTGAATCGCATGAGCGCAACGAATCGCAAGGACTTCGACCATTGCGAGAGGTGGCGGACGTGTGGCTTACCGAGCAGGAGGAGCGCAAAACTAACCCTGACAGCGTGCGCGGTATTACTACGGGCATTGCTTCGCTTGACGCGCTGTTCTTCCCAAAATACTTGTTGCCTGGCACGTTGTTCGTTATCGGCGCGCGGCCGAAAGTGGGCAAAACCAGCCTTTACACGCAGCTGGCGCTCAATTGCGCGGTGAACGAGAAAATGCCTGTATTGATGTTCAGCCTTGAGATGCCGAGCAAACAAATCTTTGAGCGAATGCTGGCGCAACAAGGGCGGTTCAACACCAATATTTTCTACTTGCCCGCCGAGAAGGTGAGAGAGGGCGCGCTAGATACCGCGTGGGGCAAAGTCTCAAACGCTATGCAGGCGCTGTTTGAAGAAGATTTGTTATTCCTCGATGACACGCCCGCGATTGATTTGACCTACATCAAAAGCCAATGCCGCAAAATGCACAAAAAGTGCGGTCAAGTCGGCCTGATTGCGATTGACTACCTCACTTTGATGAACGGTGAGAAAGCCGAACGAAATGACCTAGCTTATGCTGCTGTTACCAAAGGCCTGAAGGCATTAGCTAAAGAGCTCAACTGCGTAGTGGTATTGTTGACCCAATTAAACCGCGGGCTTGAGAGCCGAGCAGATAAACGCCCAATCCCAAGCGACAGCCGTGACACAGGGCAAGTAGAGCAAGAATGTGATTACTGGCTAGGCATGTATCGTGAATCCGTTTACAAGCCGAATGCTGACCCTACACTGACCGAGTTGATACTGCGATCAAACCGTCACGGCAGTACGGGCACAGCGTACGTTGACATGAAAAACGGTGTGATTTACGACATTGAAAACCAACAGGCGGCACAAGCGCGGGCAGAAAACATCAATCACGCTAAGGCCAGTAACAGCGAGGACGAATTTCTATGAGTAATGGCTTCGACAAAAACACCTACCGCACGCCGCGGTATTTGGTCAACTGGATTGCGCGCCGCTTTGGTGGTGTGTGGGTTGACGGTTGCGCTAATGAGCACAATGCGGTGTTTGATGTGTTTATCGGCGAGGGTAGTGCATGGCCTGATTTTTTGGACTTTGACGAGATGGAAATTGAATTAGCTCATGGTGCTTTGGATATTGCATTTTTCGTCAACCCACCGTATTCAAACCCTAAGCCATTCGTTGAGCGCGCGGCAGCATTGCGCAAGCAAGACTTTTTGGTGGTGATGTTGTTACCGGCGGATAAATCCACCCATTGGTATCAAGTCATTCAAGACAACGCCACGGAGGTAATCAATATTATCGGTGGCCGCATTAATTTTCTTCACCCAATCACTGGCGAAGAAGTCAAAGGCAACAACAAGGGGTCAATGGTTGTTGTTTTCGATCCAATGGTTAATGGATTGGTGACACGGCAAGCGCGGTTAGATTTTATCAAAAAGTGCGGTGCGGAATGAAACAACGCTTTTTTCTTCGTAACCAGCGCATTAAAGACAACGCGAAAGAAGTGTTAGAGAAAGCACCAACGGACAATGAAAATCCGTTGGTACTGGAAATAAAGCCGCTCACACGCACGCTAGAGCAGAATGCGAAATTGCACGCGATGTTGACAGATATTTCAAAGCAATGTGAATTTCAAGGCAAAAAGCACAATGTGGAAACGTGGAAGACGATAATGGTGTCAGCGCATGCTATCGCCACAGGCAAGCCCGCCGAAATGGCCATAGGGCTTGAGGGTGAAGTGATTAATCTACGCGAAAGCACGGCGCAAATGAGTGTGAAACGGCTGGCAAGTTTAATCGAATACGTGCAAGCGTGGGGCGTTGGAAACGGCGTGCATTTCAATGATAGATTTGGATTTTATGGGTATTGAGAATGACGACGCAGAAAAAAACAAAACCACTAAACCGTAAATGCGTAATCTGCGGCACTAAGTTTCAAACCTACGACATAAAAGTGCGGTGGTGTTGCCCTGAATGCGGCGCAAAATTCGCCCTCAAAATGCGCCAGCGCCAGCGTGAGAAACTGGCGAGGGATAAGGCGAAGCAGGAAAAAGAACACCTACAAGCGCGCAAAATGCGCCTTAAAACGCGCGCAGATTGGCTGAGAGATGCGCAAAAGGTTTTCAATGAATATATCCGCTTGCGTGATGCGGATGCGCCTTGCATTAGTTGCGGGCGTTTTCACACAGGGCAGTGGCACGCGGGGCATTATCGGTCAGTGGGGGCTGCGCCAGAGTTGCGTTTTAATGAGGAAAACGTCCACAAGCAGTGTCAGCCCTGTAATAACCACAAGAGTGGCAATATCGTTGAGTACAGGATAAACCTTATTAGAAAAATCGGTGTTGAGCGTGTGGAATTTTTGGAGCGCAAAGATCACCCGCCATTGAAGCTAGAAGTGGACGAGATTAAAGACTTGATTAAGGTTTACAAGGCTAAGGTTAAAGCGTTGAAGTGTGAGAGGGGGTTGTAGTGGATATTGATGTGCAGTTAAGACGATGGGGCAAAGGTGCAGTGCTACGTCCAGAAATGGATTATCTCGGCAAGGCGATTGGTATGTGTGGACTGCCTAAACCTAGCGGCATACCAATGATGAGCGATGACGAGCGCGAATTGTTCGATAATGCTATTGCGGTGCTCATTCGTGAAAACTATGAGTGGTACGAGATGATTATTGGGTATTATGCGCTAGATTATGATTTAAAATCATTACTTGAGTATTTTGAGCTTGGTAAATCTCGTTTTTATGAAGAGTTAGCAAAGGCAAAAAATTTCATCTATGGCGCAGTGATGGCTCAAAGGAGATGGGACGTTAAGATAGTGAAAGGCAAAGCATATTTTTACGCATAGATTAAAAAATATACTTGCGTCCGGACGAAAATTGTCGTATTATGTAATCATCAAAATTAAAGTATATACAGAAAGCTGATAGAAATATCGGCTTTTTTTGTATCTATTGGTCCGCCCATTTGGCGTATCAATGACGAAAGATTAAACAAAGCCTCGATCTAACGGTCGGGGCTTTTATTTGGTGATTACTATGGAAATCACATTAGGCGATACAATAAAGGTTAATGGCGAAGAAGTACCAGAATATATGCTGAAGGCACTTCATGAACATTTGAAAGTTAAATATGAAGATATTGGTGCCGTTTCTTGTTCTCACAGCACTTTAAATGGAGTTTCAATTAAACCTGAATATTCTACTGAAGCAAGTAATTTAGACGCAGATAAACTTAGATCATTGGTCTGGCCTAGCTATATTATTAAGTGATTTTTTGTGAATAAAAATTAGTAACAGGGTCGTATTTCATCTTGGGGTACATCAAACATACGACTTGTTTCACCAGAGTTTCGTCAGTGATGTTCATAAATGCGTGGGCTAGCTCCTCTAGGCAGGCTACAACCTGAAATTCTTTTGAAAACTTCTGGACGCGATTCATATAGTAAAAAATGCTTCCATTGTAATGAATATGGAAAGCGTCAGCCCTAAGCGAAAAATTCAGCGTAAAGTGCTCTGATTTTAATGCGAGCGCTTCATCAAAAATAAAGTGAATAAACACTCTTTTGTTTATGTCTGCAAACTTGCAGATGATGTTTGCGGCTTCGATGAAGGGTTCAAAGATAGAGTAAACGGATTGATCTGCCTTAAATGGTATAATATCAAAGAAATTACGATATTTTGGATTGATGCAATTCAATATATCTTGCTCTGTGATAAGAGCAGAAATAGTAGACATTTTAAACCTCTGCTAGTTTGTTAGTGTTGCAACTTCATTCTAGCAGAAACTAATCACTAGCCTAGCAGAAATGCTGGGCTTTTTTATTGCCTCGTGATAAGGGGGCGGAGTATGAAAATAATGAAAGATGCACCAGTTGAATCACTTGTTTATGGTTGGATCACAGCTTTCTTTGGTGCGTGGACCATCAGCGAGTGGGCGATCTTGATCGGTATTATCGTCACAATATGTGGCTACTGGCGAGAGAGCCGTTACAAAAAGAGAATGTTGGAGCTAGAAGAAATTAGGGCAGGCATTCGCGATAAACATGGGAAGCTCATAGAATGAAATCATGGAAAAAAGCGGGCTCTATTTGCGTGGTCGGTTCAATCATAGCCTTGGTGTTGGCAGATTTCAGTGGCGAAACACGCACGCGCGAGCCTGGATTGGAATTGATCGGTAAAGCAGAGGGCTGTCGACGTGACCCATATCATTGCCCATCTAATGTTCTCACTGTTGGCATTGGTTCAACTGCATCATCGGGTGAGCCCATAGACCCTAACAAGCGATACTCTGACAAAGAGATTGCCAAGAGATGGGTAGAGGACATCAAGCGGGCAGAGGAATGTGTAAATCTCCACGCTAACGGAAGACTATTACCACAAGGCGCATTTGAGGCGGCCACTTCTATCACGTTCAACGTAGGCTGTGGCGCAATGCAGAAAAGCACGCTATTTAGATATGCCCGACAAGGCAATATCAAGGCAATGTGCAATGAGTTCCCGCGATGGAAATATGCAGGCGGTAAAGTTTTACCGGGGCTAGTTAAGCGACGTTCAGCGGAGAAGGCGTTATGTTTAAGCTCGATTTAAAACTCACAGCGATTCTATCAGTTATTGCGATTATGGCGCTTGGCTCACTTTATGTGTCAAGCATCAAAACAAAGTTATCTCACTATCAATCGTTAAGTATTCAACAAGCCGAGCAGTTAAAAACATTGCAGCAATCTTTGGAGCGTAAAGATGAGCAACTTAAACAAGAGCGAGAAGCCACAGAAAAGCAAACCGCGATTGAAAGTAAAAGCACTGAGAAAGCACAGGCTGATAATGAGGTTATTCGTCAATCGTTACTATCGCAGGATTGTGCTCATCGTCGCCTGCCTGATGATGTTATTAAACGGCTGCGCACAACAACCAATTGAGCGCGTAGAGTATTTATTTCCACCACAGATATATCTTATTCCTTGTACACAAACAGACTTCACGGGCACAACCTACGGAGAGGCTATAACCTATCTTCGCAAGGTTCAGTATGAGCGAGAAGTGTGCGCAAGCAGATTAAGTGGTGTGATTGACTGGTATAACGAAAAGAATCGAGAGTCTAGCTTACCTTAGGGCTAGGCTTTTGACAGGCGGCTTTATTAGGTCGCCTTTTTTATTTGGCATTTGGAAGTTTCCAGAATTTTCCAGAGATTTCCAGATTGGTTCGATTTTGTTACTCTAGCTCAAAAATGTTCAATAAAACTAAAAGGTACTCCTGACGGGTGGGGTAAACCACGGGGTCGGAAGTCGCGGTTTTTGGCAGTTTTTTGAGCTTCTAGGCATCATCATCAATTAGCACTTTTTCAATTTTTCACGCAACTGGTTGGTTTAATTATGGAAAACCTACATGAGTTAAAACTCAATATTAATCAGATTGCGGATTTAGTCGGAATGCACCGTCAGACGGTATCTCAACGCGTGGCGGGACTGACTCCCGCAATCGGTAGTAATCAAAAGAAAAGCTCTATTCCCTCGCGGATTTAATCAAGATGGGATTAGCACAAAAGATGACCGCTGATGTTGACAGCCTTTCCCCCTCTGACAAGCGCGCATTCTGGCAAGCAGAAAATGAGCGGTTGAAATACGAGCGCGAAACGGGTGAATTAATCCCTGCTTATGAAGTAGCGCAAGAGATGAGCGTATTGGCGAAAGCGATTGTTCAATCCTTGGAAACGTTGCCAGATATTTTAGAGCGTGACGCAGGTTTGCAGCCAAGCGCGCTTGTTCGTGTGCAGCAAATTATTGATGACCTGCGCGATCAAATGGCTCTCTCAATTCAAGAAACAAAGAGTGAGGAAGAATAATGTTTGCATCTGCTCAAGATATTCGGCGTGATGTTGGCAATCTTATAAAAGCACCTCGCCGAATGAAAGTGTCAGAGGCTGTAGCGGAATATATGCGCGTACCAGTTGGTGGGGGTAACTCAGTTAAATGGGATAAAAATACGGCTGCTTACATCCTTGAGCCAATGGATTGCCTTGCCTCGCGTGAATATGATGCGGTGATATTTGTCGGCCCAGCGCGGACAGGTAAAACAATTGGATTGATTGATGGTTGGATCACTTATTCAATCATCTGTGACCCCTCGGACTTTCTACTGGTACAACTGACACAAGAAAAGGCCAGTGAGCATAGTCGCAAACGGCTTGACCGCACTTTTCGTTGTTCGCCTGAAATTGCCAAGCGATTAAGCCCGCGTAAGAATGATAACAACGTCCACGACAAATACTTCCGCGCAGGAAACTTGCTCAAAATCGGTTGGCCATCAATTAATGTGTTGTCATCATCGGATTACAAGTATGTTGCGCTGACCGATTACGACCGTTGGCCAGAAGATGTGGACGGCGAAGGTGATGGATTTTCCTTAGCCTCGAAGCGGACGACAACATTTATGTCGGCTGGCATGACCTTAGTAGAGAGTTCACCGGGGAAAGACATTGTCGACATCAAGCACCATCCAAAAACAACGCATGAAGCACCGCCAACGACAGGCATTTTAAGCCTTTATAACCGTGGTGACCGCCGTCGCTTTTATTGGAAGTGCCCTCACTGCGGAGAATGGTTTGAACCGTCTATGGCTAATATGGTGGGGTTTCGCGCCGATAACGACTTCGTTAAGGCTAGTGAAAATGCACGATTACAGTGTCCTCATTGCCAAGCATTGATTGAGCCGCATCAAAAGCGTGAATTGAATATCACAGGCCGTTGGCTAAAAGAAGGGCAATACCTTGATAAAGACGACAACCTTCATGGTGAAGCTCGGCAATCTCGCATTGCGTCATTTTGGCTTGAAGGACCAGCTGCGGCGTATCAGACATGGGCGCAGTTAACCTATAAATTACTCTCTGCCGAACACGAATACGAGATGACAGGCAGCGAAGAAACGCTCAAAGCGGTGATTAATACCGACTGGGGATTACCGTATTTACCGCGCGCTGCACTTGATCAACGAGGTAGTGATGAGCTGATGGCACGGCGTGAGGAGGTTGATAAGCGCACGGTGCCAGCAGGTTGCCGCTTTTTAGTGGCTGCGGTGGACGTACAAGGCGGCAAAAATCGTCGCTTTGTGGTGCAAATCGTGGGCTATGGCGAGAATGGGGAGCGATGGGTAATCGACCGATACAACATCAAATATTCATTACGTAGCACTCAAGACGGGGAATGTTTACCCATCGATCCTTCTTCCTACTCCGAAGACTGGGACTTGCTTATCTCAGATGTCCTAGAGAAACGTTATCGACTCGCAGACTATGAGCATCGTTACATGCCCATTCTGGCAATGGCAGTGGATAGCGGCGGCGAGGACGGAGTAACCGACAACGCCTATAAGTTTTGGCGTCAGTGTCGGCGAGATGGCTACGGCAAGCGGGTGTATTTGGTTAAAGGTGATAGTACAAAGCGGCAAAAGCTGATCACAAAAACCTACCCAAATAACACTCATCGTAGCGACCGTCACGCCGCTGCACGGGGCGATGTGCCGTTGTATTTATTGCAAACAGATCAACTCAAAGATCGCATTCACAACGCGCTTAATCGACCAACGGAGGGGGCTAACTATATCCACTTCCCTAAATGGCTCGGCGAATGGTTTTTTGAGGAATTGACCTATGAAGAGCGTGGCGCAGATGGTAAATGGCGTAAGCCTGGTAAGGGAAACAATGAGGCCTTTGACTTGTTTTGTTATTGCCATGCGGTGGCCATTTTAAGAGGGTACGAACGCATTCGTTGGGATGATGAAAAGATGGTGCCATCGTGGGCAAAATTAGCCGATATTAACCCTGACATTGTCCGTGAGGGAAGCCAAAGTGAAACACAACCCCCAATTGTGCCAGAACGTGTTACAGCGCAGAAACAATCACAACCTAAGCCGGTCAATGACTGGCTTGGAGCAAGTAAAAAGGGATGGTTATGAGTGAATTAGATCGCGCAAAAGAAATGCTAGAGCATTATCGCAACGCTGAAATTGCCGTACTCAAGGGCAAAACAGTGTCATTCAATGGCCGCACGGTGAGTTATGAATCGCTGTCAGAAATCCGCAAAGGTATGAATTTTTGGCAAGGGCGCATCAATGAGTTGCAAAATGCCCTGTTGCGCACCCGTGGCATGCCGCAATACAAATTGGCGAGGTTTGAATGAATTTCGTAGAAAGAACAATTAAGGCTATTTCGCCAGGGTGGGCGGCCAGCCGCAGCAAGAGTAGATATATGTTTAATGCCTACGAAGCGGCGATGCCATCACGAATCCATAAAGCGACACGTGAATCTATGGGAGCGAATACATCTGTTCAACAAAGCAGTCAGTCATTGCGAGAACAGGCTCGCGCTTTAGACCAAAATCATGATCTTGTGATTGGCATTCTCGACAAAATGGAAGAGCGAATTATTGGCTCGAAAGGTATATATGTTGAGCCGCAACCGCTAGACAGACAAGGCAGTGTGCATGAAAAATTGGCGAAAGAGATTCGCGCCAAATGGGCAGAATGGGCCGTATCGCCAGACGTAACAGGACGATTCACCAAACCGCAATTAGAGCGCATGTTACTTCGCACATGGTTGCGTGATGGAGAAGTTTTTGTGCAGTTGGTGAAGGGGAAAGTTGTGGGGCTTGATTACGCCACCTCAATTCCGTTTGCGGTGGAAGCATTAGAGCCTGACTTTATTCCGATGACGAACGAGGGCGATACACTGGTTCAGGGGATTTATCTCAATGCCTGGCGTCGTCCGACGGGTTATCAGGTCTATTTGCACAACCCACAAGAATCAAATGCATTGCAAAGCAAAGTTAAACGTGTTGATGCGGAGAATATGTTGCATTTGGCGTTCACTAAGCGGTTACACCAACTACGTGGCGTGAGTATGTTACACGGTGTCATTGTTCGCTTATCTGATTTAAAAGATTATGAGGAATCAGAGCGAGTGGCTGCACGTATTGCAGCAGCCATGACAATGTACATCAAGAAAGGCGATCCGCAATTCTATGATGATGCACTTATTGAGAAAGAAAAGCGTGAATTTTCTATCGCACCTGGCACGGTCATTGATGACTTAAAACCCGGTGAAGATATTGGGCTGGTGAACTCTAATCGTCCAAACACAGGGCTTGAGAGCTTTCGCAATGGTCAATTGCGCACCATTGCAGCGGGTACACGCTCGAGTTATTCCAGTATTGCCAGGGATTACAACGGCACATATTCATCTCAACGCCAAGAATTGGTCGAGAGTTTTGAGGGATATGCGGTGCTTCAGGATTGCTTTGTGGCTCGCATTACACGCCCGATGTATCGTGAGTGGCTGCGCATAGCGATTGTTAGCGGCGAAATTAAGGTGCCTCGCGAGCTTGATCAAGACACCCTATTTAATGCGGTTTACTCAGGCCCAGTGATGCCGTGGATTGACCCCGTCAAAGAGGCAGAGGCATGGCGCAAGCGTATTATTGGCGGACTATCAACGGAGAGTGAAGCCATTCGTGCCAGTGGCAACAATCCAGCCGAAATTAAACGCCGGCGTGCAGCAGAAGTGGAAGAAAACCGCAAGCTCGGGCTGAAGTTCGATACTGATTTAACTAATACGCAAGGAGTTTCAAGTGAGCAAAAACTCGAACAGTCAGAAAAAGACAATGAATAAAACATGGTATCGCATTAATGCAAAGGCAAATGCCAGTGCAGAGATTACGCTTTACGATGAGATTGGTGATTGGGGAGTAACAGCCAAGGAATTCAGAGACGATTTAAAGGCACTGGGGGAGGTGCAGAACATTGATTTGCATATTCACTCACCTGGCGGCGATGTATTTGATGGGATGGCGATATACAACCTGTTAAAAAATCATTCAGCGAAAAAGACCGTCTACATTGACGGTCTTGCTGCATCTATGGCCAGTGTTATTGCGATGGCGGGTGATACGGTCATCATGCCAGAAAACACAATGATGATGATCCACAAACCGTGGGGCATTCAAGGTGGCGATGCCAACGACTTACGTAAATATGCCGATTTGTTGGACACCGTGGAAAATACACTTACTACAGCTTATGTCAGCAAAACTGGCAAAAGCGCCGAAGAATTAGCAGAGATGCTAAGTGCAGAAACATGGCTCACAGCACGCGAATGTGTTGAGCATGGATTTGCAGATCAATTAGCCGAACCAATGTCGGTGATGGCTTCACTTAAATCTAAGAAACTAGAGGAATATAAAAATATGCCTAAAGATATGAAAGATAAGGTAACGGAGCAACCGACAGCGGTTACTGTTGAAACTCCGGCCGAAAAACCACAAGCAAAAGCGGAAACTGTAAAAGCTCCAGAAGCTAAAAAAACAGGCGACGTACTTGCAGCGCAAAAACAACGTGTCGAGAGCATCAAAGCAGTGTTTGCGCCATTCAACGGTAAATATGATTCACTTCAAATCGAATGTCTAGGGGACATTTCAATGACAGCAGAGCAAGCAAAAGACAAACTCCTTGCCGAATTAGGCAAAGGTACAACTCCAAGTGTTTCAACAGCGGTGTATGTGTCAAACGGTAACATCGTTGGTGACAGTGTGAAAGCCTCTTTGTTGGCTCGTGCAGGCTTTGAAACCGCAGAGCAGGGCAATGCCTACAACAACATGACATTGCGTGAATTAGCGCGTGCGTCATTGGCTGACCGGGGTGTTGGTATCTCTACGCTTAACCCAATGCAAATGGTCGGCTTGGCGTTTACTCATTCCACAAGTGATTTTGGCCAAATCTTGATTGATGTTGCGCACAAATCTGTATTGAAGGGTTGGGCAGAAAGTACAGAGAATTTTGAGCAATGGACTCACAAAGGCTCGCTCACCGACTTCCGACCTGCCTATCGTGTGGGCTTAGGTGGCTTTGATACCTTGCCACAGGTGCGTGAAGGAGCCGAATACACCTATGTGACCCTTGGTGATACCGGTACGCACGTATCGCTGGCGACCTACGGTGGTCTATTCAGCCTAACCCGTCAATTAATTATCAATGACGACATGCATATGCTCACCCAAGTGCCTTATAAGTTAGGCCAAGCTGCACGCGCAACCATTGCTGATTTGGTATTTGCACAATTAACTGGCGACCCAACTATGGCATACGACGGCAAGAAGTTGTATGCGTCAGATCACAAAAATACCGTAACAAACGGACACATTGATATTACCACCATCGACAAAGCAATCCAGTTGATGAATGCGCAAAAATCCTTTGATGGTAAACAATTGGCCATCGAGCCTGATTTAATGTTGGCTCCGACATCGCTTTACACCAAAGCAAAACAAGTTATCGGGTCAAGCTCTGTAGAGGGTGCTGATATTAACTCTGGCATCATCAACCCATTGCGTGATGTAGTACCGGTTGTGAAATCTCAACGCTTACAAGCAGCGAACGAGAAGATTTGGTACTTGATCAACAAAGAGGCTATTGAGGTGAGCTATTTGAATGGCGTGGAAACCCCGTTCATTGACCAACAAACAGGCTTCACTGTGGATGGTGTAACCACCAAAGTGCGCATTGATGCAGGCGTGAATGTACTCGATCACCGAGGCATTGTACGAGTTACTAATCAGTAACAACAGCCACAAACGAGAAAACCCCAGCTACCGTTAATAGTTGGGGTTTTCTTATTTAAACCTTGATATAGAAGGATTAAATAATTGTGATCAAGTATAACCCAAAACATCAAGTAAAGGTAGAGGGAAAAATGAACGAGATTGACGCAGGTATTGTAGGCAAACGTTACGCCTTATCCGCAATCATTGCGGCTGTCGGAATCCTTTTAATTGGATTGTCTTTCTTTCTAAAAGTGTTTATTTAGGGTGGTTAATTCTCAAAAACGAGAAACCCCAGTTATTTGCAGTGACTGGGGTTTTTCATTTCCAACTTTTCCATACAAAGAGGAAACGAATTAAGTGAATTTTAACATAGCAAAGGAGATTCGCAAAATGTTATCGATGATGGATAAATCAAAAAACATCAACCGCTTTATGTGGGGGATTTTGCTTATCGCTTTTATCTTTTCAGCAGCGGCGTTTATTAATGCTATCCGCTGGTGGTAATTCAAAATAAGGAGCTAATTATGGCTAAAAATTATATTCAAGATGGTCAAACAATTGATTTCACCGCCACCAAAGCGGTAAAAAGTGGTGATGTCGTTGTGCTAAATGATTTGATCGCAATTGCAGTAACCGACGTAGACAACAAGGCTATTGGTACAGGTATTGTACATGGTGTTTGGAATGTTAAAGCCAAACAGTCTGATGATATCAAACAAGGTGATGTGCTTTATTGGTCTGACACTGATGGTGCAACTAAAACACAAGCCAGCAATAAACGACTTGGTATTGCTTGGGCTGCTTCGGGGACATCATCTACAACGGTTGATGTAAAAATCAATGCCTAGCCCATTTGATGAAGCGTTAGCACATGCGGACGTTGTTATATCGGACACTATGATGTCGCCTTGGCAGATTGGTGGCGAGGAATACCCTGCGGTGTTTGATGAATCCCCTCACTTGTTCGAGGGGATCGTACAATACCACGAAGAATACCGCGTAAACGGTACAAAGCGCACGCTGACACTGTTCAAAGCGAGTGGTTATCGCCCACAGGTGGGGCACTTAGCCACACAGGGTGATAAGCAATTTGTCGTTAAAGTGGTGGAATATCAAGACCAACTCATTATTCTGCATTTGGAGTAGTTATGAGCATTGAACAAGACTTGCGTCAAATTCAACGAAATATGAAAACCATGACCACAAAGGTCAATAAAGCCGCCGCCAAGTCAATCAACACCTTGGCGAAAAAAGCCAAGCAAGAGGCGACAAAAACGGTGGCGAAAGACCTCGGTGTGAACGTGAAAACATTGCGTGGGCGGACACGTCAACGCAAAGGCGAGCGTGCTACCGCAAGCCGTTTAACAGCGCAAATGCGGGTTAATCTCAAACCTATGCCGCTGATCCGCGTACTGGAAAGCAAGCGTAACCGCGTTTGGGTGGGGCAAGGTGGCATCATGGTAGGCAAGTTTGCTGTTAAACGCGGGTTTGTTCAAACATTAAAGAATGGCCGCACGCATATTATGCAACGTGCAGGGCGTGCGCGCTATTCCATTGATGTGGTCAAAATTCCACTGCGCGACAAGCTGAAAAATGCTTATCGTAAGGCGTTAGCAACCTACCCTGAAGATGTAAAACGTGAGTTAGAAAGCCGACTATCATCGGTATTTAAAGTATGAGGCGACAATGTTAATACACAAAAAAATCCGTGAGCAGGTTGCACAACAACTTGAAACGCTTGGCATTGATGGGCAAGTTTTCGCAGGGCGACCGCCGTTTATCGACCTTGACAACACACCGCTGACAATTGCAGTCATCATTGATGAAGCGCAAGCCAGTGAGGAAAGTCTGTGTGACAGTGAATGGCAAGCAGTTTTAAGCGTAGTGATTTATCAGCGCTCATCGGTTGGCGAAGCACCACTTGATGAGCTGGCGGAGAAAATTGCCAACCATTTGGACCATGCATTCGAACAGGAGCAATTAAATTGTTTAAATGAGATGTATTTAATGGGTTACCAATATGATCAAGATGCTCAAAAGCGTACTTGGTTAATTGCGAGCCTGCAATATCAAATTCATTATTAAGGAGTTAATATCATGGCAAAAACAACGCCTTTTCAAGGCACAAAACTTTATTTAGGCAAAGGGGTAGAGGCTGAAAAAAGCATTACAGCCTGTGAGGTGACCCCAAATGCTAAAATTACGATTGCGGATAGTGGCTATAAGAAAGGCGATCTGATTTTAATTTCAGGGCTGGGGGCTTTAGATGGCTATTACCCTGTTAAAGATGTTAAGACAAATGTCATTACACTAGCAGATGAAGTTGACTGGTCGGAACAAGACCGCCCAACAGTATTTACGGATGCCAAAGCACGTCGAGTAATCTGGTCTGGTAACTTCTGTGCGGTGAAAAACATTGAAAAAGACGGTGACACCTTGAGTGAGGAGGACGTTACCACAATGTGCAGTGAAGGCACAGAAACCGAACCAGGTGATATTGAATTTGGTTCGTTAAAACTGACTTTCTTCTTTGTGCCAGCTACCGAGATGCAATCAGATTTACGCAAAAAATTCTATGGCAAAGAAACCTTCCCTTATTTGATTGTATTTAAAAACGACCAGGGTTCACTTTACGGCACAGGGTTTATCCAAACGGGAGCGAATATCAGTGGTGAAGTGAAAGGTAAGTTTGAAAGTGGCGTTACGATTAAGCAATCCAAACGGGATTACTTATTGCCAGCTTAAATTATATTTTGACTATAAACGGCTCTAATGGGCCGTTTTCTATTTTTGTAAGGACAAAAACATGAAACAAGGTACACGTGAAACGCTATTGATGATTAAGCCTAAATTAACGCCAGTGGAAATCCAAGGTGAGCAATACTTTTTGCGTGAGCTGAGCGTAGGTGAGGCAAATAAAGAACTTTACGGTCAGCGCGCAGAGTTGATTAAAATCGCGCAAGTTCAGGGGATTGAATTGGATATGGAAGATGAACTAGCGTTAACTATGCAGTTACGCAACGTTTATGACCCATATAAATTAGCGCGGTCTATCGCACAGCGGCTATGTGATGAACAAGGGAACCGATTGTTTGACCCAGAGAATCAGAACGATTTGGATCAAATCCGCTCGCTAGACGGCTCAGTAATGGGCGCAATTAATAAAGTCCTGAGCGAGAATGCTGAAAAAAAACTTACCGAGCGCCGAAAATTCCAAATAACACTCTCATTAGCGTTGGGAAAAACGCTAGAAGAGATTGAGAATATGCCCGAAAGTCACTTTCTTGAATACCAAGCGTTTTACCAAGAACAACCTTTCGGGCTATGGCGCGAAGATTATCGTACTGCACAAATTACACACTTATTGGCAATGGTTAATTCAGATCCTAAAAAAGGTAGATCGAAGTTATCCGACTTTATGCCGTTTTTTCAAGAGCAAAGCGTAGTTGATGATGAGCATGATGATGGTAGCGAGGATTTCTTGGCTAACAGATAGTGTGCCCACCGATTTCTCTTGAGTTTTGACCGCGTTTTGATAGAGTAGAAATATAAATATCAATATCAATGCGAGGTGGGATATGGAATACATCTTTTTAGGATTTCTCCTTAGTTTAAGGGTATTTGGGGTTATGGTTGCCATCTTTCTTTTGGCCTTGTCAGGGCTCGCACTGGGAGCGATGGTGCCTATTAATTACCCAGTTATAAAGGGCCTAGTAGTGTCCACCCCTGTGCTTTTGGTGATGTTTTGGCTATTAGGGGCACATTTTTATTCAAAATGGAAATTGGAAAAAGAGACAGTTCGCCATAAATGGTGGGAAAAATAAAGCATTACATCGTGTTGATATAAGGCTGTGCATCTGCGCAGCCTTTTTTTATGGGAGCAATTTTATGGCGTCATTAGGCGATTTGGCGATCAAGCTTGGCTTGAATAGTACAGAGTTTCAAAATGGGCTAGTTAAGGCAGAGCATAACATGAGGCGATTTGCGGATAGAACGCAGGGCTATTTAAAAAATATAGAAAATGCGGCCAACTCGTTAAACAGCACAAATAAGTGGGCAAGGAAGGGCTTTTTTGCTGGCATTGCAACCACAGGTGTGAAAGCATTAGTTCAATATGCAGACGCTTACACTGAAATTGGCAACCGTATACGCTTGGTAAGCTCCTCGTCGGTTGAAAGTGCGAGGGCGATGGAATCAGTGTTTGCTATTTCAACACGCACCAATCAGGCTGTGAATGCGACTGCTGAAGTTTATCAGCGATTTGCACAAAACGCTAAAACATTAGGCATTAGTCAATCACAGGTGGCAAGCCTTACTGAAACGGTATCTAAAGCGGTGGCGGTTTCAGGTGCAAGTGCAGCATCAGCACAAGCAGCGTTAATGCAATTCGGGCAGTCATTAGCCAGTGGTGTATTTCGTGGGCAAGAGTTTAACTCCGTAATGGAACAAACACCAGGGCTTGCGATGGCAATTGCACGTGGATTAGGTGTAACAACAGGTGAACTGCGCAACATGGCCAACGCTGGCAATCTCACAATGGACGTGATTATCCCAGCACTTGAGAAAGCCAAAGCCAGTGTAGATAAAGATTTCTCAACTCGTGTATTGACGGTTTCCGCTGCTTTTGAAAACTTGAAGACAGCTACAACAAAATGGGTGGGTGAAACCAGTGATAGCCTAAATGCCGCACGGGGATTGGCAAGCGGTATCGATCTTCTTGCTCGCAATTTAGAGCATATTATTCCGTTAGTCGTCGGTGTTGGTGGCGCACTTGGTGGTGTTAAACTCGTACAATATATCCACGCCACATTAGCTTCTGCCGCAGCTGAACGGCAAAGAGCCGGTGCATTAGTAGGTAGTATTAAGGCTGAACAAGGTAAGATTGCAACAGAGTTAAAGGCAACTCAAGCCTACATTGCTAACCTAACTGTACAGATGAACCTCGCTAAAACCGAGCAAGCAAGGGTATTGCTTTCAACTGAATTACAAGCACAAACTGCTCGCGAAACTGCGTTAATCAATGCACAAACAGCAGCTACCGAACGCCTTGCGGTGGCTACAAAATCTGCGAGTATTGCAGGTAAAGCACTGGCAATGGTAGGTGGCCCGTGGGGTGCGCTGGCAATAGGGGCAGGATTTGCTATATCTGCGATTTATGAGTTTATTCAGTCTTCAGAAGAGGCGAAGCGCAAAACGTTAGAATTAGCTGATTCGATTGATGTTACAGCAGATGCGTTAGCTAAAATGACCACTCAAGAGGCTGATGCGAACGCCACATTACTTACAGAATCTATTCGAGTGCAGGAAGAAGAGCTTAAAAAACTCACTGCGGAATATGAAAAAGCAAAACGCGCAGCAGCAGAAACTTCGGATGTAATTGTTGATGCTTTCTATGGCGTTTCTAGCATTGTTCCAAAATCCTCAGCTGAAATTCGTGAAGCAAAAGCGAAAGAGGCGCAGGCGTACAAAGATGTAAAACAAGCTCAGGATAAGCTAAAGGAATCGCAGAAAAAACTGAACACATTAACACAAGAGCATGCGAATATTGTTCAGCGGGATTTGCTCAATGCATTAGGTGGAGCGAGTACTGCGGTTACCAATCTTTCGCCAGAGCTACAAGAATTTGCGCTAAAAATCCTTGATGTGAACAGCAATGTGTTGGAATTGACGCCAAATATCAAAGCATTAACTGCTGCAACGCTTCAACTAGCAGGTGCTGCTGTAAGTGCGGTAATAGGCATGAATGGGTTAAATCAATTCTCCTTGTCAGCTGGTGCAGCAAAAGAAGTTGAACGGTTAAACCGTCAAGCCAAAATAAATGGTGCTAAGACTGATGCAGATCGCATTAAATACCGCGTTGAAGATTATAAGGCTAACCTAAAAGAGCAAGCAAATAAAAAAGGTTATTCTGATTACGATATTGAGCAGTTGAGCCGGGCTTATCAACGAAGTCTTGAGGCTGACATTCATTCGAAAAAGGAAAATCGTCAAAAGGAAGTAAGCACGATCCAAGAAAAACTGGCTTACCTTTTTTGATGAGATAAAGCGTAGTAATGCAGACTCTCTCACCGAGATTGAGTTAGATTATCAGCGCACCTTTGCCAAGTTGAAAGAGTTTGAGCAAAAAGGTGTAGTTAATGCGCAAGAGTCAGCCGAAGCGAAACTTCAAATTGAAGAGAGGTTTAATAAAGAGCGATGGGCATTGGCAGAAAAATACGATGCCAAATTAGCCGCTAATCGTAAGTATCAAGAGAATGTTAGTGAGATTCAAAATCTACATTCTCTGGGGCGTCTAACCGATACACAAGCTAACCAAGCGATTCAAAAAGAAGAGTGGAGTAAGTGGCTTGCAAATGCAGACAAATCAGATCCATTGAATGGATTAACTAAAGGATTGCATGATTTTGGTGATAGCGTTACCGACGTTATGGGCAACGTTGAAAACATCACCTCGAACGCCATTAATGGAATGACTGATGCGCTTACTGATTTTGTGATGACGGGGAAAGCGGATTTTAGGGATTTTGCGACCTCAATCATCAAAGATATTCAGCGTATGATTATCAAGATGATGATATTTGAGGCCATAAAAGCTGGTGGCAAAGCAATGGGTTTTGATATGTCCTTCATGGGAAGTTATGCCACCGGTGGCTATACGGGGCATGGTGGTAAATATACCCCCGCTGGCGTAGTGCATAAGGGGGAATATGTCTTTACCAAAGAGGCGACCGCACGGCTAGGACTGGATTATCTCAATAGCTTGAACTACGGTCGAAGTTTTGCGAATGGTGGTGGGGTGGCAATTCCTAATATACCGAAAATACGGTCAGTCGCCAGTCGTGGTGATATAAAGGTAAACGTTATTAATAACGGAGAGCCAGCGACAGGACAGGTCACATCGAAAGAGAAAGATGGACAGTTAGAAATCACTGTTGAGTTAATAAAGCAAATGGATAGAATAGCGGATGAACGCTACAGAAAAAATCAAATAAATGATTTTAGGAGTGGCGGAGCATTCAAATAAAGGAGGAAATAATGGATATAAACAATTTTATTGTTTCGACAAACAACAGAAGCATTCTCACTGCACTTTTAGCTGTTTTAACTAAAGAGCAGAGAGAAGTTTTAGGGAAAAGTTTGGAAAACGTCATGGGCGGAATTAACGAAAGATGTAAAGAGTTAGAGTTCAAAGACTCTAGTGGGTTAGCAAAGAAGCTCCAGGATGATATGAATGACTTCATAAGCGTCATCAAGCAATCTTGTGACATTAAATAACTATATAACCCTAGAGATGCCAGCTTAACTAGCTGGCATTTTTTTGGAGTAATTATGAAAACATTCCCTTTCTGTGTAAGACCATCACTCACAATAAACAGTGAGCCTCGTGTTAATAAGGTGCAATTCGGTGACGGCTATCAACAACGTCAACGCAAGGGCATAAACAATCTTTTGCGATCTTATCCCGTAGTTGTAAAGGTCAAAAATGAAGAGCGGTTTCAAGTCGACCGCTTTTTTTCTGATTGCGCGGGGGTTGAGGCGTTTTTGTATAACGATCCATTTTTGGGCAAAGCGGTGAAAGTTGTTTGCACCAAGTGGACCGCTAGTATGGGTAGAACACATACAGAATTTAACTGTGAGTTTGAAGAGGTGATGTAGTTCCAAGTTAGCTATTTAACAAACTACCTTTAGCTATCAACCCCGCTAGTCGGGGTTTTTTATTGCCTGGAATATGAGTCAAGTCACAAATTCATCCATAGCGGCATACCTATCTAAAATAAAATGGAATATAATATGAGCATCATTTTTGAGCACAAGAATCTCCTAGATATGCAGATAAACATTCAAACGAAGATAGACCATTTGCAACGGTTAGCTAACACCTCAGTATATGAAGGGGTGTCTGAATTGATATGGAATAGCTTGGATGCAGATGCCAACGTTATTGATATTCATATTTATAAAAATGATTTAGAAGGTATAGACAAAATCACCATCAAAGATGATGGGGTTGGGATAGAGCACCAGTTGGCCCATGACTCTTTCGGAACATTGGGCGGCTCATGGAAGCAAAACTCCCCTAAAAGTGCACAGGGGAGGGGGCTTCACGGACAAAAAGGTGAAGGTCGTTTTAAAGGATTTGCCTTAGGACAAAAAATTACATGGGAGTCTACTTACAAGGAAGGCAAGTCTTTAAAGAAATTTAGCATTACTTCTAATAAGGACTCCTTGGACTCCGTTGATATCACTGATGAGAGTCCAGTTTCAGGGGTGAAAACGGGGACTTTAGTTACCATTGAGAACATTGAGAGCAAGGTTGATTCCTTATCAAAAGAAAAATTGATAAATAGGCTAACCCACATCTTTGCAGGTTATCTGTATCAATATTCGCAGGTAGAAATTAGAGTTAATGGAGAAAAGATTGATCCGTCTGTACTAATTGAACTTGATGACACAATCATGCTTGATGGTGACCTTGGTAAGATAAAGCTGATTATATGGAAGACTAAGGGAGAGTCTGACTTTTTCTTATGTAAAGATGATTTTTCTTGCTTATGTGAGCACAATGTTCAGCAACGTATTAGACGTGCTGGCTATACATACTCTGTTTATCTTGCAAGCCAGATCATTAATGAACTTAATATTGCTAATGGAATGGGAATAATAGACTTAGATGATAAAGGCAAGGAATTAATCGACCATTCTATTGATAAACTGAATGAATATTTCAGAAAGAAAAAAGCTGAAGATGATGCTAAAAGACTCCAGAACTGGATAGACGAGGGGATATATCCATACGATACTTCAAAAGCGATAACAGATATTGAAATCGCTGAGCGTCAGGTGTTTGATATTGTTGCGACTCAGGTTGAGGATAACTTGCCTAAGTTCAAAACTAGCGATATAGAAACAAACAACTTACATTTAAGCTCATTTCTCAGGCTTTAAAAGACAATCCTGAGTCAATGGAAAAGATTCTAACAGAAGTTTTAAATTTAAGTGGAGAGGATAGAGAAACGCTAAGTAGGTTACTTGATAACACAACTCTTTCATCCATTATTAAGGCATCTAAAGTTGTTGCTGATAGATTAAATTTAATAAGAGGTCTAGAAGAACTGCTTTTTGATAGAAACAACAAGAAAGCTCTTCTGGAACGAGACCAGCTACATAAGATTTTAGAAAGGAAACTTGGGTTTTTTCTGAGGATTTTCAATTCTCGGGAAGTGAAAACTATCTAAATGAAATATTAGAGAAGCATAGAGAGAAACTAGATTATTATGATAAAGATGCTGATATAGCAAAGCCAGTATTGATGTCAGATGGGAAAAAAGGCCGTGTGGACTTATTATTCCATAAAGCAAGATCACCTAGAGAAGGCTATACTGATTATCTGATTGTTGAACTGAAGAGGCCATCTCAGAAAATAGACGATGAGGTTATCACCCAAATTAAAAAATATGCATATGCTATAGCTGAAGAAGATCGATTTGATAAACAAAAGACATCATGGACATTTATTGCAGTATCAAATGAATTTAATAGTTATGCTGAAAATGAAGCTTCTCAGAATAACAAAGTCAGGGGGTTGATACAGGACCTAGAGAGGCTGAATTTAAAAATTTATATTATGAAGTGGGCTGAAGTGTTAAATAATGCAAAAACAAGAATTAACTTCTTTAAGCGGCAGTTGGACTTTGATGCAACAAAAGAGACTGCTAGAGAATATTTAAAAGAGAAGCACTCAAAATACTTACCAAGTACATTTGAGAAATAAGCATAAGCCTGCCAAAGCAGGCTTTTTGTTGACAAGTCGCCCTAACTCTTCTATATTTAACTTCAAGGTGTCGAAACCTTAACTGACAGCGGCGACCCGCACCCGATAGCATAGCGGTTTTTTTATGCCTGAAATTCATAACTCCTTTCTTTCCAAAAGAATTGTAGGGCAAAAATCTCTCAATGTCGGGAGGGTGAGGAATACAATACCCGAAAGGGGAATAACTCCAGCCTTTCTGTTAGTGGGCTTTCGAACCTCCCGACCACCTAATGTCGAAACAGGTGGATAATCGAAATAACTAACAGAGGAAAGTCATCATGACTAATCAGACCCAACTTCAAACCTTCAACTTTAAATCTAATATCGTTCGTGCCGAATTAATTAATGAACAACCGCACTTTTGCTTGAAGGATGTATGCGATGTGTTTGGCATTAAAAACTCGCGAGATCTTGCAGCTAAAGTTCTGGACCCAAAGGGAGTAGATAGTATCTACACCCTTACAAACGGCGGGAAACAAGAGCTGACATTCATTAATGAGCCAAACTTATATCGGATCATTTTTAAATCACGCAAAGCCGAAGCGGTAGAGTTTCAAAACTGGGTATTTAATGAAGTGCTACCTCAAATTCGCAAAACAGGCAAATACGAAAAAACACAAACTACCGTAGATGATCGCACTGGCCTACGCAATGCTGTCAATATGCTAGTGAGCAAGAAAGGCTTGATCTACTCCGATGCTTACAATCTCGTTCATCAATACATGAACGTAGAAAGCATTGAGGACATAGACAAAGATGATTTGCCAAAAGCGGTTGCCTACTGCCACAAAATTATCCTCGAAGGTGAGTTGATTGATAAGTCAGAACCTAAACAGGTATTGCTAACGCCTGACCAAGAAAAACACCTTATCAATATGTGGCTTGCCATAACTCGGTTGAACGAATCGGTATACCATACGTTACGAATCTTCAAACTCGTAGAAACGCGTCAGCTAAGAAGTTTACAGTTTAACTATAATGTTTGTGAACGCTACATAAAAAGCTCACTGCCTTTCTTTCGTGAGCTTGTAGATAAAAATAAGCCAAATAAACTTGAAAAGCCTACATATGTGTAGGCAGATAACCTAGTTACATGGGATATTTGACATAGTAATCCCTGATTAACTCTTCAACAAACTGCCTTTCAGCTTCACTGCACCGGTCTAGCTGATGGGTAGTTATTGCATGCCATACTTCGTTAGGGAGATTACCTGGCAAAGTAGCAAATAAGTATTGTTTAAAAGTCATAAAGCCTCCTTTGGTTGGTTCGATGTGAGCCTACCAAATGGGGGCTTTTTTGTATCTAGTGTTTGAGTGATTGCACGATCGTGATCGCAAAAAAGGAAAATTCATGCCACAAACCATATCAACAGAATACAAACTCGAGCTATCCAAGATTGAGCAGAATGCGCTATTGGATTTATACGAAATTGATATGCGCGGACTGTTTAACTCAAAGGGCAAGCAGGGCGAGATTTACCGATTCTATAACGGTACAAACGAGTTAAGAAAGCCGATTATTTGGAAAGGTGAGGAGTACCAGCCTTATCCTATCCAAGTCACTGGATTTGAGCTTTCAGGGCAAGGGCCAAGTAATCGGCCAACCTTAACACTCGCTAATTTATTCGGGTTAATCACTGGCATTGCTAGCCAATTTGATGAGGGTATAGGCGCAATAGTGCGCCGTCGCCAAGTCTATATGCACTACCTTGATGCAGTAAACTTCCATGGCGGTAACAAGCGCGCTGACCCTACGCAGGAGTTGGTTAGCATTTATCTAATTGAGCAACTCACATCACTCAAGGCAGAAACAGCCACATTTACGTTATCGCTACCGACGGAAACAGATAACATATTGCTGCCAGCTCGTGTGATGACTGCTGACACTTGCCCTTGGATTTATCGAGGTGTCGAGTGCGGTTATACCGGTGGCCCAGTGGCGGACGAGAAAGACCAGCCGACCGATGACCCGAAAAAGGACATGTGCAGCCACTGCTCAACAGGGTGCAGGTTACGCAACAACACTGCTAACTTTGGCGGATTCCCGAGCATTAATAGATTGGGGTAGTGTCTTATTTTTATTCTCCAGTTTTTTGTCTTTCTTAGGTATGTATGTGCTACGCAGCCCATCAATATGTTCATTTAATTGAGAGGGAATGTTCTGTCTAATAGGGTCCAGAATAAAATCTACGCCTTCTCGTCTAGCAAGTTTTGCTGCGGGGACAAAGTCTGAATCCCCAGCGATTAGAACTATTTGGTCTACCTGTTTCTTTAACGAGAGAGTGGTTATATCGATGCCTATTCTCATATCTACACCCTTTTGGCGAGTATTAATAATAACATCGTCATCAGTAAGCGGTGATTGAGCGAGATCCCGAGCGCCCTTAAGAATTTGTTGAACAATCGCTGGTTTTATTACCCATTCGGCTTCTTTTGACAGATCGCCTAAACGTAGAGCCAGTTTGCGCTTTTTAAGCAATCTTTGGTGGAGTTCTAATCGAAACACAGCTTCATTAGATTTGGAAAAGTCGGTTGACCTTTTAGATATAGGATAGTGCATTTTCTTTTCTAACGGCGGGCAGTCATAGAAAAAAATACGATATAACTGCAATTTCCGATGGCTATTTTTTTCCTTTAAATGAAGCATCGCACAGCGAACAACCATGTCTGCTATACGTTCTGCATTATAGTAATTATCTGGTTCAAAGTGACGAATCCGCTTAATGAAATAGGCGCCGTCAATAAGAATTGCTGTTGCCATTGTGTTAGCCCTAGACACTACATAGAAAAAAACCCTGAGGTTCGGCACATCATCGGGATGGTTGATAATGGCTTACTGCTTCAGGGTGGATTGCTTAAGAGTATATAGGGTAAGGTTCATAGATGTCAACATTATTCATCAGTGGACATCAGTAAACATAAGTAAATATTATGAAACTACAAGATACAATATTAAATTACTCAAAACAACAAGAGCCGCGCGAAATGTGCGGCTTTGTCGTATTTGATGGGGATAAAAAAATATTCCTTCCTTGCGAAAACATCGCAGACGACGGCGAAAACTATTTTGAAATCCACCCTGATGATTGGCTTAAAGCTCAATTATACGACGGCATAGTGGCACTGGTTCACTCTCACCCCGACGGCAAGCCGATTTTATCGGAGGCCGACCGCCAAATGCAGGTGCAATCTGCTCTTGATTGGTGGGTTGTATGTAACGGCGAAATTCACAAATACCGCAATATCGCGCCGTTAACGGGGCGTGAGTTTATCCATGGCGAACAAGACTGTTACAGCATTGTGCGTGATGCTTATATGCTCAGTGGCCTTGATTTACCCGATTTTGAGCGGTGGGATGATTGGTGGTATGACAACCGCACTTTGTATCTTGAGAACATCGAGAAATGCGGGTTTTATCAAGTTGATAAGCCACAAATTGGTGATGTCATTCTGATCACAATCGGTGCGGATGTGCCAAATCATGCGGCAGTCTATCTTGGCAACAACTACGTTATTCACCATAGCCCGAAAAGGCTATCTAAGCGCGACTTGTACGATGGCTACTGGCTAAAACACACGCACAGCATTTGGAGAAACAAGCGATGGTTACAGTTAGATTTTACGGCGATCTTAAACGATTTGGCGATAAGTTCGAACTAAATGTTAAAGACACTGCCGAGGCGATTAGGGCGTTGATAGTGCAAATTCCTAATCTACGTCAAGCAATGCAGCGGGGCTGGTACAAAGTGCGGTTAGGAAGCAAATATCTGACGTATGAAGGTCTCAGAGAGATTTATCACAAGCTCAAAGACGGCATGACTATTCACGTTACGCCTCTTTTGAAAGGTGCAAAAAGTGGTGGTGCATTTGGAATAATTGCCGGCATTGCCTTAATCGGAGCGGCGTTTGCACTTGGTCCTTTAGGATTAGGGCTTATGGCTAGTAATACCGCTTTAATGGTTGGCGGCTTTGGTGCGTCAATGTTATTGGGTGGCGTTTCTCAAATACTAATGAAACCACCAGCCATGCCAGGCGTTGGCGACAGCAAAGAAAAGAAACAGTCTACATCATTCTCTAACTTATCCAATCTTGTTGCGCAAGGCCGGCCGGTTCCCCTGGCCTATGGGCGCATTATGGTGGGGTCATTGGTGATTTCACAAGGGTTGGAAACCTACGATGTGGAAGATGAAATTGAGCAGGCGGCTAATATTGATACCGGTAACCGCGGCATATTTGGTAAAGGCGATAGTTTATTTTAAGAGGTAAATCATGGGCAAAGGTGGCGGCGGCGGACATACTCCGTATGAGCAACCCGATGACAATCGTTCAAAACAGCGGGTAAAAATTGTTGAGGTGATTTCAGAAGGTGAAATCAAAGGCCTTGTTGATGGCGTGAAATCCGTTTATTTGAACAAAACGCCTATTCAAAGCGCAGATGGCGAATATAACTTTAAGAACCTCAAGGCGCGCGGGCGTATTGGTACAGCGAGCCAGTCCGCAATGGGTGGATTTAATGCGTCTGAAAGTGAGGTGAGTGTTGGCGTAGAATTAAAAAAGCCAATCCAATCACTCGTACAGTCAACAATAATAAAATCACTCGCCTGCGCATTACCGTTGGCGTAAAAGCGTTGTTTGAACAAAAAGACAATGGCGATACTGTGGGCGCACGTGTTGATTTAAGCGTTCAGGTGGGTGAAAGAGTTTACCCTGTCACATTCGACGGAAAGCATAGCAGTCAATATTTACGCCAAATTGTTGTGACAGATTTACCAAAAGCACCATTCAACATCACAGTTACACGCGTTGATGCTGACAGCAAAAGTCAGCGACTGCAAAATGCCACCTTGTGGGCAAGCTATACCGAGGTTATCGATACTGAATTAACTTACCCAAACACTGCTGTCGTTGGCATGATGTTTGATAGTGACTACTTCAATGGCTTGCCACAACGCAACTATGAAATCTACGGCATCAAAGTCAAAGTGCCTAGTAACTACGACCCTATTGCGCGCACCTACGATGGTTTATGGGATGGTACATTTAAACTAGCGTGGACAAATAACCCTGCGTGGGTGTTCTATGACCTCATGACTAATGCTCGTTACGGCATGGGCAACCGCTTAGGCGAGTTTGGCGTGGATAAATGGGCGCTTTACGCCATTTCGCAATACTGTGATGTGAGCGTGCCTGATGGCTTTGGTGGTAATGAGCCGCGCATGACGTGTAACTGTTGGATTACCGAGCAGCGTCAAGCCTACGAGGTGATTAATGACCTTGCTAGCGTATTCCGCGCCATGCCGGTATGGAATGGCCAACAGCTCACCGCCATTCAAGACCGCCCAGCTGACCCTGTTTGGGTATATACCAACGCCAATGTTGTAGAGGGCAGTTTTGAACGCAGCTTTAGTGCTGGTAAAGCTCGCCATACAGCCATTCACGTTGAATATCTAGATGCGCATGATTTTTATGAGCGCAAGATTGAGTATGTGGCTGATGACAATCTAATCAGACGCTTTGGGCTCAATGTAAAGAAAGTCACTGCGTTCGGCTGCACTTCACGTGGGCAAGCGCACCGCTTAGGCAAATGGATTCTTGAAACTGAAAAGCTCGAGAAAGAGACCATCACCTTTAAAGTTGGCCGAGAAGGGTTGATGCACTTGCCAGGCGACATCATTAAAGTTGCCGATAACCAATATGCAGGCACTACTATTGGCGGGCGCATTGTGTCCGTTGATGGCAAAAAAGTCACACTTGACCGCGAAATTACTATCAATGGCAAGTCTACTTTGTCCTACATCAATGCTGACGCCCAAAGTGCGTCTACTGACATTGCGAGCGTTGACGGTGCAGTTGTAACTTTAAAATCTGTGCCAAAAAACTTGCAGGTAGATAATGCCTGGTCATTATCAACCGCTGAAGTGCGAGAAGGCTTATACAAAGCCATTGCAATTAGCGAAGATGAGGGCGGTATTTACACCATTACTGCCCTTCAACACGAGCCGCAGAAAGAAAAAATTGTGGACAATGGTGCGCACTTTGAGCCGCGCAGCACGACTTTGTACACCGGGGCTCCGCAAAAATTGAGTGAGGTGGCTGTATCTGTCGCCCCTGATGGCATAGTCTTGACCTGGGAACAGCCAAGCATTGTGGGCATTGTGACCTATGAAATCAAGCTGTATCGAGATGGAAAGCTCTATCGTACATACACTGACGTCAAAGATTTAAGCCTGCGATTTGAGGGGCTGCCGAATGGGCATTACACCGCCGTTATTCGCGCAAAAAATCAAGCGGGGCAATACTCCGAGCCGACAACAAAATCGTTTGATATTGATTTGACAATCAAGAACCTCATTGCAGTACCGCAATTCTACGCCATCAGCTTGTCTTGGGATTTGCCGAAAACTGCAACTCTGGGCTATGTGACCGAGTTGTGGGCGAGTAAAGAGCATGACAACTTTGAGCGTGCGCAAAAGCTAGTGGATTTAGCCTATCCACAATCTGATTACACTATTGGCAATGTCGAGCTATCTGACACGTACCATATCTTTGTTCGTTTACGCGATACCAAAGGCTCTACCGGTGAGCCGGTTTACGTGACGGGACAATCTGACCACAACCCTGACAATATTGTCACAATGCTTGAAGGGCAAATTACGCGTAGCCAATTGGGGCAAGAGTTGATTGCTCAGCTTCAATCTACCGATGACGCTATTGAGAAAGAAACCCGCGACCGAATTGCTGCGCTGCAAAGCGAAAGCCAAGCGCGTATTCGTGCCATTCAAAAAGAATCGCAAACACGTGCTCAGGAGATACAGAGAGAAGCACAAGCGCGGGGAACGGCAATCAAGCGCATCGAGGACAAGACCGACAATCAAGCTAAGCTGATCGAGAACGCTACAGCCAGAGCGGGAGAGGCATTGAGTGGGTTGCAGGCCGAAAGAACCGCTCGTGCGGAAGGTGACAGAGCTAATGCCGAATTGGTAGAAACAGCAAACACCAAGATCCAAGGTGTCGAGAGTGCGGTTGATAGTGTAAGACGGACAATTGCTGAGAAAGATAAGGCAACATCAGAAAGTATTACTTCCTTAGAGAGCCGCTTTGATAACCTCAGTGTTGGTGGTCGTAACTTACTAAGAAACTCAGACTTCAGATTTGGGTTTAACGCTTGGGGGCGGCTTTTTCCTAAAGTGAGAAGGGTGGAGTACTCTAACAGAACGATTATACGTGTTGATGCAGCGTCAGATGCCCAAGGTTCAGCAATTGGGGTTCACACCTCCAACGAGCATAAAAAGATGTCGCTTATTCAGGGTGAAACTTACACGTTGTCGTTCAAGGGGCAGGCCACATTTCCGCGGTGGAACTACATTTACTTGATGAATGACGAGCTATCTAGGAATACAAGGTTAGACACCATCGATGCCAGTGCTAGTTTCCGCTCTAGTTACAAAATAACATTCACCGCGCCTGAAACATCTGATTCATACTACATATTGATAGGTGTGCAAGGTGCAAGCGGTAGTGATTGGTTTACCATTTACGATCTGAAAGTAGAGCGTGGAACGGTCGCCACTGACTGGTCTTTAGCGCCTGAGGATATCGATGCTGATTTCACCGCAACCAGTGCCCAAATTACTACCCTTGAGCGGACTGTGTCCGAGAAAGATAAGGCACAAGCAAGCAGGGTGGCTGATTTAAGCGCGAGCCTTGATAGTAAGGAGCGCGCTATTAAATCTCAAATTACTGGGATTGAAAGCTCCGTTTCTGAAAAGGATAGAGCACAGACAGAGAGAGTAAATCAGTTAATATCTGATATTAACAGCAAGGATCAAGCCGTCGAAGCTCAAATTACCGAGCTTGCCAATACTGTCAGCAAAAAGGACGAGGCTCAAGCCGAAAACTATCATTCGTTGTCAAGCCGAATTGATAATATTAGTATCGGTGGGCGGAATTTGTTAAGGGATTCTGTTTTCAGCGAATACTCAATATGGGGTGGTCGGAGTGAAGTGTCTGTTATAGGAGAGAGGTATGACAGGATTATTAAAATCACATATCCCGATTCTGACCCAACAGGAATCGCCACTCCAGTAAAATATAGAACTACTCGCGTAGTAAGAGGAAGAGAATACACCCTATCTATGAGAGCTTGGTCAGAAGATGGCCACGATATATTAGACTATGTATTCTTGATGAGGGAAGACGGGAGAAACCAATTCATTAACCCAATATCTATTAGTAGTGATATGGATATTATAAGGTTTGCGACTTTTACATCTGATTTTACTTCAGAACGAGCATTTATTCTCATAGGAAGTAGAAATCTGAATGGGAAAAGTATAAACATATCCAAAGTTAAATTGGAGTTAGGAAACAAGCCTACCGACTGGTCGCCAGCACCTGAAGACACAGATACCGCAATTACTGCCACCAATGCAAAAATCACCACGCTTGAGCGCACGGTCACAGAAAAAGACCAAGCGCAGGCGAGTAAAGTGAGCGCATTAAGCGCCAGCCTTGATAGCAAAGAGAAAGCTATTAATGCCAAAATCACCGCGGCACAGAAAGCTACTGCAACGCTTGAAGGTAAGGTCAATAGTACCTACACCCTCAAAACCGAAGCCATTGCAGGCGGTCGAAAAGCCATTGCAGGGATTGCGTTAGGTGCATCAGCGGATAATAACACTGCTGAAAGCCAAGTAATTGTGATGGCCGACAAATTCGGGATTGTGAAGAACAAGTCGGATGGTACTGTAACTAATTTAATGTCAGTACAGCAGTATGAAGGGCGTTCAATGCTTGCAATGAATGGAGATATTATTACTAAGGGGGTTGTACAAGGAGCTAAATTTGATGGTGGTGAGATAAGTATTGGGAATGGCCGTTTTAATGTTTCTAAACAGGGGCATGTTTCGATCCGTGCTAACCCTGAAAAGAATATTGGTTTATCAATGAATAATGACAGGATAGTTGTCTTTGATGAAAAAGGTAATCCGCGTGTTATTCTGGGAAAATTTTTCTAATGATAATTTGTTTGACAATAGCAGCCGCCTTCAGGCTGCTTTTTTATATCTCGTTAAAACGAGAGAAGAAAGAGGGCGAAATGGCTGGATATGGTATTCAAGTAAAAACTAGCAGAGGGATGGAAAATGGGATTGCTGTTAACGGTGTTGTCAGCGGTATATTCCGATTTAGAAAAACTTTCCCATTCCCAAAAGGAAATGAAACTATTTCTCTTGATTTGGGTTTTAAGCTGGGCCATACCCCCCAGAGAGATTCTTATTGTTGATGAGCCTCTTGCTTATCCTGGTAATGATTTTGCAGGCACTCAATTGTTTTATTTTGCTATTGTTGGGGATAAGTTAAAACTTGCACCATATAGAGGCCATAATACGGGGCAAGAATTACCTAACAGCACATACGCATGGGTAGATCCAATAAATAAGAGAATGGTTCTATCAAAAATAATTATTGTAGTTGCCTGATATAGGATTTATTTCATGAGTGAATATAGTTTATCTGTTGATGGAATTAAAGCGCTTTCAGAGCCATGTTATTATTTAAGCCATATTCTTGAATTTAGCATTACATCTGGTGAGCCTATCAAAAGTCTAAAATTTCGTAGTAATAAGAGCCTACCACCCGATATAAAAATTGGCTCATTAGGATTTCCAACAGTGAATATGGACAGTGCTGAAGCTGCTAAAATAATGGGTGCTCCCCTGATTTTTATGAAATTCATGGGAGATACCCATAGTGATACTAAATCAGGTTTTGGGTTTCGCTATGATATTAATGGTCGACGGAAAATGGTTTTCGAAACTTATGGTGGGTTTAACGTGGGTATTCGTGATCATACACAATCAGGTATTTATTTTATCCCCTCGCCATTTTGGAATTTTAAGCTTTATTGTTGTTATCCTGTGCATTCTGCGAAGTTATGGGGGTATGGTATAGCGACGCTAGATGAACAACAACGGGTAACTTTTGTGTCAGCATCAAGCGAAGAGATTGTTTATGTTAGAGGGCTTAAAATAGGCAATTACAGCAGCGGAAGATTATATGCGCCCCTTACAAATCGCACTGAAGGAGGTGTTAGATATTTTGATGCGTCAGATAAAAATGGGGGATTCGCAGGCGCAAGGTGTTTATGTGCGAAACAAATGCGCTCAGTGCGTAGAGCGAGAATGCTGTCAATAGCAGATTTTACCTCAGATGAAGAGCGAATAATGCACGATAATGGGCGTTATTTTGTATTAACTCGATGATCTTTTAACAACCGCACTTTTAAGAGTGCGGTTTTCTTTTATTAAACTAGGAGTAAATTATGAAATACATCGAAAAAGCAATTGAAGATGAACAAACAGGCGCAACTGCTAAATATCATGAAATCACAGCGTTAAACATTGATTACACCAGTGATTACGCCACAGTGACTGTTGGCTCGTATGTGTCACTAAAAGCAAGGAAGGCGGGCAAGTCAGCACTGTCATTTAACAGCTTCACCTTGCAGCCACTGCCTGACCGCGCAGAAAATCCGCATGATTGGGCATTGACACAGCTTATTCAAACCAAGCCTGCGGAGTTCGTGCCTGATGATTATCCTGGCTATGTGAATCCACACACATTTGCTGATGGTGAGATTAAGGAAGGATAGAACACGATGTAATTTATTCATATTTGCGCCCCTGTTTGACATAAATCAGCAGGGGCAAAGCTAGGTCGAAAAGCAGTATTATTTGATTAACTAGTAATATAACTAGTAGTACGTCTAAATTAGTAAGAGGGCTATCTTTATAACCCAATGAAAAATTTGGCGAACGTGGTCGGATTCGAACCGACGACCTATCCCTTAGGAGGGGATTGCTCTATCCAGCTGAGCTACACATTCGCGGGTGTTATTTTTTGTGGTGCATGAGGGAGCGGTGCTGTATTTGCACGTTTTTTCCGCGGCCTTGGAAATATTCGCCAAGTTGTTGGGCGATGTAAACCGAGCGATGCTTGCCACCTGTGCAGCCGATGGCAATGGTTAAATAGCTGCGGTTATTTTGCTCGAGCATCGGCAGCCAGGTTTCAATGTAATTGCGCGTGGTGTAGATGAAATTGTGCACTTCGCTGTGGCGATTTAAAAAGTCAATCACGCCTTCATCAAGCCCTGTTTGTGGGCGCAGCACGGGGTCCCAGTGTGGGTTGGGTAGAAAACGCACGTCAAAAACATAATCAGCGTCAATCGGGATGCCGTATTTAAAGCCAAACGATTCAAACACAATATTCAGCGGTTTATCGCCTGTGCCTTGGATAAATTGGCGCAATTTTTCGGCCAAATCATGGGTTGAAATGGCGCTGGTGTCGATGACGAGATCCGCGTGTTGAAAAAGCGGATCAAGGCGCTCACGCTCAAGGGCAATGGCGCTGTCCAGTGGGATGTTTTCAATTGAAAGTGGATGCAGCCGGCGCGTATCGCTGTACCGGCGAACCAGCACATTTTTATCAGTATCCAGAAAAATAATTTTGACGTTCACGCGCTCTGGCAGTTGTGCGAGCACTTGGTTGAGCACGTCTGGATCGTGCGGCATATTGCGGATATCTAAGCTGATGGCGACCGCACTTTGGTTTTGCGCCAAGATGTCCACCAGCTGATTCAGCAGCGCCAGCGGCAGGTTGTCGACACAATAGTAGCCAATGTCTTCTAATGCACGTAGCGCAACAGATTTTCCTGAGCCTGAACGGCCGCTGATGATGATCAATTCCATATCACGCCTCCGTCTCGGTTGTTAATGGCGCTTGCGCCGTTTGTTGGTCAAGGTTGTCAAAAATATGCCACAGTTCATCGTCAGAGGTGGCATTGCGCAGCTGCTTGGCTAGCGTTTTTTGTGTTAACTTTTGTGCAATTTCTGGCAGCAGTGGCGCGTACGCTTGGGCGTTTTCGGCAGGCAAAAAGAGAGCAAAAATCAAATCCACCTCTTTGTTGTCACCTGCGTCATAGTTGATGCCGTTGGCGAGTTGCAAAAAAATGCCTGTAGGCGCTTCTACATGTTCCGTTTTGATATGCGGCAGTGCTATCCCCGCGCCAAGTGCGGTGCAGCCGACTTTTTCACGATCGCATAACGCTTCCAAGAGCGGGTACTTTTCTTGCGCTTTGTCTTGCTGGGTAGCAAAAATGTCGCAAACGATTTCCATCAAACGTTTTTTGCTTGACGCCAGTACACCTTGGCGCACGGTTTGCGGGCTGAGCAGTTGCGTTAATTGCATGTTGGCATCCATTACAATTTGAATTGATCACCGAGATAAAAGCGTTTCACATCCTCGTTGGCGAGCACTTGCGCTGGTGTGCCGGTGGCCATCATATGGCCTTCTCGCACGATGTAGGCGCGCTCGCACACATCCAGCGTTTCCCGCACGTTGTGGTCTGTTATCAGCACACCCAAGCCACGTTCTTTGAGGTGCAAAATGATTTTTTTAATATCAATCACCGAAATCGGATCAACACCAGCAAACGGCTCATCAAGCAGGATAAACTTAGGATTGACGGCCAGCGCGCGAGCAATTTCGACTCGCCGGCGTTCACCCCCAGAGAGGGATTGGCCAAGATTGTCACGAATATGTTCAATGTTAAACTCGCTGATAAGCTCCTCGGCGCGGGCTTTGCGCTGGCTGTTGTCGAGATCTTTACGCACTTGTAGCACGGCCATCAAGTTGTCGTAAACACTCAACCGACGAAAAATAGACGCCTCTTGCGGCAAGTAGCCAATGCCTTTTTGCGCGCGGTTGTGCATCGGCAGCAAGGTGATGTCTTGCCCGTCGATGTCAATCAGCCCGCTGTCGCTTTTGATTAAGCCAACAATCATATAAAACGTGGTGGTTTTACCCGCGCCATTTGGTCCGAGCAGGCCGACGATTTCACCTGAGTGAATATCCAAGCTCACATTTTGCACCACTTGCCGGCCTTTGTAGGCTTTGGCGAGGTTTTTTGCTGTCAAAATTGCCATAACGTGCCCTATTTTTGTTGTAATTGCGCTGGGTAAAGCACGGTTTTGACGCGGCCTTTGCCGTTGTTTTTGGCGATCATTTGTTGTTTTTGCACATCATAGGTGATGATCTGCGCGTCGATTTGGCTGTCTTCTTGCTTAAGCTGGGCGTTGCCTGTGAGTTTTAAAAATTGTGCACCAACATCATAGTTCACTTGATTAGCGCGGCCATGGATGATTTTGCCGTTGTCTAACTGCTGTTGGAAGGACACCGGCGAGCCATAGGCGGCCACCTTTTCTTGCCCGTTTTTGTCATTTTCGCCTGGGCGGGTGATGGTCACTTTGCCCGCTTTGATCAAAATCGACCCTTGGGTGATCACTACATTGTCGGAGAAGGTCACCACATTGTGCTCCAAGTCAAGGGATTGATTATCAGAGCTGATATTAATCGGCTGTTGAGTGTCGTCTTTTAACGCATAGGCCGACACAGAGCACAACAGCGCCGCGGCAAGGGTGAGTGAGTTAGTGAGTGTTAATTTCATATTGTGTTTTAACCTGCTCTTTTAATGTCGCAATTTGTTGGCGCAAATTCCCCGTGAGCACATTGCCTGTGGTGGTGAATTGTGGCCCATGAATACTAACCATTGTATCAGATGTTATATCTTGTGTCGCGATGTTGACGACCGCACTTTGGGTTTTTAGCGTTTGAATGCGGCTGTCGGGCAGCAAGCTTTGCACCAGCACATTGTCTTTGAGATAAAGCATTTTGTCTTTGCTCAGTGTGGCAGCATCAGCACTTAAGCGCCAGCTTTTTTCCAGCTCGCCGGTTTGCTTGTTTTTTTGATACAAAAACACCTCAGGGGCATCAAACTGCGTTTCGCCATTATGTTGAAAATAAATCACTTTGCTGGCATCGGCCACGTATTGCTTCACCCCGTCGATGGCGTAAACGGTGGTTTGCATCTCTTGAGCGATGTAATCGGGCGCATCTTGCGGCTTGATTTTAGCGCGCTCAAGGCTGTCATCTTGTTGATTCAAAGTGAAATACCAGCCGCTGAGGGCGAGGGCGATAATCACTAATAAAATGTTCCAGCGTGAGGTCACGTTGTTATCCTTTCAATCACTTTTTTGCGTATTTTAGCATAAAGGCAGCAAAATGTGCGCTCGATTTGCTCACTGTGTTAAAGTTGACATTCTGCCTGAATTCATAGAATATCACAGCACATTTTGCCTTGGCCGCGCTTTGTGAAATAATAGGCGCAGGCAAAAGAAGGATTTTTATGACAGATTATTTAGTGGAAGTGAACAATCTCAGCTTCAAACGTGGCGAGCGGGTGATTTACGACAACTTAAATTTAAAAGTTGAAACGGGCAAAATCACCGCCATCATGGGCCCGTCTGGGATTGGTAAAACTACGCTTTTGAAATTGATCGGCGGGCAAATCGCCCCTGATGCGGGTGAGATTTTGTTCGATGGTGTGGATTTGACCGCACTTTCAACCCGCAAACTCTACCAGCTGCGCAAACGCATGGGCATGCTGTTTCAGTCAGGTGCGTTGTTCACCGACATGAGCACGTTTGACAACGTAGCGTTTGCTCTGCGGGAGCACACCCAGCTGCCTGAAGAATTGATTGCCCAGCTCACCTTGATGAAATTGCAAGCCGTTGGGCTCCGTGGTGCGGCGCACTTGATGCCATCAGAGCTGTCAGGCGGCATGGCGCGGCGTGTGGCGTTGGCGCGGGCAGTGGCGCTTGACCCGGATTTGGTGATGTATGATGAGCCGTTCACCGGCCAAGATCCGATCAGCATGGGGGTGATCATCAGCCTCATCAAGCGGCTCAACCAAACCTTGAAGCTGACCTCGATTGTGGTTTCTCACGATGTGCAAGAGGTGCTGAGCATTGCGGATTACGCCTATATTGTGGCGGATAAAAAAGTGATCGCCCAAGGCACGCCCGAGGCACTGTCGCAAAGCCAAGACCCGCGGGTGCAGCAATTTTTGGCCGGCCAAGAAGACGGCCCGGTGCAATTTCATTACCCTGCTGCGCAGGCCTACACAGATGAGTTATTTTTATGATTGAATGGGTTGCAAGCGTTGGCCGCTGGGCCATTAACAGCCTCAAATCCCTTGGGCGCTCGGGCATGATGCTCTACGGCGCACTCGTGGGCGTGCCAAACCCGAAAACCTACTTCCCGCTGTTTATCAAGCAACTTTATGTGCTCGGCGTGCAGTCGATGCTGATTATTTTGCTCTCGGGGTTGTTTATCGGCATGGTGCTGGGGCTGCAAGGTTATGTGGTGCTCTCAGGATTTTCAGCCGAAACCAGCCTCGGCCAGTTAGTGGCGCTGTCGCTGCTGCGTGAACTGGCCCCTGTTGTGACCGCACTTTTGTTTGCTGGCCGCGCGGGTTCGGCGCTAACGGCGGAGATCGGCTTGATGAAAGCCACCGAGCAGCTCTCCAGCATGGAGATGATGGCGGTTGACCCCTTGCGCCGCGTGATTGCACCGCGCTTTTGGGCGGGTGTGGTGAGCATGCCGCTATTGACCGTATTGTTCATGGCTGTGGGCATTTGGGGTGGCGCGCTGGTGGGCGTGGATTGGAAAGGAGTTGATAGCGGTAGCTTTTGGTCGGTGATGCAAAGTGCGGTCAGCTGGGGCACGGATATCGGCAACGGCATGATCAAAAGTGCGGTTTTTGCCATCACGGTGGTGTGGATTGCGCTGTTTAACGGCTATAATGCGCTGCCAACCTCAGAGGGCATCAGCCGCGCGACCACCAACACCGTGGTGCAGTCCTCACTGGCTGTGTTAGCACTGGATTTTATTTTAACCGCGATGATGTTCGGCGGGAATTAGAGAAGGAAAAAACATGCGTCAAGCAGTAAAATACGAATTTTGGGTTGGGCTCTTTTTATTGTGCGCCATCGCCGCCCTAGTATTCTTGGGGCTGCGAGTGGCCAATGTGCAAGGCTTTGGTGAAAACAAAACCTACACCGTGCAGGCCACATTCACCAATATTGGCGGGCTGAAAGTGCGCTCGCCGGTGAAAGCCGGTGGCGTGGTGATTGGCCGGGTGAGTGAAATTGCGCTCGACCCGCAAAGCTATTTGCCGCTGGTGAAAATCAATATTGATCAAGCCTACAACCATATTCCCGACACCAGTTCATTGTCGATCAAAACCGCGGGTTTGCTCGGTGAGCAATACATCGCGTTGAATATTGGCTTTGACGATGGCAGTGTTGCTATGTTAAAAAATGGTGATACGATCCACGACACCACCTCAGCGATGGTGCTGGAAGATTTAATTGGGCAATTTTTATACGGCGATAAACAAGCCAGCCCGGATGGGCAAACCAATACACAATAAAGCCGCACGCTTTAAGGAGAAACTATGTTAAAACACGCACAAAAATTATTGAAACTCGGCGCGCTGCTGCTGACAGGCTTGCTGGCCTTAAACGTGGCGCAAGCGCAAGACACACCGTATTCATTAATGAAAAACGCGACAGACAAATTGTTTAATGACATCAATGCCAATCAGGCTAAAATTAAACAAGACCCAAACTACCTGCGCACCATCGTGCGCAATGACTTGATGCCGTTTGTGCACGTCAATTATGCTGCGTCATTGGTGCTGGGCCAGCATTACCAAAGCACCACACCGGCGCAGCGCACGCGCTATTTCAACGCGTTTGGGCAATTTATTGAACAAACTTACGCGCAGGTGCTCACGTTGTATAAAGGGCAAAAAATTCAGCTCGAGCAAGAAAAGCCACTGGGCAATCAAACCATCGTTAGCCAACGGGTGAACATTATGCAACAAGGCGCTGCGCCTATTCGTTTGGATTTCAAATGGCGTAAAAACACCAAAACCGGCCAATGGCAAGCCTATGACATGGCTGCCGACGGCGTGAGCATGGTGGAAACCAAGAAAAACGAGTGGAGCAACATTTTGCGCACCCAAGGCATTGATGCGCTCACCGCGCAAATTGAAAAAAGCGCCGCCCAGCCGGTTGTGATTAAGTAGGTGCATTTTGGCATTGCAATGGCACAGTAGCCGTACTGAACACGGCGCCACGCTCGCTTTTCAAGGCGCGCTAACCCGCGAGAGCCTCCAGCCGTTGTGGCATTCGCGCGAGAGTTTGGTTGAGCACGGATCGCTAATTGATATTGACCTGCGTGAGCTCAGCCAACTCGATTCTGCGGGCTTTGCGCTGTTGTGCGACATCGTGCATTTTTATGCCCAAAAAGGGCAAGTGCGGTTGCACCATGCGCCAGCGATTTTGCGGGATTTGGCGCTGCTGTATGATTTGGATACTTGGCTGGATGCCTTTATTGTTGAATAGGATAAAACATGGACGCAACAGAAATTGAAGCTATTTTGCGCGAGGCACTTGCTTTGGATGAAGTGTACGTGCAAGGTGAAAACGCCCATTTTAATGTGGTGGCGGTGAGTGATCAATTCGCCGAGATGAGCAAAGTGAAACAACAACAGCTGATTTATGCCCCATTAATGGCGCATATTGCCAGCAATGATATTCACGCCTTGTCAATAAAAACGTATACTAAAGCAAAATGGAAACAAGCATGCCTGCTCAACGGCGTGCAAGCATAATCGACGTTAAGGATAAAAAATGGAAAAGTTTCGGGTTTATGGGAAAAGTTGTTTAAGTGGTGATGTTGACATTTCAGGTGCGAAAAATGCAGCATTGCCTATTTTGTTTGCGGCCATTTTGGCTGAAGAACCCGTCACTTTGACCAACGTGCCTGATTTGCGCGATGTCACCACCACCTTGAAAATCCTTACCACCTTGGGCGTGAAAGTGGACAAACGCGATCGCAACACCATCGCCTTAGATGCAAGTGCGGTCAACCATTTCGTCACCCCGTATGAACTGGTGAAAACCATGCGTGCCTCAATTTGGGCACTCGCGCCACTGGTGGCCCGCTTTGCCCAAGGGCAAGTCTCCCTGCCTGGTGGCTGCAACTTGGGCGCGCGCCCTGTGGATATGCACATTTCAGGCTTGGAAAAACTCGGCGCTGAAATCAAACTCGAAGACGGTTATGTGAAAGCCAGCCGCCAAGCGCGACTGAAAGGCGCGCACATTATTATGGATAAAGTCAGCGTGGGGGCAACCCTTTCGGTGATGATTGCCGCCACCTTAGCCGACGGCAAAACCGTGATTGAAAACGCCGCGCGCGAGCCTGAAATTGTGGACACTGCCGAGTTTTTAAACACGCTCGGCGCCAACATTCAAGGTGCAGGCACGGATATGATCACCATCGAAGGCGTTGAGCGCTTAGGTGGTGGCGAGCACAGCGTGATCCCTGATCGCATTGAAACGGGCACATTTTTGATTGCCGCGGCTGTATCGGGTGGCAAAATCACCTGCCACGGCACGCGCGCGAATACACTCGATGCCGTGCTGGCGAAATTGCAAGAAGCGGGCGCGAAAATTGAGGTGACCGAAGATACCATCACGCTGGATATGCAAGGAAAGCGGGCCAAATCGGTAAACGTGCGCACCGCACCACACCCAGGTTTCCCGACCGATATGCAAGCGCAGTTCACATTGCTCAACATGGTGGCTGAAGGCACAGGCATTATCACCGAAACCATTTTTGAAAACCGCTTTATGCACGTGCCTGAACTGGTGCGCATGGGCGCGAAAGCGGATATTGAAGGCAACACTGCGATTTGCCACGGCGTGGAGACACTGCACGGCACGGAGGTGATGGCCACCGATTTGCGCGCTTCCGCCAGTTTGGTGATTGCAGGGTGCATCGCCCAAGGGGAAACCGTGGTTGACCGCATCTATCACATCGACCGCGGCTATGAGCGGATTGAAGAAAAACTGCAAAAGCTCGGCGCCCGAATTGAACGTTTTAGCGAATAAATGTGTAAAAGTGCGGTCTTGACCGCACTTTTTTTCTCCAGCCGCTGTCAATTTCAAACAGACACAGTAAACTGGCGTGAAAAATCATAAACAGGCTTGAGTTCACAATAACCACCCCCATATAGCCTATATTAACGACAATTTTCAAGAGAGAAGAATAATGAGTGCAAGAACAACCACCAAAAAACAGATTCCCGTGTTGACACTGCGTGACGTTGTGGTGTTTCCCTATATGGTGATGCCATTATTCGTTGGCCGTGACAAATCCAAAAACAGCCTCAACTACGCCATGGAAAACGGCAAAGAGCTGCTGCTGGTGGCGCAAAAAAATCCTGACCAAGAAAACCCGCAGCGCGACGATATTTATGACTACGGCACCTTGGTGAGTGTGATCCAACTGCTTAACTTGCCTGATGGCACCGTGAAAGTGCTGGTGGAAGGCAAAAAACGGGCCAAAATCAAAACCTACGACGACGATGGCGAGCGCATCAGCGCGGATGTCAGCGTGCTGCCTGATGTGCTTGGCGACGAGCAAGAGCTGGAGGTGTACAGCAAAACGGCACTTGATGAATTTGAGGCCTACATTGCCAGCAACAAAAAAGTGCAGCCAGAGGTGCTCAGCGCGCTGCGCAAAATTGCCGACCCTGTGCGCTTAAGCGATAGCCTTTCTGCCCATATGCCGGTGGCAATTAAGCACAAGCAAGCGTTGTTGGAAAAAAACAACGTGTGCGAGCGCTTTGAGTATTTGATTGTCACCATGCAAAGTGAAATGGCGCTGCAAGAAGTGGACAAGCGCATTCGCGACCGTGTGAAAAAACAGATGGAAAAAAGCCAGCGCGATTACTACCTCAACGAGCAGATGAAAGCGATCCAAAAAGAGCTCGGAGAAGGGGAAGGTGGCAACGATGAAATTGACACTCTGCACGGCAAAATTCTCAGCGCTAAAATGCCAAAAGAGGTGCAAGAAAAGGCCGAAAGCGAGCTGCAAAAACTGAAAATGATGTCACCAATGTCGGCTGAGGCCACCGTGGTGCGCAGCTACATTGAATGGCTGGTGCAAGTGCCGTGGCACAAACGCAGCAAGGTGAAAAAAGATTTAGATAACGCGCAAAAAGTGCTCGATGCCGACCACTACGGGCTTGAGCGCGTGAAAGAGCGCATTTTGGAATATTTGGCGGTGCAAACCCGTTTAAATCAAGTCAAAGGGCCAATTTTGTGCTTGGTGGGGCCACCGGGGGTGGGTAAAACCTCACTGGGGCAATCCATTGCCAACGCCACAGGGCGCAAATATGTGCGCATGGCGCTCGGCGGCGTGCGTGATGAGGCGGAAATTCGCGGGCATCGTAAAACGTACATCGGATCATTGCCAGGCAAATTGATGCAAAAAATGGTCAAAGTTGGCGTGAAAAACCCACTCTTTTTACTCGATGAGATTGATAAAATGTCATCGGATATGCGTGGCGACCCAGCCTCAGCGCTGCTTGAGGTGCTTGACCCAGAGCAAAACAACGCCTTTAGCGATCACTATTTAGAAGTGGATTATGACTTATCGGACGTGATGTTTGTGGCCACCTCAAACTCCATGAACATCCCAACGCCACTGCTGGACCGTATGGAAGTGATTCGCCTGTCAGGTTACACCGAAGATGAAAAACTTAACATCGCCAAGCAGCATTTGCTCGCCAAACAAATGGCGCGCAACGGCTTGAAAGAGGGCGAGCTCAGCGTGGACGACAGCGCGATTTTAGGCATTATCCGCTACTACACGCGCGAGGCAGGTGTGCGCTCGCTGGAGCGTGAAATCTCTAAAATCTGCCGCCGCGCGGTGAAAACCTTGCTGACCAATAGCAAGAAAAAATCCCTGCGCGTGAGCGAGAAAAACTTGCACGACTACCTCGGCGTGAAACGCTTTGAATACGGCAAGGCTGATACCGAAAACCGCATTGGTGAGGTGACAGGCCTGGCGTGGACAGAAGTGGGCGGTGATTTGCTCACGATTGAAACCGCCAGTGTCGCCGGCAAAGGCAAACTGGTCTACACTGGCTCCTTGGGTGATGTGATGAAAGAATCCATCCAAGCGGCGATGACGGTGGTGCGCGCGCGGGCAGAGCGCCTTGGCATTAATAGCGATTTTCACGAAAAACGCGACATTCACGTCCACGTGCCTGAAGGGGCTACACCGAAAGACGGCCCAAGTGCGGGGATTGCGATGTGTACCGCACTTGTCTCAAGCTTAACGGGCAACCCAGTGCGCGCCGATGTGGCGATGACAGGCGAAATTACCTTGCGGGGCAAAGTGTTGCCAATTGGCGGCTTGAAAGAAAAATTGCTCGCTGCCCATCGCGGTGGCATCAAAACGGTGTTGATTCCAAAAGACAACGTGAAAGATTTGGAAGAAATCCCCGACAACGTGAAAAAACAGCTGACCATTCACCCGGTGGAAACCATCGATCAGGTGCTCTCTTATGCCTTGGCCAACCCACCTGAAGGAGTAGAGATTGTCAAGCCGGTGATGGCGCCAGCAAAAAAACGCTTGCGTAAAAGCCCAAGTGCGAAAACGGTGAATTAATCCCAAAGCCAAGCTGTGTGCTTGGCTTTTTTAAAAGTGCGGTCGGGCGGTTGACAGCGTTGGCAAAGTAGCCGATCATAAGGGCTTTGAACTGCGTGATGAGAACAATAAAAAAGGTAAATCAATTATGATGGAGAAATTGAGCAACGGCGTTGGTGGCTGGGTGTGGAAAGTCATTTTCGCACTGGTGTCCGTGTCGTTTGTGCTAGGCGGTGTTGGCACCTATTTGGTGGGGCGCGTGGATACCTCGGCGGCGAAGGTCAATGGTGAGGAAATTAGCCAACGGGCGTTTCAAAATGCGCTGCAACAACAAACGCGCAGCATGGGTGAGCAAATGGGGCCACAATTTGCCCAATTGATGGATTCACCCGAGTTTGTGGCGAGCCTGCGCCAAGATGTGATCAACAATTTGGTGGATGACACCCTGCTGGCGCAATACGTCAACGAGCTTGGTTTGGCGGTCAGTGATGAGCAAATCAAACGCTATATCGTCAGCCAGCCTGCCTTTCAAAAAGACGGCAAATTTGACAACGAGCGCTATCAACAATTTTTGCGCGTCAACGGCCTGAACGCGGATTATTACGCGCAAAGCCTGCGTGGTGGGATTGTGATGAGCCAACTGCAACAAGGCTTGCTGGGCTCGCAAACGGTGAGTGAAGCGCAACTGGCAGCACTCAACGAGCAGCTTTATCAAACCCGTGAGGTCAACTTGACTGCACTGCCAATCGCGAAAATCCAAGCTGCTCAAAGCGTGAGCGATGAAGAGGTGAGCGAATATTACAAAGCGCATCAATCCGCCTTCGCCGTGCCTGAGCAGGTGAAAGTGGAATTTATTGACATCGCCAAGCCTGATATTGAAAAAAATATCAACGTCACTGATGTGGAAATTGCGCAGTATTATCAAGATCATAAAAGTGATTTTGCACAAAACCGCCAGCATTTGGCGCACATTCAAGTCGGCAGTGAAGAGCAGGCCAACGCGCTTTATCAACAGTTGCAACAAGGCGCGGATTTTGCTGAGCTGGCCAAAGCGAACTCGACTGATAAGCTAAGTGCGGTCAATGGGGGCGATCTCAGCTGGAGCAAAGCGGGCGCCTTCCCTGAAAAATTTGAACAAGTGGCCAACACCACCGCAGTGGGCGAGGTGAGCAAACCCGTTGACGTGGACGGCGCTTATCACATCATTAAAGTGATCGCGCGTGAAGACAACGCACCAAGCTTGGAACAAGTGAAAGGCCAAGTTGAGCAGGCGATTCGCAATGAACTTGCGGCAACGGATTTTTACCGCGTGGAAAAAGAAGCCGCGGAAAAAGCCTTTGAAAACCAAGCCTCGCTTGACGATGTGGAAAAAGCAGTCGGCAAAAAAGTGCAAACCACGGGCTTTTTCACCCGTCAAGACGTGCCGGCGGAGCTGAACTTTTCCAACGTGGTGTATAACATTTTTGATACTGATTTGTTGCAAGGCGGGATGAACTCAGAGGCCATTAATGTAGGTGATCAGCACTCCATTATTTTGCGTGTAGTGGATCATAAACCAGCTGGCACTCGTAGCCTTGAAGAGGCCAAAGCCGACATTGTGGCTTACCTCAAGCAAGAAAAGGCGCAAGCCGAGCTGATGAGTCAAGCCAAAAGTGCGGTTGACGCGCTCAACCAAGGGCAAAAAGCGACGTTGCCTGAGGGCGTGAGCTTGAATGACAAGGTGGAAAAATTTGTCTATCTCAACACGCAAGATGCGCAGCTGCGTGATGGCATTTTCAGTATTCAACCCAAAGCGCAAGGGGATTACGCCGTGGTGCGCAATGGCCAAGGTGAGGTGTTTATCGCCAAGCTGCTTGAAGTCAGCCAAGGCAAGGCCGATGAAAAACAAGCGCAAGCCATTCGCGAGGGCTATTTGCAAAACGAGCAGCGCCAAGCGTATCGTCGCTTAATTCAAGCGTTGCGCGATAAAGCAAAAATTGAGATTAACAATGAGTTTATCTCACAGCGCGACAACTAGAATGGTAATCCCCACCTCGGTGGGGATTTTTTTGCCACGAGAAAAGGGTGGCCATTTGGTTTGAATTATGGTATAAATTGCGCCGTCTATGCTTTTCGGCAAGACGTTGATTAATGAAAACATCACACACATATCACACACTGCTTGTCGGGGTGCCAAACGGTCGATAAGGCAGGATATGTGGAGGCTAAACCCCAATATAGAAGGAAATTATTATGGCACAAGTTTCAATGCGCGACATGCTGCAAGCAGGCGTCCATTTCGGTCACCAAACTCGTTACTGGAATCCAAAAATGAAATCATACATCTTTGGACCACGCAACGGCGTTCATATCATCAACCTTGAAAAAACCGTTCCTATGTTCAACGACGCGTTGGCAGAGTTAACTCGCATTGCGAGCAACGGCGGTAAAATTTTGTTTGTTGGTACTAAACGTGCAGCCACTGAAGCCGTGCAAGAAGCCGCAGTAAGTTGTAACCAATTCTTTGTGAACCACCGCTGGTTGGGTGGTATGTTGACTAACTGGAAAACAGTGCGTCAATCCATTAAACGTTTGAAAGATTTAGAAGCTCAATCTCAAGACGGCACATTTGACAAATTAACCAAAAAAGAAGCTTTGATGCGCACCCGTGAAATGGAAAAACTTGAGCACAGCTTAGGTGGTATCAAAGATATGGGCGGTTTGCCAGATGCGATCTTTGTGATTGCCGCTGACCACGAGCATATCGCGATCAAAGAAGCCAACAACCTTGGCATCCCAGTTTTCGCGGTGGTGGATACCAACACCAACCCAGACGGTGTTGACTACATCATCCCAGGTAACGATGATGCCGCTCGCGCAATTCAATTGTATTTGACAGCAGCAGCGGCTGCGGTAAACGAAGGTCGTGAGCAATCAAAACCACAAGTTACCGAAGAAAGCTTTGCAGCTGAGGCAAAAGAAGAAGCTCCAGCAGCAGAATAAGTTGCAGCGTGACGTAATAAGGCAATTTGCCCTTATTAACCACACAATGAATATTGGGTTAGCAGGGGGCTTTAGGGTTCCCTGCTTTTTTATATAAAGTGCCCTTGCGCACTGATAAGAGGATTAAAACATGGCTGAGATTACAGCGTCATTAGTAAAAGAACTTCGCGATCGTACCGGCGCGGGTATGATGGAATGTAAAAAAGCATTAGTTGAAGCAAACGGTGATATCGAATTGGCTATCGACAATATGCGTAAATCAGGTCAAGCCAAAGCGGCGAAAAAAGCAGGCCGTGTGGCAGCAGAAGGTGTAATCATCGCACGCATTGACGGTGGCTTTGGTGTGTTGGTTGAAATGAACTGTGAAACTGACTTTGTGGCCAAAGATGCTGGCTTCCAAGCCTTGGCGAACAAAGTCGCAGATTACGCACTGGCGAACAAAGTCAGCGACGTTGAAGAATTAAAAGCGCACTTTGAAGACGAGCGCGCTGCTTTAGTGGCTAAAATCGGTGAAAACATGAACATTCGTCGTGTGGCGAGCATCAGTGGTAACGAAGTGGGTTCATACCTGCACGGCGCCAAAATCGGCGTGTTAGTTGCTGCTGAAAGCGCTGACCAAGAATTGTTGAAACACATCGCGATGCACATTGCAGCCAGCCGCCCAGAGTATGTTAACCCAACTGACGTGCCAGCGGATGTGGTTGAACATGAGCGTCAAATCCAAGTGGATATCGCCATGCAATCAGGCAAACCACGCGAAATCGCAGAAAAAATGGTGGAAGGCCGCATGAAGAAATTCACCGGCGAAGTGTCATTGACTGGCCAACCGTTCGTGATGGACCCATCAAAATCAGTAGGCGACTTGCTCAAAGAAAAAGGTGCAACAGTCACAGGTTTTGTTCGCCTTGAAGTGGGTGAAGGCATCGAGAAAAAAGAAGACGACTTTGCCGCTGAAGTAGCGAAAATGTCTCGCGTGTAATGCACGCAAACAACAAAAGGCGAGGAAACTCGCCTTTTTAGTATAAAAGTGCTGATGAAATGGCCTATTTCACCAACATTTTTGAAAGGAGAACAAGATGAGCGACAAACCCGTATATAAACGCATTTTATTAAAACTCAGCGGTGAAGCCCTTCAAGGCGATGAAGGATTTGGGATCGACCCATCGATTTTGGATCGCATGGCGAAAGAAATTGACGATCTGGTGAAACTCGGTGTGGAAGTCGCCGTGGTGCTGGGTGGTGGTAATTTGTTCCGGGGTGCTAAGCTTGCCAAAGCGGGCATGAACCGCGTGGTGGGCGACCATATGGGGATGTTGGCCACCGTGATGAACGGCTTGGCCATGCGTGATGCAATGCACCGTGCGGACATGAACGCCAAATTGATGTCGGCCTTTCCGCTCAACGGCGTGTGTGACACCTACAGCTGGGCGCAAGCCATTCGCTTATTGCGCCAAGGGCAAGTGGTGATTTTCTGTGCGGGCACAGGCAATCCGTTTTTCACCACCGATTCTGCTGCGTGCTTGCGCGGGATTGAAATTGAAGCTGATGCGGTGATCAAGGCCACCAAAGTTGATGGCGTGTACGACAGTGACCCGGCCAAAAACGCCAATGCCAAATTATACAAGCACCTCAGCTACCAAGATGTGTTAGAGCAAGAACTGCAAGTGATGGATTTAGCCGCATTTACGCTTGCGCGCGATCACGGCATGCCAATTCGGGTATTCAACATGAATAAACCTGGCGCGCTCAAACGTGTGATTTTAGGCGAAGATGAAGGTACCTTGATCGACGATAAAAATAGGTCGAATAGGCAGGCGAAATCCAGTAAACTAACGCTAATGTTTTCAAAAAAAGGACAATTATGTTAAACCAAATTCGAAAAGACACAGAAGAACGTATGGAAAAGAGCGTGGATGCATTCCGCTCACAAATTGCTAAAGTGCGCACAGGCCGCGCACACCCAAGCCTGCTTGACGGCATTATGGTGGAATATTACGGCGCGCCAACCCCGTTGCGCCAAGTGGCGAACGTAGTGGCAGAAGATGCCCGCACGCTGGCTATCACCGTGTTTGACCGCTCATTGGGCGGTGCGGTGGAAAAGGCGATCATGAGCTCTGATCTCGGCCTCAACCCGTCATCAGCAGGTGCGGTTATTCGTGTGCCATTGCCACCGTTGACTGAAGAGCGCCGCCGTGATTTGGTGAAAGTGGTGCGGGGTGAAGCCGAGCAAGGCCGCATTGCCGTGCGCAACATTCGCCGTGACGCCAACGATCAAATCAAAGCATTGTTGAAAGACAAAGAAATCAGCGAAGACGATGACCGTCGCGCACAAGACGAAATCCAAAAACTGACCGACGCCTACGTCAAAAAAGTCGACGACGTATTGGCCGACAAAGAAAAAGAACTGATGGAGTTCTAATCCCTCAAGGCGCTGAAATCAGCGCCTTTTTTATGCCAAAGCCATAGTCCGCGGGCCGTTTTGCCGTTATAATAAGGCAAATTATTCAACTGTGATGCCCTATGCAAAATATTACCCTTCTTGGCTCCACCGGCTCGATTGGCAAAAGCACCCTTTCGGTGATTGCCCACAATCCAGACAAATTCCGCGCCTTTGCTCTCGTGGGCGGGCAAAATGCCACCTTAATGGCCGAGCAGTGCCAGCAGTTTCAACCGCACTTTGCCGTGATGGCCGACGAGCGCGCGGCGCAAACCTTGCGTGAGCACATCAAGCAACTTGGGCTGAAAACCGAAGTGCGCGCAGGCGAGCAGGCGATTTGCGAGATTGCCGCCCACCCACAAGCCGACCAAGTGATGGCAGCGATTGTCGGTGCGGCGGGGCTGGCGCCCACCTTGGCGGCCATTCAAGCGGGCAAAAAGGTGCTGCTGGCCAATAAAGAGTCGCTGGTCACCTGCGGGCAGCTGTTTATTGATGAAGTGGCAAAGTGCGGTGCGCAGCTGCTGCCTGTCGACAGCGAGCACAACGCCATTTTCCAAGCGCTGCCGCCCTCCGAGCAGGCGCGCGTTGGGCATTGCCAGCTCGAACAAGCGGGCATTAACCACATTTTGCTCACCGGCTCCGGCGGGCCATTTCGTCAAACCGCACTTTGTGATTTTGACGATATCACGCCTGCGCAAGCGGTGGCGCACCCGAATTGGTCAATGGGGCAGAAAATCTCAGTGGATTCCGCCACCATGATGAACAAAGGGCTGGAATACATTGAAGCGCGCTGGCTGTTCAACGCCAGTGCAGAGCAGATGGAGATTATCATTCACCCGCAGTCGATCATTCACTCCATGGTGCGTTATGTTGACGGCTCGGTGCTGGCGCAGCTAGGCAACCCAGATATGCGCACGCCGATTGCGCACGCCATGAGCTACCCTGACCGCACTTTATCGGGTGTGGGCGAGTTGGATTTTTTCAAGCTCAAAGAACTAACCTTTATCGAGCCTGATTTTGCCCGCTACCCGTGCTTGCAATTGGCGATTGAAAGCTTTGCCGCGGGGCAATATGCCACCACGGCGATGAATGCCGCCAATGAAATTGCCGTGGAGGCCTTTTTAAAAGGCAAAGTGCGGTTCACCGACATTGCGAAAATCAACCGCCAAGTGGTGGAGAGCCTGCCTGCGCAAACCATCAGCGAGATTGCCGATGTGTTTGCCATCGACCGCAAAGCCCGTGCGCGTGCGCGTCAATTGGTGGCGATTTAACATTCTCAGCCCCCTTAGCTTGTGATATAGTGGGTGAAATTTTAGGTTGGGATTTCTATGACAGCAACACCAAAAGCAATGCCAAAACACGTTGCCATCATCATGGACGGCAATGGCCGCTGGGCGAAACAGCGCGGCAAGCTGCGCGTGGCCGGCCACAAGCGGGGTGTGCAAGCCGTGCGCAGCGCGGTGGCCTATGCCGCCAAAGAGGGCATTCACTCCCTCACACTCTATGCTTTTAGCTCCGAGAACTGGTCGCGCCCGGCTCAAGAGGTGGACCACTTGATGGATCTATTTATGTGGGCGTTGCAGCGTGAGGTGAAAAAGCTGTGTGAAAACAACATTCAGCTGCGCATTTTAGGTGATGTGTCGCGCTTTAGTGACGCGCTGCAAAAAAAGATCGCCCACGCCCAGCACTTAACGCAGGCCAACACGGGGCTGATTTTAAACATTGCCGCTAACTACGGCGGGCAGTGGGATATTGTCCAAGCCGCGCAAAAGCTCAGTGCCAAAGTGCGGTCAGGCGAGCTTGAGGTGGAGGCGATCGACGCGGCATTATTCAACGCGCATTTGATCACCGCCGAGCAGCCGAGCGTTGATTTGCTGATTCGCACCAGTGGCGAGCAGCGGATCAGCAACTTTTTACTCTGGCAAATTGCCTACGCAGAGCTGTATTTCACCGATTGCCTGTGGCCTGATTTTAATGAAGACGAATTTGCTAAAGCCATTGTGGCGTTTAACCAACGCGACCGTCGTTTTGGCGCAACTCAAGAGCAAATAAAAGGAGCGCAAGATGCTTAAGCAACGTGTCATGTCCGCCATTGTGTTACTCGCCTTTGTCCTACTCGCGCTGGTGTATTTCTCGCCTTATGCTTTTGCGCTCACCATTGGCGTGATTGTGATTCTCGGCGTGTGGGAGTGGTGCCAGTTTGCCAAACACAAACGCGACATCTGGCGTTATATTGTCACAGGGCTAAGTGGCTGCTTGCTCTATTTAACGCTCTATGCTTATCAAGATAAAATCAACGCTGGCATTGTGCTCAGCGCCAATAATAGCTGGCTGTTATACGCCGCCATGGCCTGGTGGCTGACCGCACTTGGCATGGTGCTGACCTACCCAAATTCTGCCAAATATTGGGACAAACCCGCGCTGTGGCAGCTGCTGTTTGGCTTTTTAACACTGGCGCCGTTTATGCTCGCGCTGTTGACGCTGCGTTTGTACAACTACAATCTCAACCCGTACAGCGGCTTGATTTTGTTGTTATATGTGCTGGTGCTGGTGTGGGTGGCGGATTCGGGCGCCTATTTCTGCGGCCGCGCCTTTGGCAAACACAAACTCGCCAGCCTTGTTTCCCCGAAAAAAACCTGGGAGGGGCTTGTTGGCGGTGTGGTTTGCGCGCTGATTATCGGCGTGGTTTATGTCAAACTTACGCCAGCGGATTTCATTTTGCGCCAAGTGCCGCTTGGCACGTTGTTGTTGATCTCTTTGGGCACCGTGCTTATCTCCATTTTGGGGGATTTGACGGAAAGCATGTTCAAACGTGATGCGGGCATCAAAGACAGCAGCAACCTGATTCCTGGCCACGGCGGTGTGTTGGATCGCATCGACAGCCTCACCGCGGCATTGCCGTTTTTCTGCTTAATGTTTTATTGGTTGACGTAAGGATACGCATGAATTTTTTGTGGTCGCTCGCCTCGTTTTTGTTGTCATCAGTGTCTTGGTTTTTGTCCACGAGTTTGGGCATTTTTGGGCGGCGCGCCGCTGTGGCATCAAGGTGCTGCGCTTTTCCCTCGGCTTTGGCAAGGTGCTGTTTCGCCGCAAGGATAAACTGGGCACCGAATTTGTGGTCTCGCTTATTCCACTCGGCGGCTATGTGCGTATGCTCGACAGCTCCGCTGAGCCCGTGCCGGCCTATTTAAGCCAATACGATTACAAACAAAATCCGTGCTCCAGCGCGCGTTTGTGATTGCCGCCGGCCCCTTGGCGAACTTTTTATTCGCCATTTTCGCCTATTGGGTGATTTTTATGGTTGGCATCCCTGCCGTGAAGCCAGTGATTGGCCAGGTCGCGCCCGAGTCGATTGCCGCCCGTGCCGAGCTTGCCCCCGATATGCAAATTCGCGCCATTGATGGCGAAACGGTGCATGACTGGAACGACATCAATATGCTCCTCACCGCGAAGCTGGGCAAACCCGCGGTGAAGGTGAGCGTGGCAAACGTGGATTCTGAGCAGCTGCGCGACCGCACTTTAGATTTAAGCCAATGGCATTATGACCCACAAAAAGAGGCGGCGTTCACCGCGCTGGGCATCACGCCAGTACACAACGAGGTGCAACTGGTGGTGAGCAAAGTGACTGACAACTCACCGGCCCAACGTGCAGGGCTGAAGGTTGGGGATGAGATTCTCACCATCAACAACCAAACGCTCGATTGGCAAGGCGTGGTGCGTATCATCGAGGAAAACCTCAACCGCACTTTGGATGTCGGGGTGCTGCGCCACGGCGAGCGGCTCAATTTGGCGATTACACCTGAGCTCAACAAGCAAGACAAAGCCTACATCGGCTTTGCGCCGACGGTGAAACCCTTGCCTGAAAAGTATCGCAGCGAGCTAAAATATGGTATGCTAGAGGCGCTTTGGCACGGGGTTGAAAAAACCTGGCAGTTGAGCGTGGTGACAGTCAAACTGGTGGGCAAATTAATCACCGGTGACATTTCGCTGAAAAATATCGGCGGGCCGATTGCCATTGCCCAAGGCGCGGGCATTTCATCTGAAATTGGCCTGCTGTATTATTTAAGTTTTATGGCGCTGATTAGCGTCAACCTCGGCATTATGAATTTGATTCCGCTGCCGGTACTCGACGGCGGGCATTTGCTCTTTTTGGCCGTTGAGGGCGTGCGCGGCAAGCCAGTGTCTGAACGGGTGCGGGAGATCTTTTTCCGCATTGGCGCAACCGCACTTTTAATGTTGACGGTGTTTGCCGTTTTTAATGATATCATTCGTTTTATTTAAGGCTGATGGCCACAACGTACTAACAATTTAGGATAGGACTCAGGGACAATGAAAAAACTTTTCGCAACCAGTTTACTACTCGCCAGTAGTTCCGTCTTGGCGGCTACCTTCACCGTGCAAGATATCCGCGTGGAGGGCACAGACCCCGTCACGGCACAGCGCATTCGCGCCGCCTTGCCTGTGAAAGTGGGCCAGCGCGCTAATGATCAAGATTTATCCAAAATTGTGCGTACTTTGTTCCAACGCAACAATATTGATAACGTGGTGGCCCGCCGTGACGGCAACACCCTTGTGGTCGAAGTGCAACCGCGCCCATACATCACCGAGCTTGACATCAAAGGCAACAAACAAATCCCGAAAGACGCTCTTGAAAGCAACTTGCGTGATAACGGCATCGCCAAAGGCGAGATTTTGCAACGCGACAAACTGGAAGCCTTCCGCGCTGAGCTGGAAAAACACTACCACACCATGGGTTACAACAACGTAGAAGTGAAAACCGTGATTGATGATCTCGGCCAAGGCCGCGCCAAGTTGACCCTTGATATCACAGAAAACAAATCCTCTTTGGTGAAAACCATCAATTTTGAAGGCAACAACACTTTCAGCGACAGTAAATTGTTGCAACAAGTGGATATTCAGCCCGATGTGTCTTGGTGGAATATTTTTGCCAGTAGCCGTTTTTCAGAGCCAAAATTTGAAAAAGATTTGAACACCTTGCGTGATTTTTATCTCAACCAAGGCTATGCCAAATTCCGCATTCTTGATACCGATGTCAAACTCAGCGACGACAAAAAGAACATCGACATCACCATCAAAATGGATGAAGGCGAAAAATACACCATCAATGATGTCAAAATTATCGGTGACACTGCGGGCATGAACGCTGAACTCAACCAACTGTTGGCTAATGTAAAACGCGGCGAGCAATTCCGCGGTAGCACCGTGCGTCGCATTGAAGAGGGGATTAAATCCACCCTCGGCGAGCGTGGCTATGCCAACCCGCAAATTCATGTACAACCAGAGTTTAATGATCCACAACATTCCGTAGATTTGATTGTGGTGGTGGAAGCTGGCCGCCGCTATTATGTGCGCAGCATCCGCTTTGAAGGCAACGACGTGAGTGCGGACTCCACCTTGCGTCAAGAAATGCGCCAGCCAGAAGGTGCGTGGCTCAATACCGCACTTTTAGATCAAGGTAAATACCGCTTAGAGCGCACAGGCTTTTATGAAACCGTGGATATGCAAACCTTGGCTGTGCCGAATGTTGACGACCAAGTGGATGTGGTTTACAAAGTGAAAGAGCGCAACACCGGCAGCATCAACTTTGGTGTGGGTTACGGTACTGAAAGCGGCTTGAGCTACCAAGCGAGCATCAAACAAGACAACTTCCTCGGCATGGGCTCATCAGTGAGCTTGTCGGGCACCAAAAACAAATATGCCACCAGCGTGAACCTCGGCTATAACGAGCCGTACTTCACTCGCGATGGCGTCAGCCTCGGTGGTAATGCGTTTTATGACAAATACGACTATTCAGACTCCAGCACCACGGCGGCCTATTCGCGTACAAGCTACGGCCTTAACGGCACGTTGGGCTTCCCAGTCAATGAAAACAACTCCTACTATTTAGGCCTAGGCTGGGTGCGCAACAAACTTAAAGATATGTATCCGGAATACAACCGTGCGCTTTATCTCAGCTCTATGAACATTGACAAATGGACGGTGAAAACGGATGACTTTGAGTTCAGCGCCGGCTGGAATTACAACACCTTAAACCGCGGCTTCTTGCCAACAGACGGCACGCGCGCCAGCCTTGGTGGTAAAATTACCATCCCTGGCTCGGATAACAAATACTACAAAGTTAACGCCGATGTGGTCACCTTCAAACCATTGAACTATGACCAAACTTGGGTGCTGATGGGTAAAGCAGGATTGTCTTACGCCAAAGGCTTTGGCGGCAAAGAAATGCCGTTCTACCAAAACTACAGCGCCGGCGGCATCGGCAGCTTGCGCGGCTTTGCCTACGGTGCGGTGGGGCCAAAAGCGATTTATCCAAACTGTAATGATGGCGATCGCAACACCCCTGTTACTACCAGCAAAAACGCATACCACTGCATCAACAACGATGTTATCGGTGGTAACGCCATGGCAACGGCGGGTGTGGAATTGATCATGCCAACCCCATTTGTCAGTGACAAAAACCAAAACGTGGTGCGCACCTCGGTATTCTTAGACGCCGCCAGTGTGTGGAACACCAAATGGAAAAAAGGCACACGCAAAGAGTTTGACATTCAACAAGGCCAAATTGCCAACTACGGCAACCCTAAACGCGTGCGCGCGTCCGCCGGCCTTGCCTTCCAATGGAACTCACCGATTGGGCCATTGGTGTTCTCGTATGCCAAACCGGTTAAAAAATACGAAGGTGATGAAATTGAACAATTCCAATTTAGCATTGGTGGCACGTTCTAATTCATTATAAAAAAAGAACTTTTTATTAAAAGTGCGGTCTTAAACAATGTGGCAGAGCAATCTGCCCGTTAACAACATAAAAAAGGATGTAACTATGAAAAACACCATGAAAATGGCAGGATTAACACTCGCATTAGCGCTTACTTCAGCTTTTGCACAAGCGGAAGAAAACATTGCTTATATCGACTCAGCAGCCATCTTCCAAAGCCACCCAGACCGCGAAGCGGTGGCCAAAAAAATTGATGACGAACTCAAAGGCCCAGCTGAAAAATTGCAAGCCGCTGAGAAAAAAATCGTTGATAAAATGAAAGCACTGGAAAAAGAAGCACCAAAACTTCGCCGTGCCGACATTCAAAAACGTGAAGACGAAATCAACAAATTGCGTCAAAGCTATCAAGAACAAGTGAACGCCTTCCAGCAAAAAAATGAAAAATTGCAATATGAAGAGCGTGCAAAATTGTTGCAAAGCATTCAAGAAGCAACCAACGAAGTGGCTAAAGAGAAAAACTACACCTACGTGATTGACGCCAACGCGCTGGTTTATGCCGCCGATGGCAAAGACATCACCAAAGAGGTGTTGGACCACATCAAACCTGCTGAAAAAGCACCAGCGAAAGCGGAAGAGAAAAAAGCAGGGAAGTAATCCATCATGGCAAGTTTTAGCTTAAAGCAACTTGCAGAGCATGTGAAAGGGCGCTTGCGCGGTGATGCAAGCGCCACAATCGCGCGCATTGCACCCCTTGACCGCGCCACAGCCGATGAGCTGAGCTTTATTACCAATGCCAAACTGCGCGAGCAACTCGCCCAAAGCCAAGCGGGCTGCCTGTTGGTGAAAGAAGACGACGTGCCGTTTTGTGCACCAGAGAGCAACCTCATCATCACGCCAGACCCGTATGTCGCCTATGCCAAAATCGCCCAGCTGATTGACACCACACCCGCGCCTGCCTGTGGCATTGCGGCAAGTGCGGTGGTGGCACAAAGTGCGGTTTTAGGCCACAACGTGAGCATTGGTGCCAACGTCGTGATTGAAGCTGGCGCCGTGCTGGGGGATAACGTGGTTATCGGCGCGGGCTGCTTTGTCGGCCAACACGCGCGCATCGGCGCACACACCAAATTATGGGCCAATGTGAGTGTCTACCACCGCGTGGAGATTGGCGAGCACTGCTTGATTCAATCCAACACCGTGATCGGCGGCGACGGCTTTGGCTACGCCAACGAGCAAGGCAAATGGGTGAAAATCCCGCAAACGGGCAGCGTGAAAATTGGCAACCATGTTGAAATTGGCGCGTGTACCTGTATTGACCGCGGTGCGCTTGACGACACCGTGATTGAAGATAATGTGATCATTGATAATCTCTGCCAAATTGCGCACAATGTCCACATTGGCACGGGCACTGCGGTGGCCGGTGGCGTGATTATGGCCGGCAGCCTCAACGTGGGGCGCTATTGCTTGATTGGTGGCGCAAGTGTCATCAACGGGCACATGAGTATTTGCGATGGCGTGACCATCACTGGCATGGGCATGGTGATGCGGCCAATCGACAAGCCTGGGGTTTACTCCTCTGGCATTCCATTGCAAAGCAACAAAGAGTGGCGCAAAACTGCCGCGTTAACATTGAATATCAGTGACATGAACAAACGCCTCAAAGCGTTAGAAAAAGAGAATAAAAAATAACCGATAGGGTGAAGTAGTACCTTTCGCAACCTTAAGGAAATCACAGTGACAGAGCAAGTTGAAACATCAAAAGAACAAAAAATTGTAGACATTAACGAGATCATGCAGCTGTTGCCGCACCGTTACCCTTTCTTACTCGTTGATCGCGTAATCGACTTTGAAGAAGGCAAGTGGCTCAAAGCGGTGAAAAACGTGTCTGTCAATGAGCCGTGCTTTACAGGCCACTTCCCGCAAAAACCGGTGTTTCCAGGGGTGTTGATTCTTGAAGCCATGGCGCAGGCAACGGGCGTATTGGCGTTTAAAACCCGTGCTTTGCCAAAAGATGAGTTGTTCTATTTTGCCGCCATCGATAATGCCCGCTTCAAACGCCCAGTAGAGCCGGGTGATCAAATGATCTTGGAAGTGCACTTTATCAAAGAACGCCGCGGCGTGACCCGCTTTACTGGCGTGGCCACGGTTGATGGCAAAGTTGTCTGTGAAGCCGAGCTAATGTGTGCCCGTCGGGGTATGTAAGGAGCAAGCATGATCGATCCATCTGCCAAAATTCACCCACAAGCCATCGTCAGCGATGGCGCCAAAATTGGTGCAGAGGTTGAAATTGGGCCGTTTTGTGTCATCGGCCCTGAGGTTGAAATTGGGGCGCGCACCAAATTGAACTCCCACGTGGTGGTCAACGGCAACACCACCATTGGCTGCGACAACCAAATCTTTCAATTTGCCAGCATTGGTGAGGTCAACCAAGACCTGAAATATCAAGGTGAGCCAACCAAAACCATCATTGGCGATCGCAACCGCATTCGCGAAAGTGTCACCATCCACCGTGGCACTGTGCAAGGTGGCGGTGTTACCCGTGTCGGTGATGACAATTTGCTGATGATCAACGCCCACATCGCCCACGATTGCCAAATCAAAAACCACTGCATTTTGGCCAACAATGCCACCTTAGCGGGCCACGTTGAGCTTGACGATTTTGTGATTGTCGGTGGCATGTCGGCCATTCATCAGTTTGTGATCGTCGGCGCCCACGTGATGCTTGGCGGCGGCTCGATGGTCAGCCAAGATGTGCCACCTTATGTGATGGCGCAAGGCAACCACGCACGCCCATTTGGCGTTAACCTTGAAGGCCTAAAACGCCGCGGGTTTGACAAACAAGCCATGCGCGCGGTGCGCAGCGTTTATAAGCTGATTTACCGCAGTGGCAAGAGCTTGGAAGAAGTCATCCCAGAAATTGAGCAACTCGCTGAAAGCGAAGCGGCCGTGAGCTTTTTCCTCTCCTTCTTCAAACGCTCCACCCGCGGCATTATCCGCTAACCTCCCAACCGCACTTTGGTCAAAAGGCAAAGTGCGGTTTTGTCAATTTTTCTGAGCACATTCTCTTTTATGCCGAATGGCAGCAACCCATTTCACCTGGCTAAATTCGAGCAATAAATAACCGCTTTTTGATTATAGCCTCATCAGCGCGAGGGGATTTTATTGCATAAAAACGCACAAAAACCTTGCAACGCAGGGGTTATGATAATAAACTTAGGCAAAAGGTGGGAAAAAGTGGGATTTAGTGGAAGTTTTTCCTGAATTGACGTAAATTGAAAAGAGCAGATTATGTTTCGTGGCGCAACATCCATCAGCTTAGATAGCAAGGGGCGGTTTTCCGTGCCGACGCGTTATCGTGCTGAAATTTTGGCGCAAAACGACGGGCAAATGGTCTGCACTGTGGATATCCGCCAGCCGTGCTTGCTGCTCTACCCGCTAAACGAGTGGGAAATCATTGAGCAAAAATTACTCGGCTTGTCGAATTTTGATACGCATCAGCGCCGTTTGCAGCGTGTGATGCTCGGCTTTGCCACCGAATGCAGCTTGGATAAAAATGGTCGGATTTTGCTCAGCCCAACCCTGCGTGAGCAAGTCAAATTGGAGAAAAACATCAAGCTGGTCGGCCAACTCAACAAATTTGAGCTGTGGAGCGAGGCGCGTTGGAACACGCAAATTACCGAAGATATTGAATTGGGCAGCAGCGATGCCTTTTTCGCCACCGAAGAATTAAAGACGCTGTCACTGTAAAAATAGAGAAAGACTCATCTTTCCAACAGTGGTGGTAGCACTAGCAGGGCAAGCGGCGTATATTTATACGCCGCGAACCCATTTTACCAAATACGTTTACATGAGTTCACTGTTATGAGTTCGTCGCCAAATGCCAACACAGGTCATATTACGGTGCTGCTGAATGAAGCCGTAGCAGGCCTTGCCGTGAAAGAAAACGGCATTTATATTGATGGCACATTTGGCCGCGGCGGACACAGTCGCAAAATCCTCTCACAACTTGGCGAACACGGCCGGCTGATTGCCATCGACCGTGACCCACGCGCCATCGCTGAAGCCAAAACCATCACCGACCCGCGCTTTTCCATTATCCACAGCCCATTTTCCACCTTGGATAGCATTTGCGCGCAGCATAACTTAACCGGCAAAATCGACGGCATTTTGCTCGATCTTGGCGTGTCTTCGCCACAATTAGACGACGCTGAGCGCGGCTTTAGCTTTATGCAAGACGGCCCGCTGGATATGCGCATGGACCCAACCCAAGGCTTAAGCGCGCAAGCGTGGCTCGAGCAAGTCTCCATTGCTGATCTCACCTGGGTGTTGAAAACCTTTGGCGAAGAGCGCTTTGCCAAACGCATCGCCACCGCGATTGTTAGCTACAACCAACTGGCGAAAGAAAATGGCCAGCCGACGCTCAACCGCACTTCACAATTAAGCCACTTGATTGCCCAAGCGGTGCCGTTTAAAGACAAACACAAGCACCCTGCCACCCGCACGTTTCAGGCCATTCGGATTTTTATCAACAGTGAACTCGACGAACTTGAAACCGCACTTTGTGGGGCGCTGAGCGTGCTGCGCTCAGGCGGGCGGCTGTCGATCATCAGTTTCCATTCGCTTGAAGATCGCATGGTCAAGCACTTTTTCAAAAAACAAAGCAAAGGGCAAGAGATTCCAAAAGGGCTGCCAGTGCGCGACGACGAGTTTGACCGCGGGCAAACCTTGAAATTAATTGGCAAAGCCATCAAACCCAGCGCGCAAGAAATTGCTGCCAACCCGCGCTCACGCAGTGCGGTGCTGCGGGTGGGGGAAAAGCTATGAACGTGAGCGAACGCCACCCGCTGCGCAAGCTCATTATTGATGACTTGCTGGCCTCAAACAAAATTGCGCTGGCGCTGCTGCTGGCGGTTTTGCTTAGTGCGGTCGGCACCATTTATATGATTCACCAAACCCGTCAGCTCAACGCGCACAACGGGGAATTGATTTTGGAAAAACGCGCGTTGGAAAACGATTATGTCAACCTCAAGCTTGAAGAGCACGCCCTCGATGACAATGTGCGCATTACCGGCGTGGCGCGCAAAATGCACATGGGCGAAATTGCCAACGAGCAGCAGGTTATTATCATTGAGCCAGGTCACTAGGGTAGCATGATGAAATTTTTCTCGAAAAAACATCAACGAAAAGGCGCACAGTTTAATAAAAAAGCGCCTGCGGCTATCAAACAAAATGCCGCGGTGGAAAGCGCCTTTATCAAATGGCGCTATTACATCGTCATTGCTGTTATCTTTGCTGCGATGGCGGTTTTGTTGGCGCGCGCGGTGGATTTGCAGATCAACAACGCCGATAAAATGAACTACGAGGCGGATAAACGCTCACTGCGCACCCAAGCGCTGCGCTCCGCTCGTGGCATGATTTTAGACCGCAATGGCAAATGGCTTTCGGTGAGTGTGGAGATGTACTCTTTGGTGGCCGACCCTAAAGTGATTTTTGAAAAAGGCTCACTGCAAGACGAAGCTCGCTGGAAGGCGCTGGCCGATGCACTGAAAATCCCGTATAAAAAAATCAAAGCCAAAATCAGCAAAAACCCGAAAAGCCGCTATATTTATCTTGCCCGCCAAATCACACCTGAGGTGGCCAAATACGCCCGCGAGCTGAAAATCCAAGGCGTGCAACTCACGCCAGAGTTCCGTCGTTTTTATCCAAAAGTGGAAGAAACCGCGCATTTGATTGGCTTCACCAACATTGACGGCGAGGGCATTGAAGGGATTGAGAAAAGCTTCAACAAATTGCTGCTCGGCCAAGACGGCTCCCGCACTTACCGCAAAGACGGCCAAGGCAACATGGTAGAAGCGGTGGATGACACGCAAAAATACGACGCGCACAATGTCACCTTGAGCATTGACGACCAATTGCAATCCATGGCGTATCGCTACATTAAAGAAGCCGTGATTGAAAACAAAGCCGAGTCTGGCACCATTGTGCTGGTGGATATCCGCACTGGCGAAGTGCTCGCCATGGCTAATGCGCCGTCATACAACCCAAATAACCGCAACACCACCGTGAAGGCAGATTTGCGCCGCAACCGCGCCATCACCGACACCTTCGAGCCAGGCTCCACGGTCAAACCGTTTGTGGTGTTGACCGCACTTCAACGCGGCATTGTGAACAAAAACTCAGTGCTCAACACCCGCCCATTTACCGTCAACGGGCACACCATTCACGATGTGGCCAACTACGACAAACTCTCAATTGCCGGCATTTTGCAAAAATCCAGTAACGTGGGTGTAAGCCACCTCGCCTTAGCGATGCCACCGACCGCGCTGGTGGAAACCTACGAAAAAGCGGGCTTTGGCAAAGCCACCGATCTTGGCTTGATTGGTGAGCAACAAGGCATTTTGCCACACCGCAAACGCTGGGCCGACATTGAGCGCGCCACCATCTCTTACGGCTACGGCTTGATGGTCACACCAATCCAGCTGGCACGCGCCTACGTCACCTTGGGCAGCTTTGGCATTTATCGCCCGCTGTCGATCACCAAAGTTGACCCGCCAGTTATCGGCACCCGCGTGTTTCCTGAAAAAACCACCCGCGATGTGATTCACATGATGGAAACCGTCGCCTTGCCAGGCGGTGGTGGTGTGGCGGCCGCCGTGAAAGGCTACCGTGTGGCGATCAAAACCGGTACGGCGAAAAAAATTGAAGACGGCAAATATGTCAATAAATACATTGCCTACACCGCAGGGGTGGCGCCGGCGAGCAATCCGCGCTTTGCTTTGGTGGTGCTGATTAATGAACCAAAAGGCAGCAAATATTATGGTGGTGCCATCTCCGCGCCAGTGTTCTCGAAGGTGATGGAATTCACCTTGCGCTCACAAAACATCAAGCCGGATGCCATCAGCGAGAACGACACCGCCACGCGCATCATTCGCCTTGATCAACAACAATCGGCGGTGGCCACGCCATCTCAGCCAATGAACTAGGAGGCGAAATGCAGCGTTTGGCCAATTGGCTTGCACTTGATCAATTACCCAACCTTCGCCTGCGAGACATGCAGCTTGATAGCCGCGCGGTGGGGCAAAACGATGTGTTCGTCGCACTCAATGGCCACAGTGTGGACGGGCGCAAATTCATCCCGAACGCGGTTGCCCAAGGAGCCGCGCTGGTGCTGGCGCAAACCGATGACCCTGAAAAAGAGGGCAGCATCACTTATCAAGAAAACGTGCCCGTGGTGCACGTTTTTGCCCTTGAGCAAAAGCTCAGCCAGATTGCAGGGGATTTTTATGCCAACCCAAGCCGTGATTTGTGCGTGATTGGTGTCACCGGCACCAATGGCAAAACCACCGTGGCGCAGCTGCTGGCGCAATGGCTGGAGCTGTTAGGCACGCGCTCGGCGGTGATGGGCACCATCGGCAACGGGCTTTATGGCCAAGTGAAAAGTGCGGTCAACACCACCGGCTCCGCCGTTGAGGTGCAGGCCAATTTGCACGAGTTCAAAACCCAAGGCGCTAAAGCCGCGGTAATGGAGGTCTCCTCCCACGGTTTGGTGCAACACCGGGTGGAGGCGCTGCGCTTTGAGGCGGCGATTTTCACCAATTTAAGCCGCGATCACCTAGATTACCACTACACCATGCAAGCCTACGGCGAGGCGAAATTCCGCTTGTTTTCTGAATTAGATGTGAAACATCGCATCATCAACATTGACGACCCACTTGGCAAACAGTGGTGTGAGTGCTTGCCAAGTGCGGTTGCCGTGAGCAGCCAAGGCCAACGCATGGCCGACCGCACTTTTGTCTGCGCCAGGGAGGTGACCTACCACGCCCAAGGCGCGCGGATTGAAATTGATTCTAGCTGGGGTGAAGGCGTGTTGGAAAGCCGCCTGATCGGCGCGTTTAATGTCAGCAATGTATTGTTAGTGACCGCCACCTTGTTGCAACTTGGCCATCCGTTGACCGCACTTTGCGAAACGGCAGCGCAACTGACAGGCGTGTGCGGGCGGATGGAAGTGTTCAGCGCGCCCAATTGCCCAACTGCGATTGTGGATTACGCCCACACCCCTGATGCGTTAGAAAAAGCCTTGCACGCGGCACGCATTCACTGCCACGGCAAATTGTGGTGTGTGTTTGGCTGCGGTGGCGACCGCGACAAAGGCAAGCGCCCATTGATGGCGCAAGTGGCCGAAAAATGGGCTGATTGCATTGTGATCACCGACGACAACCCGCGCACAGAAGATGCCAAGCAAATTCTTGCCGACATCGAGCAAGGCTTGAGCGCTCAGGCAAATGCGCGTAGCATCAGTGGCCGTGAACAGGCGCTGGAATACGCAATCAGTCACGCCCAAGCCGATGATGTGGTGCTGGTGGCGGGCAAAGGTCATGAAGATTACCAAATTATCGGGCGCGAGAAGCACCATTTTTCCGACCGTGAAATGGTCGAGCAGTTTTTAAACCAATAGACGACAAATATGATTAGACTGACAACGGCACAGCTTGCAGAGATCCTCCACGCCGAGTTAATTGGTGCGGGCGATGTGGCCTGCACCGCGGTGAGCACCGACACGCGCAAGCCGTGCCCCAACGCATTGTTTTTTGCCCTCAAAGGGGAGAACTTTGACGCGCACAACTATTTAGACGCCGCCGCCGAGCAAGGCGCTGTGGCGCTGGTGGTGGAAGCACCCAACCGCACTTTAAGCGTGCCGCAACTGGTGGTGCGTGACACCCGCTTAGCCCTTGGGCAGCTCGGCAAATGGCTGAAAGCCGAACTGAAGCCGAAGACGGTGGCGATGACCGGCTCTTCTGGCAAAACCACGGTGAAAGAGATGACCGCGGCGATTTTGTCGCAAAAGGGCAAGGTGTTGTTCACCCAAGGTAATTTTAATAATGATATCGGCGTGCCGCTCACCTTGCTCAATTTAACGCCTGAGCACGAATTTGCCGTGATTGAGCTTGGCGCCAATCACAAAGGCGAGATCGCTTATACCACCTCACTGGTAGAACCTGACGTGGCGCTGGTGAATAACGTCGCACCCGCCCATCTTGAGGGCTTTGGCTCCCTTGAAGGCGTGGCGCAAGCGAAAGGCGAAATTTACCTCGGCTTGCCTGCCGACGGCGTTGCCCTTATCAACGCCAAATGCCACTACAGAGACAGTGTCTGGCGGGAAGCCATCGGCGCGCGCCAATGCCTGACTTTTGGGTTAAGCGACAGCGCGGATTACACCGCGCGCAACGTCAAACTCCACGCCAGTGGTGCCACGTTTGAGCTGGTCACGCCACAAGGGGCTATCGCCATAAACTCGCCATATCTCGGCGAGCATAACGTCAGCAACGCGCTGGCGGCTACCGCGTTGGCGATGCAAGCAGGCGCGAGTTTAGAACAAGTGAAAGCCGGCCTTGAGCAGCGCAACAGCGTCAAAGGGCGGTTATTCCCTGTGCCGCTCAACGAGAATGTGTTGGTGATTGATGACAGCTACAACGCCAATGTGGACTCCCTCAAAGCCGCCATTGCGGTGCTTGCGCGCGCGCAAGGCAAGCGGATTTTAGTGGTGGGGGACATGGCCGAGCTGGGCGAAAACACCCAAGCCTGCCACCGCAGTGTGGGCGAGGCCGCGCGCGATGCCCAGCTTGACGGCGTGCTGAGCTTTGGGAAAGAAAGTGCGGTAATCAGCGCACTGTGCCACGGGCAACATTTCACTGACAAAACCGCACTTTGCCAGGCGTTGTGCCAAGCGATTGAAAAGTGCGGTTTAGCAAACGAAAAAATGGTCATTTTAGTCAAAGGGTCGCGCTCACAACGGATGGAAGAGGTGATCGCGCAATTAAAGGATAAAGTATGTTAGTTTGGTTGGCTGAATATCTGGTTCAATACCATACGATTTTCAATGTGGTGTCTTATCTCACCTTCCGCTCCATTGTGGCGCTGTTGACGGCGCTGATGATCTGCTTGTGGATCGGGCCGAAGGTTATCCGCCGTTTACAAATGCTGCAAATCGGCCAAGTGGTGCGCCACGACGGGCCAGAGAGCCACTTTAGCAAACGCGGCACGCCAACAATGGGCGGGATTATGATCCTCTTTTCCATCGGTGTGAGCACCTTGTTGTGGGCGGATTTAACCAACAGCTACGTCTGGTGCGTGCTGTTTGTGCTGTTTGGCTACGGCGTGATTGGCTTTTTTGATGATTACCGCAAAGTGGTGCGCAAAAACACCGACGGCCTGATTGCCCGCTGGAAATATTTCTGGCTCTCGGTGGTGGCACTCATCGCTGTGTTTTGGATGTATGCCATCGGCAAAGACACCGCCGCCACCCAGCTGGTGGTGCCGTTTTTCAAAGAAGTGATGCCGCAACTGGGGCTGTTTTATGTGGTGCTGGCTTATTTTGTGATTGTTGGCACCAGCAACGCAGTTAACCTCACCGACGGCTTAGACGGCTTGGCGATTATGCCAACCGTGCTCGTTGCAGGCGCCTTTGCTTTAATCGCGTGGGCGACAGGTAATGTGAATTTTGCGCAATACTTGCACATTCCGTACATCAAACTCAGCGCCGAGCTGGCGATTGTGTGTACTGCTATCGTAGGCGCGGGCTTGGGCTTTTTGTGGTTCAACACCTATCCGGCGCAAGTGTTTATGGGCGATGTGGGCTCGCTGGCACTCGGCGGTGCGCTGGGTGTGATTGCTGTATTGGTGCGGCAAGAATTTTTGCTGGTGATCATGGGTGGCGTGTTTGTGATGGAAACCTTGTCGGTGATTTTGCAAGTCGGCTCGTATAAAATCCGCAAGCAGCGCATCTTCCGTATGGCGCCAATTCACCACCATTTTGAGCTCAAAGGCTGGCCTGAACCGCGTGTGATTATCCGTTTTTGGATTATCTCGCTGGTGCTGGTGTTAATTGGCTTAATCACGCTGAAATTGCGTTAAGGGCAGGCGATGGACTATCAAGGCAAAACCATTTGTGTTGTCGGGCTCGGCCAAAGTGGCCTGTCAAGCATTGACTATTTGACAAAGTGCGGTGCCCGCGTGCTCGCCATCGACACCCGCGCGAGAGAAAAATTTAACGGCACGCTGCCAGCAGGCGTGGAGGCGCATTTTGGCAGCCTGAATGGCGAGTGGCTCAACGCGTGTGATTTAATCGTGTTAAGCCCCGGTGTGGCGCTGGCGAAAGATGAAATCCAAGCGGCGATCGCCGCCGGCGTTGACGTGGTGGGCGACATTGAGCTTTTTTGCCGCGCCACAGGCAAGCCGATCATTGCGATTACTGGCTCCAACGGCAAAAGCACTGTCACCACCTTGGTTTATGAAATGGCCAAAGCCGCAGGCATCAAAGTCGGCCTGGGTGGCAATATTGGCATCCCAGCGCTCTCGCTGCTTGAGGGCGATTATGATCTTTTCGTGCTTGAGCTTTCAAGCTTCCAGCTCGAAACCACCTCATCCTTGCGCGCGGTGGCGGCGACCATTCTCAACGTCAGCCCCGATCATCTCGATCGCTACAACGGCAGCCTGACACTTTATCAACAAGCGAAAATGCGCATTTACACAGGCGCACAACACGCTATTTTCAACGCGCAAGATGCACTGACCAAACCGCAAAGTGCGGTCAACGCGATCAGCTTTGGCGTCGAGAATGCCGATTATTGCCTGCAGCCAGACGGCGAGCGCACCTGGCTGTGCGCTCAAGGTGAGCGTGTGCTTACAACGCGCGATCTCGGCATTGTAGGCCGCCATAACGAGCTCAACGCCTTGGCGGCACTGGCGCTGGCGGACGCGGCGGGCATTGCGCGCACAGGCGCGATTGCCGCGCTGAAAAGCTTCAAGGGGTTAGATCACCGCTTCCAGCTGGTGCACCAACACAACGGCGTGCGCTGGGTGAATGACTCCAAAGCCACCAACATTGGCAGCACGCAGGCGGCTCTGCACGGCTTACAGCTCGACGGTACCTTGCATTTACTGCTCGGCGGGCTGGGCAAAGGGCAAGATTTTAACGAACTCAAAAGTGCGGTCGCGCCTGAGTTTATCCAGCTTTATTGCTTTGGGCAAGACGGCGATTTGATGACCGCACTTTCACCGCGCACGCAACGCTTTGACACCATGGCAGAGGCCATTGACGCCATCCGCCGCGTGCTTAAGCCAGGTGACATGGTGTTGCTCTCGCCGGCGTGCGCTAGCTTTGACCAATTCAATGGCTTTGAGCACCGCGGAGAGGTGTTCAAGGCGCTGGCACAAAAGGAGAGCCGCTGATGACATTAAGTGCTCGCCTGCGCGCGGCCAGCCAAAAATGGTTCACCCTCACGCCCGATCATCTGCTTTATGATCGCACTTTGCTGTGGCAATTCATCTCGCTGATGGCGATTGGTTTTGTGATCATCACCTCGGCGTCCATCTCTGAGGGCAGCCGCCTTTACGACGACCCGTTTTATTTCGCCATCCGTGAGATGATGTACATCGCTATGGCCTGCCTAGTGGCCTTTATGTTCGTGTTTATCCCTGTTGAAAAATGGGAAAGATGGAGCCCGCTTATCCTGGGTATCACGATATTGCTGCTGATTGTGGTGCTGGTGCCCGGCATCGGCAAATCGGTTAACGGCGCGCGGCGCTGGATTGGCTTGGGCTTTTTGAATTTTCAGCCAGCGGAATTTGCCAAATTTGCGATGATTTGCTACCTCTCAAACTATTTTGTCCGCCGCTATGAACAAGTGCGGGAAAAACAATTGAGTGCGGTCAAGCCGGCCATTGTGCTGGTGGTGCTGGCCTCATTTTTGCTGCTGCAACCCGATTTCGGCAGCTTTATTGTGCTGGCCATCATCGTGTCTATTATGTTGTTTCTGGTTGGCGCGAAACTGATGCAATTCTTGGTGCTGGCGGCGCTGGGCATGCTTGGCGTTTATTTCTTGATTTTAAACTCCGCCTATCGGATGAAGCGCCTAACCTCCTTCGCCAACCCTTTTGATGACCCGTTCGGCGCGGGCTTTCAGCTTACCAACTCGTTGATTGCCTACGGCCGCGGTGAGTTTTTTGGCACCGGCCTTGGCAATTCCATTCAAAAATTGGAATACCTGCCCGAGGCGCACACTGACTTTATCATGGCGATTCTCGGTGAAGAATTTGGTTTAATTGGTATTTTCTGCGTGCTGGTGCTGTTCGCGCTGATGCTGCTGCGCATTCTCAAAATCGGCAAAGAGTCTTTGCTCTTAGGCCAGCGCTTTGGTGGCTATTTTGCCTTTGGCGCGGTGGCGTGGTTTTTCTTCCAAGGGTGTTATAATTTAGGCATGACCATGGCGGTGCTGCCGGTCAAGGGCTTTACCTTTCCGTTTATCAGCTACGGTGGCTCGAGTTTGATGGTCAGTGCCTTGGTGGTGGCGGTGATTTTGCGCATCGACCACGAAAACCGCCTAGCCCGCGCCCACGCCCACCTGCGAGAGGATTAAGGAGAATAAATGGAACAAAAACGCTTATTAGTCATGGCCGGTGGCACCGGTGGGCATGTGTTCCCTGCCATTGCCGTGGCGCGCAAATTGCAAGCCCAAGGCTGGCAGATTTGCTGGCTGGGCACGCGCGATCGCATGGAGGCGCAATTGGTGCCAAAGCACGGCATTGATATCAAATTTATCAAAATTTCTGGCCTGCGTGGCAAAAAGCTGACCGCACTTTTGGCCTCGCCGTTTGCCATCACCCGCGCGGTGTGGCAGGCGGTAAAAATCATCCGCGACTACAAGCCCCACGCCGTGCTCGGCATGGGCGGCTATGTGTCAGGCCCAGGTGGCATTGCCGCTAAACTGTGCGGCGTGCCGATTGTGCTGCATGAGCAAAACGCCGTGGCGGGCTTGACCAATTCCTGGCTGGCCAAAATCGCCACCCGCGTGCTGCAAGCCTTCCCCAATGCGTTTAAAGACGCTGAGGTGGTGGGCAACCCTGTGCGCGAGGAGTTTTTCCAACAAAGCGAACCCAAAGTGCGGTTTGCCCACCGCGACGGCGCGCTGAAGGTGCTGGTTGTTGGTGGCAGTCAAGGCGCGCGCGTGTTAAACTTCTTAATGCCTGAGGTGGTCAAAAAAATGCCTGAATTACGCATTCGCCACCAAGTGGGCAAAGGCAACGTGGAGGCCGTGCAGGCGTTTTACCCTGACGGCGCCGAGGTTGAGGTGAGCGAATTTATTGACGATATGGCCAGCGCCTACGCCGAGGCCGATGTGATCCTGTGCCGCAGTGGCGCGTTGACAGTGTGTGAGATTGCTGCCGTCGGTGCGGCGGCGGTGTTTGTGCCATTTCAGCATAAAGATCGCCAGCAATACCTCAACGCCAAGTTTTTAGCCGACAACAACGCCGCGGAGATTATCGAGCAAGCGCAGCTCAACCCTGATCGCATGGTCGGCTTGTTGCAACAGCTTGACCGTGCGCGCTTGTCTGACATGGCGCAGCAGGCCAAAATGCAAGCCACGCCCGATGCTGCCCAAAAGGTGGCGGATGTGATTGTCAGCGTGGCAAAATGAAAGTAGGAAACAATGAATAATAACGAATTACACAAAAATATCCGTGACATCGTGCCGAGCATGCGCCGCGTGCAGCAAATTCATTTTGTCGGCATCGGTGGCGCGGGCATGGGCGGCATTGCCGAAGTGCTGCTTAACGAAGGCTACAAAGTCACCGGCTCTGATATTAACCAAAGTGCGGTCACCGAGCGCTTGCAAAAATTAGGCGCGACGCTCTATTTCCAACACGCGGCTGAAAACGTCACCAACGCCAGCGTGGTGGTGGTCTCCAGCGCGATTAAAAACACTAACCCTGAAGTGCAAGCTGCTCGCCAAGCGCGCATCCCCGTGATTCAGCGCGCGCAAATGCTGGCAGAAATCATGCGCTTTCGCCACGGCATTGCCATCGCCGGCACCCACGGCAAAACCACCACCACAGCCATGATTGCGATGATCTACGCCCAAGCAGGGCTAGACCCGACATTCGTCAACGGCGGCTTGGTGAAATCTGCCGGCACCAACGCGCACTTAGGCGCCAGCCGCTATTTGATTGCCGAAGCTGATGAAAGTGACGCGTCGTTTTTGCACTTGCAGCCGATGGTGTCGGTGGTCACCAATATCGAACCTGACCACATGGAAACCTACCACGGCGATTTTACCCGCATGAAGCAAACCTACATCGACTTTTTGCACAATTTGCCGTTTTATGGCTTAGCGGTGGTGTGCGCCGATGATGCCACGATTGAAGAGCTGATCCCACAAATTGGTCGGCAGGTGATCACCTACGGCTTTAGCGAAAAGGCCGACTACCGCATTGAAAACTACCGCCAAACGGCTTTTCAAGGCCTTTATGACGTGGTGTTCCCAAGTGGGGAAACACTCAGCGTGGTGCTCAATGTGCCAGGCAAACACAACGCCCTCAACGCTACCGCCGCACTCGCTGTGGCGAAAGAAGAGGGGATTGACAACCAAGCGATTTTGACCGCACTTTCTGATTTCCAAGGCGCGGGGCGTCGCTTTGACCAGCTCGGCACCTTCCAACGCCCATGCGGCGCGGTGATGCTGGTGGATGACTACGGCCACCACCCAACCGAGGTGGACGTGACCATTCAAGCAGCGCGCGCAGGCTGGCAAAACAAACGGGTGGTGATGCTGTTTCAACCCCATCGCTACTCCCGCACGCGCGATTTGTTCGATGATTTCGTGCAAGTGCTTTCCAAAGTTGATGTGCTGCTGATGCTCGACGTTTACCCCGCTGGCGAAGAGCCGATTGCCGGAGCAGACAGCCGCGCGCTGTGCCGCTCGATTCGCAACCTTGGCATGGTGGACCCAATCCTAGTGTCGGATCCGGCCAAATTGCCTGAGATTATGGATCAAGTGCTGCAAGACGGCGATTTAGTGCTGGCGCAAGGGGCGGGCAATGTGAGCAAACTTTCGCGCCAATTGGTTGATCTATGGACAACTCAACAATAAAAGAGCAGTGTGATGAAAACCTTACAACAACAAAAAATCGCCGTGCTTTATGGCGGCAGCTCAGAAGAACGCAAAGTGTCACTGGCCTCGGGCAGTGCGATTATCGAGGCTCTGCGTGAGGCGGGGTTTGATGCCCACGGCGTGGACCCACAAGACTACGCGCTGGCCAATTTAAAACAAGACGGCTTTGATCGCGTGTTCAACATTTTGCATGGCCGCGGTGGTGAAGACGGCACTGTGCAAGGCTTGCTGGAGTGCATCGGCGTGCCGTACACCGGCTGTGGCGTGCTCGCCTCGTCGTTAACCATGGACAAATTACGCACCAAATTGTTATGGAAAGGCTTAGGCCTGCCGATTGCCGAGATGGAAGTGGTCACCCGCGAAACGGCCAACGCGTTGGATGTTGATGCCGTGGTCGCGCGTTTGGGCTTGCCGCTGATGGTTAAACCCTCCCTTGAAGGCTCAAGCGTGGGGCTGACCAAAGTTGACAGCGCCGAGCAACTCAAAAGTGCGGTTGACTACGCACTCGAATTTGACCAAACCGCACTTATCGAAGAGTGGCTGGCAGGTGCGGAGTATTCCGTGCCTGTGCTTGGCGGCGAGGTGCTGCCGGCGGTGAAAATTGTGCCCCAAGGCGAATTTTATGACTACGAGGCGAAGTATCTCTCTGATGCTACACAATATTTTTGCCCAGCAGGCCTGAGTGAGGCGCGTGAGCAGGAGTTGCGCGCATTGGTGAAAAGAGCCTACGACAGCGTGGGCTGCCGTGGCTGGAGCCGAATTGACGTGATGGAAGATGGCAACGGCGCGTTTCGCTTGGTGGAGGTGAATACCAACCCAGGCATGACCAGCCACAGCCTGTTCCCGATGTCGGCTAAAGTACACGGTTTGAGCTTTAGCCAACTGGTGGTGAAAATTTTACAACTGAGCGAATAATATGGCTGTTAAACCGCGTCCAAAACCGAAAAAGCCAAGGTGAGTGTAGGCGAGAGCGGCTTTAAGTTTTTTCCGCTTAAATCGCTATTTGTGGTACTATGTATAGTGCTTGCATATTTCGCCTACGCCCATTGGGATGAGTTTTTGGAAAAACTGGATGACAAACCCATTAGCGCGTTTGGCCTGATCGGCCAGCCGAAATACACCACGTTTGAGGATATTCGCAGCAGTTTGACCCAATTTGGCGAACTGAAGGGCTATTTTTCTCAGGATGTCAGCAAAATTAAACAACAAATTGAGCTGATGCCGTGGGTGCGTGGCGCGCTGGTGCGCAAAATTTGGCCGAATAAATTAAGCATTGCGGTGGCCGAATATATCCCTGTGGCCTATTGGAACGACAACCAGTTGCTGGCCGCCGATGGCGCGATATTCAGCCTGCCGCAAGAAAAGCGCCAAAATTTGGTGCTGCCGATTTTGCGCGGCAATGATTTCCAAAGCCGCGATGTGCTCAGCGCTTGGCATCAAATCAGCCAGGCGTTGAAAGCGAAAAATATGACCTTGCAGTCATTAGAGATTGACGACCGCGGCGCCTGGCAGGTCACGCTCGATTCTGGCGTGAGTTTGAAACTTGGGCGCGGTGAGTGGAAGCAGAAAATTGACCGCTTAGCGACAATTTTCCCGCAAATTGAGGTGCCTGAAAATCAGGCGATTGATTATATTGATTTACGCTATGCAAGCGGTGCGGCCGTGGGCTTTCGCCCGATCAGCGCACCTGAGCAGCTAACCGAATAACCATGGGCAAGAAGTGACAATTATGGCAAAAATCGTTGATTCAAAAATAAAAGTGGGTTTGGAAGTCGGCACGTCCAAAGTCGTTGCCGTTGTAGGTGAAGTGCTGCCCGATGGCGTAGTTAACGTGCTTGGCGTGGGCAGCAGCCCGTCAAAAGGGATTGACCGCGGCAGCATCACTGACCTTGACGCGGTGGTCAACTCCATTCAACGCGCAATTGAAGGTGCGGAATCCATTGCCGATTGCCAAATTGTTAGCGTATCGCTCGCCATCACCGGCGATCACATCTGCAGCCTTAACGAAAGTGGCTGGGTGCCGATCGGCAACGGTGAGGTCACCCAAGATGAAATTGATGATGCCATGACCATTGCGCAATCGGTTAAAATCGGCGAGGGCTTGAGCATTTTGCACGTGATTGAACAAGAGTTCTCCGTTGACAATCAGCCGAATATTAAAAATCCGCTCGGGCTGCAAGGCGTGCGGCTGCAAGCGCAAGCGCACTTGATTGCGGCTAATCAAAACCTGCTGAACAATTTGAAAAAGGCCGTGGAGCGCGCCAACCTCAAAGTGGATGAAGTGGTGTTCTCAGGCCTGGCCTCAAGCTATTCTGTGCTGACTGAAGACGAAAAAGAGCTTGGCGTATGCTTGATTGACATCGGTGGTGGCACGATTGACATCATCGGCTACACCAACGGTGCGCTGCGCTTTAGCAAGGTGATTCCTTACGCGGGCAACCGTGTGACCGACGACATCGCGTATGTGTTCAGCACCTCACGCATTGAGGCAGAAAAAATCAAAGTCGCCTTTGGCAGCGCGATCAATTTAGGCAAAGACGAAGAATTGCGTGGCGAAAGCGAGAAGAAAATTGAAGTGCCAAGCATTGGCAACCGCCCACCGCGCGTGCTTAAACGTGGCATGCTATCAGAGGTGATTTCAGACCGCTACAGTGAGCTTTTGGGCTTGGTGAACAATGAATTGGCCAAACTCAAACAAGAGCTGGATGCCAAGCACATTAAATCTGACATGATCGCAGGCGTGGTGCTCACCGGTGGTGGCGCCCAAATTCACGACATTCTCGCGTGTGCTGAAAATGTGTTCGGCCCACAAGTGCGGGTGGGAACTCCGCTGAATTTGACGGGTCTAACAGACTATGTCAACAAGCCGCAATACGCCACCGTGCTGGGGCTGTTGCAGCACAATCACGACGCGCCCGATGATTTAACCCGCCAAGATAAGGGCGGAAATGGCTTTAATTTGCTCGGCAGTGTGAAAAAAATGGCCAATTGGGTGAAAAATCAGTTTTGATAATTGACGCATTTAGCTTAGAATAGAAACAATTAGCAAAAAATTAGAAAGCAAACATAATAGGGAGAATCTATGTTTGAGCCAATCGAGTTTGAAGATATTTCCGATGCTGTAATTAAAGTCGTCGGCGTTGGTGGCGGCGGTGGTAATGCCGTTAACCACATGGTGCAAGAAGATATGCACGGTGTGGAATTTTATTCAATCAACACGGATGCTCAAGCATTGCGCAAAAGCCTCGTGCAACAAACCATTCAAATTGGTGGCGCCACCACCAAAGGTCTAGGTGCAGGGGCTAACCCGAATGTTGGCCGCCAAGCGGCAGAAGACGACAAAGAAGCCATCCGCAGCTGCCTTGATGGCGCCGATATGGTGTTTATCGCAGCCGGCATGGGCGGTGGCACGGGCACGGGTGCTGCACCTGTGGTGGCGCAGATTGCCAAAGAACTAGGCATTTTGACAGTCGCCGTGGTGACAAAACCATTTGGTTTTGAAGGCAAACGTCGCATGAGCTTTGCTGAGCAAGGCATTAAAGCGCTGTCGCAACACGTGGACTCATTGATTGTTATCCCTAATGACAAATTATTAAAGGTGCTAGGCAAAAACATCTCCCTAATCAATGCCTTTGCAACCGCAAATGAAATTTTACGCAACGCTGTGCGCGGCATTTCTGAGTTGATCACCTCACCGGGTTTGATCAACGTTGACTTTGCAGACGTGCGCACCGTGATGCAAGAAATGGGTAACGCCATGATGGGTACTGGTATCGGCCAAGGTGAAGCAGGCAGTGGCCGTGCAGACCAAGCCGCGCAAGAAGCGGTCGCCAGCCCATTGTTGGAAGATATCGACCTCTCAGGTGCGCGTGGCGTGCTGGTCAATGTTACCTCTGGCCCTGATTTGAGCTTGGATGAGTTCTACACTATTGGTGATACCGTGAAAGCCTTTGCTGACCCAGAAGCGACCATTGTGGTGGGTTCAAGCTTGGTGCCAGAGATGGAAAACGAAATCCGTGTCACCATCGTGGCAACTGGCATCGGTGGCATGCGTGAAGCGGAAGAAGTGGTGCTAGTTAAGCCAAACACAGGCTTTGACAACGCCAATTTAAATTCGCCAACTAACAACGGTTACGCGAGCGGAAATTACAACAATAAAAGTGCGGTCGGCGCTGAAGCCCCTGCACCAAAAGAAGAAAAAGATCTTTTTGATGTGCCGTCTTTCTTAAGAAAACAAGCAGATTAATTACCGCACTTTTAGTGCTAAGTGAAACGGTTATGTTAAAACAACGAACACTCAAACAAAGTATTAAAGTCACTGGCATCGGGTTGCACAGTGGCAAAAAAGTCACCCTGACATTGCGCCCTGCGCAAGAAAACACAGGCGTGATCTATTGCCGCACCGATCTCAACCCGCCAGTGAGCTTTGTGGCGAATGCTGATGCCATTCGCGACACCATGCTTTGCACCTGTTTAGTCAATGACGACGGCGTGCGTGTGTCAACCGTTGAGCACATCAATGCCGCCCTTGCCGCCCTTGGCATCGACAACATTATCGTGGAAGTGGACGCGCCTGAAATCCCTATCATGGACGGCAGTGCCGCACCGTTTATCTACTTATTGTTGGACGCGGGGATTGAAGAGCAAAATGCCGCCAAACGCTTCTTGCGCGTGAAAAAACGCGTGCGCGTTGAAGACGGCGATAAATGGGCGGAGCTCAAGCCATACAGCGGCTTTAAGCTCAATTTCACTATTGATTTCAAACACCCAGCCATTGCGGAAAATGTCACGCACTATGAGCTGGAATTTTCAAGCCAAGCGTTTATCCAGCAAATTAGCCGTGCCCGCACTTTTGGCTTTATGAAAGACATTGAATACTTGCAAGCCCAAGGCCTCGCCCTTGGCGGCAGCTTAGACAATGCCATTGTGCTTGACGACTACCGCATTTTAAATGAAGATGGCTTGCGCTTTGAAGACGAACTGGTGCGCCACAAATTGCTTGACGCGGTGGGCGACCTTTACATGGCCAGCCACAACATTATCGGCGAATACAGCGCGTTCAAATCTGGTCATGGGCTCAATAACAAACTGTTGCGTGCCTTGCTCGCCGACAGTGAGGCGTGGGAGTACATCACCTTCGATGAAAAAACTCGCATCCCACAAGGTTATGTTGCACCAGCACAAATTATGATTTAATCAAACAAGCCATATTTTCGAATATGGCTTTTTTATTGGCAAAAAAGAGTACAGCAAATGGACATCAGCTTAGACAAAATTTATTCTGGCAAAGTGCGGGATCTTTACGCAATCGACGACAAACGTATGCTGATGGTGGCCAGCGACCGCCTCAGCGCCTTTGATGTGATTTTAGACGACCCGATCCCGCAAAAAGGCGAAATTCTCACCCAAATTTCCAACTTTTGGTTTAATAAACTCGCCCACATCATGCCAAACCACTTCACCGGCGACAGCGTGTTTGACGTTTTGCCCAAAGCACAAGCCGAGCAGTTGCAACACCGCGCGGTGGTGTGCAAGCGCTTAACGCCGATTAAAATTGAATCTATTGTGCGTGGCTATCTCACTGGCAGCGGCTTGAAAGACTACCGCAAAACCGGTGAAATTTGCGGCATCAAACTGCCTGAAGGCCTAGTGGAGGCGAGCAAATTGCCACAGCCAATCTTTACCCCATCAAGCAAAGCGGCGGTGGGTGACCACGATGAAAACATCACCTTTGAACAATGCGAGCAGCTCATTGGCAAAGAACTGGCCGCCCAAGTGCGGGAAAAGGCCATCGCGCTTTACACCGCCGCGGCGGAATACGCACTGAGCAAAGGCATCATTATTTGTGATACCAAATTTGAATTTGGTCTCGATGAAAACGGCACATTAACGCTGATGGACGAGGTGCTCACACCGGATTCTAGCCGTTTTTGGGCAGTGGAAAATTACCAAGAGGGCACCAATCCGCCGTCGTTCGACAAACAATTTGTACGCGACTGGCTTGAGCAAAGTGGCTGGAACAAACGCCCACCGGCGCCAAAAGTGCCCGCCGATGTGATTGAAAAAACAGTCGCAAAATACCGCGAGGCGCTCAACATCCTCACCGCGTAATCACCACAACCGCACTTTGCGCTCAAAGTGCGGTTGCTTTATGGCGTGCCTTTGCCTACAATCGGGGTAACTGCAATCACCAACAAGCCCCATGAAAAACGTCAAAACCTATTTGCAACGCTACATCGACTGGGTCATCCGCATCGGCAAAATCCGCTTTTCGCTGCTCGGGCTCATCTTCCTGGCCGGCTACGCGCTGATTATTCAAGCCATCACCACGCTGATTTTTACCGGCAACCTCTACTGGCAAGACATTATCCGCTCAGTGGTGTTTGGGCTGTGCTCCGCGCCTTTTGCGATCTATTTTTTCTCGGTGATTATCGAGCGCCTTGAACTAGCGCGCCAACGCAGTGAAAAAACGCTGGTGCAGCTGCAAACCTTGCGCGCCCACGACAACCAGCTCAACCGCGAACTCAACGACAAAAACCGCCAACTCAGCGCCGAGGTGAAAGAGCGCGAGCGGGTGCAACTGGAGCTTGAGCGCAACGCGCAATTGCTGCGCTCGTTTTTTGATGCCTCGCCGGATTTGGTCTTCTACCGCGGGGAAGACCACCGCTACCGTGGCGCCAACAAGGCGGTGGAGCGCCTCACCGGCAAAAGCGAGGCGGAGCTGAAAAATCTCACGCCGATGGATATTTTCAGTGATGAAAATGCCTCACAAGCCCAAGCCAGCGACATTTTGGTGCGCCAAACGCGGCGCAAGCTCAGCTACGAGCAGCATTTGACGTACCCTAACGGCCAGCAAGCGTGCTTTGAAATCGTCAAAGTGCCCTATTTTGACAAAGCCAGCGAGCAGTGCTTGGTGATTGGCTTTGGGCGTGATATCACCGAGCGGCGCAATTACCAAGCGATGGTGGAGAAAAATAGCCGCGATAAAACCCAGATGATGACCACCATCAGCCACGAGCTGAAAACCCCGCTCAACGGCATCATCGGCCTAAGCCGCATTTTGCTTGACGGCCATTTGACCGAGCAGCAGCGCGATTATTTACAGACGATCAAAGTCAGCGCCGTCTCCCTTGGGCATATTTTCAACGATTTAGTGGATTTGGAAAAAATCGAAACCCAACGCATTGAGCTGTCTGAAAAGCGTTGCGATTTCAATCAATTATTAAACGACATCAACAATATCGCCTCAGTGATGGCGGCGCAAAAGCAGCTGCAATTCAAGCTCGAACTCTCACCCAATTTGCCAGACTGGATTGAGGTGGACGCCATTCGGCTCAATCAAATTTTGTGGAACGTGATCAACAACGCCGTGAAATTCACCCAAAAAGGCTGGGTGAAACTGGCGGTCTCCAGCCAACAGCCTAATCGCTTGACCTTTGCCATCAGCGACAGCGGCATCGGGATTGCTGAAGATGAACTGGACAAAATTTTTGGGATGTATTACCAAGTGCGCGGTGATGCCAATATGCGCGCGCTCGGCTCGGGCATTGGGCTAAATGTGGCGAAAACCCTCGCGCAGCTGATGCACGGCGATTTAACGGTGCAAAGCACGCTAGGGGCGGGCACCACCTTCACCCTCGATATCCTCGCGCCAAGCCTTGCACCAGAAACAGATGCTGCGCTGCCGCCTAACATTGAAGCGCTGCACATTTTGCTGGTGGAAGATATTGAAGTCAACATTATCGTCGCCAAATCCATTTTGGAGAAAATGGGCTACCGTGTGGATGTGGCGATGAACGGCGCCGAGGCGTTGGCCAAATTTGAGCAAAACAGTTACGACTTGCTGCTACTCGACATTCAGCTGCCGGATATGAGCGGGTTTGACATCGCCCAAACCCTGCGCGCACGCTATGAAAACGATGAAATTGACTACCTCCCGCCGCTGGTGGCGCTCACCGCCAATGTGATGCGGGATAAAACCTATTATCTCGAGCACGGCATGGACGACGCGCTCGCCAAGCCGCTGTCACTTGATGCCCTCAACGCCACGCTGCACGCGCTGTTTGACGGCATTGAGCCAAGCACCAGCGCGGCGCTAAGCGAAAGCACTACAAGTGAGTTTGACCAACCGCTGCTCACGCAATTGCTCGAGCTGCTCGGCAAAGCGCAAGTGCTCGAAAGTTTAGCTCTGTTTGAGCGCAGCATGCCAAGCTACATTGGCGAGCTCAACACCGCCTATCAGCGCTTCCTCACCACAGGAGAAAACGCAAGTGCGGTCGGCGAGTGCGCGCACAAAATCAAAGGCGCGGCCGCCTCGATTGGGCTGGCCACGCTGCGCGATGTGGCTGAGCTGGCCCAGCACACTGAACGCGAGGGCTGGCGCGAGCACATCGCCCAGTGGGTGGCGCAAATGCAAGCTTGGCGCGCGGAGTTTGACCGCCTGCGCCAATGGATAGACCAACAAGCACAAGGAACACTATGACAACACAGCAGCCGTGCATCGCCATTGTGGCAGGGGAAGTCTCAGGTGATATTTTAGGCGCGGGCTTGATTGACGCGCTCAAAGCGCATTACCCCAACGCGCGCTTTATCGGCGTTGCCGGGCCGAAAATGCAGCAAGCCGGCATGGAAAGCCTGTTTGATATGGAAGAACTGGCCGTGATGGGGCTGGCGGAGGTGGTCAAGCACCTGCCGCGCCTGCTCAAAAGGCGCAAAGCGCTGATTGCCTATTTATTGGCGCAACGGCCGGATATTTTCATCGGCATCGACGCGCCCGATTTCAACCTCACGGTCGAGCGCGTGCTTAAAGACAACGGCATCAAAACGATTCATTATGTCAGCCCGTCGGTATGGGCGTGGCGGCAAAATCGCATTCACACCATCGCCAAAGCCACCCACCTTGTGCTGGCCTTTTTGCCGTTTGAAAAGGCCTTTTACGACCGCTTCAACGTGCCGTGCCGCTTTGTGGGCCACACCATGGCCGATGCCATCCCGCTGGAAGTTGACCGCACTTTAGTGGCGCAAACCCTTGATCTCGCGCCAGATAAGCGCTATGTCGCGATGTTGCCAGGCAGCCGCGGGGCAGAGGTGGCGTTTCTCACCCCGACCTTTTTGCACGCCGCGCAACAGCTTAAAGCGCGCTTTCCTGATGTGACGTTTTTGGTGCCTTTTGTTAACGCCAAACGCCGCGCCCAATTTGAGGCGATGAAACAACAACTTGCGCCCGATCTCGCGCTCACGTTGCTAAACGGCCACGCGCGCGAGGCGATGCAGCTGGCGAGTGCGACCATGCTGGCCTCGGGCACCGCGGCGCTGGAGTGCATGCTGTGCGGCTCGCCGATGGTGGTGTGCTACAAAATGAAGCCGCTGACTTACTTCCTCGCCAAACGCTTGGTGAAAACGCCGTATATCTCGCTGCCGAATTTGCTGGCCGATGCACCACTGGTGCCCGAGCTTATCCAGCATGACTGCACGCCGGAGCGCATTTGTGAGGAAATTGGCGCTATTTTAAGCAATCCTGATAAGGCGCAACAACTCAAAGTGCGGTTCAAGCAGCTGCATCAACACATCCGCTGCAACGCCGACGAGCAAGCCGCGCAAGCGGTGGTGGAGGTGCTCAATGGTGAAGTTTGACTATCCGCACAATGTGGGCCTCATCGCCGGCGTGGATGAAGTCGGCCGCGGCCCGCTGGTGGGTGCGGTGGTCACCGCCGCGGTGATTTTAGACCCCGCCCGCCCGATTGCAGGCCTAATGGATTCGAAAAAACTCAGCGTGAAAAAGCGACAAATGCTAGCCGAGGCGATCAAAGCCAATGCGCTGGCCTATGCCTATGGTCGCGCCGAGGCGTGGGAGATTGATGAGTTGAATATTCTCCACGCCAGCTTGCTGGCCATGCAGCGTGCGGTGGCGAATTTGCCTGTGCAACCGCACTTTGTGTTGGTTGACGGCAACCGCGTGCCGCCAGATTTGGCGCAACCTGCGCAGGCGGTGGTGAAGGGGGATAGTTTGGTCGCAGAGATTTCCGCGGCGTCAATTTTGGCCAAGGTGGCGCGCGATGCGGAGATGCTGGCATTGGATGCGCGGTATCCTGACTATGGTTTTGCGCAGCATAAGGGGTATCCGACGGCGTTGCATTTGGCGAAATTACGCGAGCTAGGCCCGTTGCCCGATCATCGTCGCTCTTTCGCCCCCGTCCGCCGCGCCCTTAAGGATGTTTAACCGCACTTTGGGTTTTCGTTGTTTTGTGCAGGCGCTCGGCGCGCGCTTGTTCATAACTTCGTTATCTCTATCGTTTTCTCCCTGTTCTCTTTCATGACTCCGTCATGGCGCTACGGTTTCGCCGTTGGTGACTTCCTTTCTTTGCTTGTCCAAAGAAAGGAAGCAAAGAAACGACATTTTGCCCCTGTCCATAAGATATTCGCTTAGCGCCAAATTACTAAGACTCGCTCGGGATCAAACCCTCCCTCGCCTAGCACTTTAGGCACACGCTCAGCATCTTATTCCGGGGGCGATCGTATAGCGAAATTTTTAATTTTGAAATGCAAAGTGCGGTCACCGCACTTTTAAACTGACTTTGAAACCGCACTTTTGATCTACAAAACACTGAATGTCGTAGTTCGGTCCGCCATTTTTCGCGCGGAAATGGAGCGGTTGGGTAAATTTCAAGGAAGCATTTAAGCGCCTGCATTAAATGCGACGTAGAAATTCCCAACAAGCGAGATTTCCTTAAAAATGGCAACGCCGTTTCTTTCCCCGATTTCTTTGGGCGAGCAAA
>NZ_JABTBO010000007.1 GCF_014884965.1 Spirabiliibacterium mucosae | reverse complement strand
ATCACCATCGTCACCTGGTTTTGCTGGCTCGTCGCTAGGATCTTTGCCTGCGTCGTCGCTGTCTTTGTTTGGCTCAGCCTTGCCATCGTCTTTGCCATGATTACCCGCTTTATCTTCGGCGTCGGTTTCTACTTTGCCGCCATCTTTCACATCCTTTGCTGGGATGGTGACAGTGCCGTTGTCGTCGATGGTGACATCCGGGTTGTCGGTTGGGTTTTCAATTTCCCATTTGCCGGTTTCTGGGTTTTTAACCACAGTCACGGTTTTATCTTTGCCGCCCTCTTCTGGTGGGAAGGTGATAACCACTTTGGTGGCATCTGGGTCGGTTGGCATGTCAACTTTCACATCGCCGTTGTCTTGTGGTTTAACGGGCGCAACTGGTGCTTTGCCGTCCACGGTGACTTCGGCGGTGTTTGAAGGGGCTGAGTGGTTGCCCGCTGGGTCTTTCACTGTTGCTGTGGCGGTGATTTTGTCGCCTTCTTTCACGTCAACGGTGGTGGTGACAGGCTTACTTGGGTCTTCCACTTTCACAGAGATGGTTTTTTCTTCACGCTCACCATCTTTGTTGGTGGTTGTGACTTTAATTTCAACGGTGTCGCCTTTTTCAGTGCCTTTTGGCAAATCTACTTGGATGGTGGTGGTGTTTTCATCACCATCACGTTTATTTTCATCACTGTTCAACAGCTCATCGCCGTTTTTATCTTCAGGGAAGGAAACTTTTGGCGCGCCGTTATTTTCGTCCTTGCCGTCCGCTTTGCCATCGCCATTGCTGTCGCCTGGTACCACTTGGTCAACGTTGGTTTTATCTTGCGCGGTTTTGCCTAGCACGCCGTCTTTGTTGGTCACTTCGGCGGTGGCGGTCAAGGTGCCTTTTTCAGGAATCGCGTCTTTCGCAACAGGCACTTCAACAGTGCCTTTGTTGATCATCTCTGGGGTCAACACGATTGGGTCAGCTGCCACTGGGTCTTTGCCTTCGCCTTCAAAGGTTACGTGCAAAGTGTCACCTGGTTTGGCGTCTTTTGGCAGGGTCACGGTTGCCGTTGGGTTGTTGTCCACTTCTTCTTTGTTTAAGAAGCGATCGGCTGGATCTTTGCCTTCATCACCGTCGTGGATCACAATTTCAGGCGCTTCGCGCGCAGGTTCGGCATCATTGCCCGCCGTGCCAGTGGCTGGGGTGCTGTCGTCCGCGCCGTCTTTGCCGCCGATGGCTTTCACTGGGGTGTTGTCTTTCACCGCATCTGGGTCGATGGTGACTTTGCCGGTGTTTTTATCCACGTGTACGCCGTCAGGCAAGTCGCCTTCTGGTTTCCATTCGCCAGTTGATGGGTCTTTGGTGATCACAACGTGTTGTGGTTTGTCGTCTTCGTCGGTGAAGTCGATAGTCACTTTATCATCGTTGCCTTTTGGCGTGACGATCATGCCGCCTTGGTTGTCTGGGTCTTGCTCCACGCTGGGTTGGTCGGCCACAGCATCTTCGCCCGCCGTGCCGGTGGCTGGGGTGCTGTCATCCGCGCCGTCTTTGCCGCCAATGGCTTTCACTGGGGTGTTGTCTTTCACGGCGTTCGGGTCAAGGGTGACGGTGCCGTCGTTTTCGTTGACGTGTACGCCAGCTGGCAAGTCACCTTTCGGGCTCCATTTGCCGTTCGGGTCTTTGGCCACAACCACGGTGTGCGGTTGGTTGTTTTCGTCAGTGAAGGTGATGGTCACTTTGTCGTCGTTGCCTTTTGGTTTGACGATCATGCCGCCTTGGTGCGCTGGGTCTTGCTCCACGCTGGGTTGGTCGGCCACGTCTGGAGCGTGGTTGTCGTCACCGTGGGAGCGGAACAATGCTGCGCCGCCCAAGCCCACCAATGGCACCAATGCCAGCAACCACCATGGGCTGAAAACCCAAAGTGCGGTCACAGGTTCGCCACCGAGTGCTTGGCCTGCGGCCACGCCTTCGCCAAGTTCAGTCACTGCATCGGCTTTGACCGCACTTTCAGGCACGTATGGGTAAACTTCGCCGTTTTCCCAGTCACCGACTAACAAACTGTCAGACCCGTTGCCGTCTGCGTAGTAGCCTTCAATGATGAGATCAGGTTGGTCAATCGTTGAGCCTTCAAACGCCACTTTGAGGTCGTCGCCGTCGCGTTGGATCATAATATTTTCTGGGCCGAATTGGGTGTCTTCATCGGTGAGGTGATAGTTCACGTGCGGCTGCGCTTTCACAATAACCGCTTTGCCCGAGTGCACTGCAATTTTAACCGTGTCTAATGTTTCTTTTGCGTTGTTGATGTTCAACGTAATTTGTTTAGCCATTTGATTTACCTTAAATTAACTTGTTCATGGCGCCCAACCGCACTTTGCATTTTGCCGTTGGGCCTGTGTTCATTTTGGAATTACTTGTTTTCACCGTGCACGATGATGGCAACACGACGGTTTGGTTGGTCGCATTGTTGACGTGCTTTGGCATCTTTAGGGAATTGCGCGCGGCAGTTTGGCACCACCAATTCTGCTTGGCCACGGCCTTCCGTCATGATCAAATTTGACTGTACGCCGCCTTGCACTAAGGCTTGCTTCACAGTGGCCGCACGTTTGGCAGAAAGCGCTTTGTTGTATGCCGCGTTGCCTTCAGGGTCAGTGTAGCCAATCACGAGAATGTCTTTGATTTTCGCTGGGTTTTGTTTGATGTCAGCAGCCACTTCCGCCACTTCTTGCTTGCCTTTAGCGAGCATGTCGCCATAGGTCGCGCGGTTAAATTTAAACAGCGCTGAGGCGTCTAAGTTGTATTGTTTCAACACAGTTGAGCATTGCGCCACTTTGTCCACGCGTGGCAGGGTGTGGTTTTGGCGTTTGACGTTTTTCAGCTCTTCTTTGGCTACGTCTTCGCTCACTTGCGCCAGGGCAGGTTTGCCGTTTTGGTTCACGATTTTAAAGAATGCGACGTGGTTTTCTGGCAAGTTGTAGTATTGGCCTTTGGTCGCTTTTTCGCGATAGGCTGGGTCTTGCTGGGTGAACTCGGCGAACAGGCGTTGGTTAGCAGAGCAGACATTTTCTTGACGATACGCATTTGGCTGTAAAGAAGCCAAATATTCACCGTTGATGTACACGTTCACAGTTGAGCCGTCGATGGCATCCGCCGGGCGGTAGATCACCACAGATGCGCGGCCTTCAGGCACAGTGTCGCTGTAGCCTACGTTTTTGGTGTCGGTCCATGTCAGTGGATCGTGGTAGACACAAGCGGTGGTTAAAAATGGCAAAAGTGCTAACAGCCATTTGCGAGAAGGCAACATCATAATAAGCTCCTTTCAAGATGTTTCATTGCTCAATTTGCGTGCACACAGTACGCGCAATACATAAATTTACATTACATCGTAATGTTTGACAGAATATCAGCTTTCAAGGAATTGTATAGACGATATTACCTACTGGTTTGATAAGTAAATCTGATGGTGTGATACAATCCCTAAGAATACGTTAATTTACACACATCCCCAGAGATTGATTATCCCCAGAGATTGATTATCCCCAGAGATTGATTATCCCGCGCGCGGCAGTAGTACCCGCGCGTGACTATTGAAATAAAAAACCATTCCATAAAAAATGGACCTAATGATCGAAAAATTAAGTCCAAAATTTCGCTCATTTTATCTACATAGCTTTATTTGTCAATGAATTTTGGCTAAAAATTGTCGAAATTTACATTTCAACATAAAAAAACCCACCTTTCGGTGGGTTTTTAAAGCGCTGTATTAATTAGCCAATAATTTCAACGTGTTGTTGTAAGAAGTGGTCTAAGTCATCAGCACTGGCGCCTGCCACGGTGATGGTGCTCTTATACTCGTGATGAGTACCGCCGTTGTCAAAGCTCAATACATGCTTGTCGTTATCCCAAGTCATGTTATGCGATTTAACGGCTTCAGCCACAGCTTTGCTGTCGCTGCCATTAACACCTAAGCCTGAAAGCACGATCTTGTCTTTGCCACTTTCAAAGTCGGTGATGGTGTCTTTTCCGCTATTGCTGTTGACTAAGAACACGAATTTATCCGCGCCTTCGCCACCGCTTAGGGTGTCGTTGCCCGCACCGCCGAACAAGATGTCATCGCCCGCGCCACCGTTTAAGGTATCATCACCACCGTCTGCACGGCCGTCAAGCAGTTCAGACCAGTGTTCTTTCACATATTCAGTGACTTTAGCGTTCACTTGCTCTTCCGTACCTTTTCCATGGAACTCTGTCCATTGAATAAATTCATTCAACGCTTTTGAGCCCATGGTGTTGTGGCTGCCATCGGTATACACTTTGCCAGTGGTGCCATTTGTCCAACCTAAGTGGTCAGTGTTGATACTATCACCAAAGAGAATGTCATTACCGTCACCACCATTTAAGGTGTCTTTGCCCACTGGCAATTGACGGAACTCAATTGAGCCACTTTCCAGTGCGGCATCAAGCTCATTTTGGTTGCTGATAATCGCCGATTCACCTGTCTTACCATGCCATGGGCCTAATTTACCCTCTTGCAACTCTGTACCATTTGGTACAGTGTCATCAAAGAAATCAAGCATTTTATGGTTAACACCCGTAAAGCCAATCGCATGCACATCAGAATGTTTAGACAGTTTAGCAAAGCTATCTAACGTTCCTTCTTGCCAAGTAGCAAAACCTTCTTTAACCACAGGACGGTTTGGCTCACCATCGGTAATAAAGTAGGTTAAGTTATGATAATGATTAGTTTGGCTTGATAACCACTCATCTGCCATTTGGAAAGCCGCATCGTAGTTAGTAAAGCCATCCGCTTTCAAGCCCATAACCGTATCAACCAAGGACTGAATATTGCCTGGTGTTACTTCACCTAGGTTTAATGCTTCTGTAGCATCATCACTGAATGTGATTAATTTCACATTAATTTTACCGTCGTGATGTTTGAAATCATCCGCCAGTTTCGTTAATGCTTTTTGCGCCGCTTCAAGGTAGTTTTTCCACTCACCTTTACTGAATCTAGTCTTGTCATGACTCATACTGCCTGAAATATCCAGCACAATCGCCGCATTATAGTTTTGCGCAGGTTTGAGGATAACGTCATAACCGCCTTTGTCACCCACCAGCACGTCGTTGCCGTTGGAGCCGTCAACCGTGTTGTCACCGTTGTCGCCTGTGGTGGTTTTGTCGCTGGTCACACCGTGGATATCGATAGTCAAGGTGGAGGTCGCGCTGTCGCCATCACTGTCGGTTACGGTGTAGGTGAAGGTGTCTTTCAGCACTTGGCCTTCGTCCAGCGTTTTGAGGGCTGGGTCGTTCGGGTTAACTTTATAAGTGTAAGAACCGTCTTTATTCATCACCAAGATGCCGTGGTGGTCGCCAGTAGTGTCCGCTTTGTAGGTCAACGGGGTGTCCGCATTGGCCACATCGTTTACCGCCACGGTGTCTGAAACCGCACTTTTCGCATTTTCCATAATCGAATTCGTGTCTGGTTTCGCCACCGGCGCGGTGTCGGCAATGGTGATTGGCAAGTCAGCCGTCGCGCTGTTGCCCGCGTTGTCGATAACCTTCACTTCAAAGTGATCTTTCACGCTGTCATCACCTGCGCTGTGGTCTTGCGCTTTGTTGCCTTCGGTGTATTTGTAGCTGACTTCACCTGTTGCTTTATCGTAGCCGGTGATGACCAACGTTCCTTTGTCGGTGGTGATGGTCACAGGGCTGCGAGTGGCATCGGTGATGTCTTGGCCTGCCACGGTCACACCCGCGATGTCGCCGTTGTCTTTCACGGTGAAGCTGCCGCTGATGGTGTCACCTGTTTTTTCAGTCACGGTGTTATGATCAGCATCGGCTGTCACGCCTGTTAGGTCAATGGTCGGTGCAGTCACATCCACGCTGCCTGGGTCTTTCGCCACGCCTTCATTGCCGGCTGGGTCTTTGACTTTGGCCACCACGTTGTATTTGCCATCTGGCAAGGCGTTTGGCACATCCACGCTATATTTGCCGCCATCACCCACTGTGGTGGTCACAGTTTGTTTTCCACCCTTGCTGTCGGTGATTTCAATGGTCACAACAGAGCCTTTCGGCGCATCGGTGGTGCCCGTAATGGTCGGCGTGTTATCTTGGGTGTTATCCGGCGCATCGACGGTGATTTTCGGTGCTACAGTGTCAATTAACGCAGTATCTTCATCAAATGCGGAGTTGCCTGCTTTGTCTGACACTTCAGCTTTAAATGTAATTGTGCCATTAGCAACATCATCAAAGAGGTGTGGCGTAATGAAAGTCGTTGACGCTGTCCATTTGCCGTTATCGCCCACTGTTCCTGTTGCCGCAAAGACTTTATCATCCTTACCGATCGAAACTACTTCAACTTTCTGACCTTTTTCAGCCGTTGTAGTACCGCTGATTGTGATTGGCTCAATAGGCCCCAATCCACCTTTCGTTGGTAAGCCATCTTTATTACTTAAGTTAATTGTAGCGTAATTGTCACGGTCCACTGGGCCTTGTTCTTGGCCGGCAATGGTGTCGATGTCAATTTGCACCGCAGTTTTCACCTCATAAGGACGCTGCGCGGTGATGGTGCCCGTGTTGCCCGCCGCATCGGTGGTGATGAGTTTGGCATCAACTGTGGTGTCACTGTCGTTTTTCAGGTCTTCACCTTTCACTAGGGCTGTGAAGTTGCCCGCTTTATCCACGGTGGTTTCATAATCATGGCCGTTGACGGTCACAATCACTTTATCGCCTTCGTTGAACTCGCCTGTCACTTTGCCGGTGACTGGCACGTTCTCTTCACCCGCTTCTTTGCCGTTGAGCACATCATCGCCTGCCACTTTGGTGATTTCCAATGTGGTGGTTGGCTGCTGTGGTGCCACCAAGTCAGTGTCTAAAGTGCGGTCGGTGTCGCTGGCGCTGTTGCCGGCTTTGTCGCTGACGGTCGCGGTGAAGTCATAGGCTTTGCCATCTTGCACCCAGTCAGCACCCGCTGGCACTTTGGCTGTCCACTCGCCGTTGGTCACGGTGGCATCATAGCTCGCCACCTCTTTGCCATCGGCATCACGCACGCTCACGCGCACCACTTGGCCGTCTTCCGCGTCGGTGGTGCCGCGCACGTCAAAGCCATCAGCTTTGTCTTGAATGTTGATGGTGGCATAGCCATCTGCATCATCCGCACCTTGCGCTTCACCCGCGATAAAGTTGATATCAACCTGTGGCGCGATGGTGTCAATGGCAGACTCATCGCTGCCTTTTTCACTCGCCACACCTTCTTTGGTGGTGATTTCCGCATTCACAACCAGTTTTCCGCCTGATTGTGGCAGTTTGTCTTCACTCACGTGGCCAATCACGCCTTTTTGTGGGTCAAGGCCATCTTTAATGTCTTGCTCGGTGAGCGTTTTGGTGAAGTCAGGTGTGCCATCGCCATCAAAATCCGCGGTTAAAACATCGCCCGCTTTCGGTGGATTTTGTGGGTCGAAGGTGAATTTCACATCTACGCCGTCTTTCGCTTCATCAGCGTTGATCACGCCATCACCACCGTCTTGGATGTCCACAATCGGTTTCGCACGCGCTGGGTCGTTGCCCGCGGTGCCATCATCTGTGCCGTGGTTGCCCGCGTTGTCGGTGGTGTCGGTAGTGACTGGTTCTCCACCTTTCACTTTGTCAGCTGGGATCACAACATCAACCTGGTCGCCATCTTTGGTGATCTCAACGCCTGGGTTTTCGTCTGGGTTTTTCACCACCCAGTTGCCGTCGTCATCTTTGCCCACCACAATGTGCTTGTCGTTGCCATCTTCATCTTTGTAGTCGATGGTGGTTTCTTTGGCATCGTCATCTGTCGGCAAATGTACCACGACCGAGCCGTCAGCTTTCGGGTCAACTTCTGCCACTGATGGTGTGGTGTCGATCACAGCACTGTCAGAGCCTTTTTCGCCTTTGTTGCCTGCTGGGTCTTCAAGCCATGCGTCCACAGTGAGGGTTTCGCCTTCACCTGGGTTTTTCACATTTGGTACGCTGATGCTGCCGTGGGTGATGTCGTCTTGGGTCAATTCTTTGGTGTAATCAGGTTTGCCGTCACCGTTGGTGTCGACTTGTACTTTGTCGCCCACTTTGGCGGTGCCTGGCAAGGTGACGCTCACGTCGATGTCGCCTTTCAGCTCGTCACCGTTAATAAAGCCGTCGTTGTTGGCATCTTCTAAGATGGTCACAACCGGTTTACCTGGTGCGGTGGTTTCAAGGCGTGCGCTGTCTTGCACTGGGCCTGCGCTGTTGCCGGCTTTGTCGCTGATGGTGGCAGTCGCCACAAAATCAGTGCCCGCATCAGTTGGGTTGAATTTGACGTTCACTTTGCCGGCGGCGATGTCAGCATCCGTCAAGGTCACCACTTGGTCAACATTGCCGCTGCCAGTGATGGTCAAGGTGTCGCCTGCAACCGCACTTTTCGGTAGGGTGACGCTCACGTCGATGTCGTTGTCTTTGAGCTCATCTTGGCTGATGATGCCATCGTTATTGGCGTCTTCAGTAATTTCGATTTTCAAGCCTTCGAACACGGATTTGTCTACCACGGCGCTGTCTTTGCCTTCTGGGCCTTTGTCGCCAGTGTCTTGGTCAATCACGCCAGCGGTCACATCAATGGTGTCGCCGTCGTTCGGCATTGGCAGCTCAACGGTCACTTCGCCTTTTTCTTTGTCTTCAGGGGTGATTTCAACGGTTTCTTTGTGACCTTTGTCGTCGGTTACTTCCACGGTGTCGCCCACTTTGGCGTCATCTGGCAGGCCAACTTTCACGGTAACCTTTTCTTTATCTTTGCCTTCGTCGTGGTTGATAAAGCCGTCGTTGTTTTCATCGTCCACGATGGTCACTGTCGGTGCCCCTGGCGGGTCGAGTTTTAACAAGGCTTGGTCGTCAACCAATTGGCTTTGGTTGCCTGCTGCATCAGTTACTTGCGCAGTAGCCACAAACTCGGTGCCGTTGGCTGGCGCGTCAAATTCCACAATCACTTTGCCTGCGGCGATGTCAGCATCGGTCAAGATGATTTGTTTTGGTGCGTTGCCAGTGCCAGTCACCACCAAGGAGTCGCCTGCAACCGCTTGTTTTGGCAAGGTCACCGCCACGCCAATGGTGCCGTCTAGCTCATCTTTGGTGATGATGCCGTCGTTGTTGGTATCTTCAGTGATTTCAATGCTGATGCCTTCGTTCACATCGGCAGTATTTGGGTTGTCGTTAAGATCGCTCAAATCTAGTTTCGCATTATCGCGGCCCTCTTCAGACACGTTGCCTGCCGCATCGCGGATCACAGCAGTCACCACCATGTTGGTGCCATCAGCCGGTGGCGTGAAGTGTGTAGTGACAAAGCCATTGTTAAGTGCGGTTTCGTCGATTGTGACTTCTTTGGTCACGCCATCAGAGGTGATTAGCACAGTATCGCCAAGGCTGACTTTGTCTTTGTCGAAGCTGACTTTCACGTCGACATCGCCATCGAGTTCTTTGCGGTTGATGAAGCCGTCGTTGTTGGCATCTTCAGTGATTTCCACAATCGGCGCCACACCTGCGTTTGGCACGTTGGTGTCGATGATCGCGCTGTCTGAAGCTTTTTCGCCTTCATTGCCGGCTGGGTCTTTCAGCCACGCATCCACTGTCAAGGTTTTGCCTTCGCCTGGATTTTTCACATTCGGCACGTCCACGCTGCCTTTAGCGATGTCTTCAGGGGTTAATGTGTGTTCAAAATCGGCCGTGCCGTTATTGTCAGTGTCCACTAACAAGGTATCGCCTGCTTTGGCATCACCTGGCAGGCCAACTTGCACACCAATATCGCCGTCGAGCTCTTTGGCGTTGATGTAACCATCGTTGTTGGCATCTTCAGTGATGGTCACCGTTGGTTTACCTGGCGCGATTTGATCAACAATGCTGTCATCTTGGCCTGGCTCGCTGATATTACCCGCTGGGTCTTCAATGGTGACGTCCACGTGCACTGGGCCGTTTTCTGGCAGTTTGTCTTTCGGCAGTGGCAGCACCACTTCGCCTTTTTCTTTATCTTCTGGGGTCACTTCATGGGTAACATCAGGTGTGCCATCGCCATCCACGTCGATTTGTACTTTATCACCTGGTTGCACGTCGTCAGGCAGGCCAACTTTAACCTCAACACCACGGTCAACTTCATCTTTGTTGAGGTGGCCATCGCCGCCGTCTAAAATTTCAACGGTAGGTTTGCCCGGTGGGGTGACATCTTTGGCGGTGTCGCTGTCGCTGTCGCCTGTGTTGCCGCTGTCGTCGGTGGCGGTGCCGGTCACATCGCTGCCGTCTTTCACTTTGTCTTCAGGAATGGTGATCACACCGGTGTTTTCATCAATGGTCACACCTGGGTTTTCATCTGGGTTGGTGATTTTCCATTTGCCGTTGTCTTTTTCGGCTACGATTTTTTTCGGTTGTGTGCCTTCTTCTGGGGTGTAGGTCACATCCACGCGTGTGGTGTCTTTGTCGGCTGGTGGCGTGATGGTCACAGAGCCGTCGTCTTTTGCTTCAACATCAGGGGCGTGCGGTGGTGTGGTGTCTGGCGCGTCTTCATGGCGAGTGTGGAATAGCGCCGCAGAGCCGAGGCCAATCAATGGCACCAACGCCAAAAGCCACAACGGGCTAAATGCCCAAAATGGCCCAACAGGATTGCCACCAAGGGCTTGGCCGGCGCTCGCGCCATCAGCCAATTGGGTGATGGCATCGGCTTTGACCGCACTTTCAGGCACAAACGGATAGACTTCACCGTTTTCAAATTCACCCACCAGCAAGCTGTCTTTATACGCGCCAGTGTCGTCAGAATAGTATCCTTCAATGATCAAATCAGGTGTGTCGATTTCGCTGCCTTCAAACGCGATAGTCAAGTCATCGCCCACGCGTTTGACCATCATATTTTCAGGGGCAAATTGAGTTTGCTCGTCAACCAGCTGGTAGTTCACGTGCGCTTGCGCAGGCACTTTCACCACCTCTTTGCCAGCGTCGATCTTAATTGTTTAAAGGGTTTGTTTTGCGTCGTTAATCTTTAGTGTAATTTGTTTCGACATGAAATTTACCTTTTCTGTTTTAAAGCGGCCCTTAAACCGCACTTTGATGTTTTAGCGTTTGTAATAATTACTTGTTTTCACCGTGCACGATGATGGCAACACGACGGTTTGGTTGGTCGCATTGTTGACGTGCTTTGGCATCTTTAGGGAATTGCGCGCGGCAGTTTGGCACCACGAGTTCCGCTTGGCCACGGCCTTCTGTCATAATGAGGTTTGACTGCACGCCGCCTTGCACTAGGGCTTGCTTCACCGTCGCGGCACGTTTGGCAGAAAGCGCTTTGTTGTAAGCCGCGTTGCCTTCTGGGTCAGTGTAACCAATCACGAGAATGTCTTTGATTTTCGCAGGGTTTTGTTTGATGTCAGCAGCCACTTCCGCCACTTCTTGCTTGCCTTTAGCCAGCATGTCGCCATAGGCCGCACGGTTAAATTTAAACAGCGCTGAGGCATCCAAGTTGTATTGTTTCAACACAGTTGAGCATTGCGCCACTTTGTCCACGCGTGGCAGGGTGTGGTTTTGGCGTTTGACGTTTTTCAGCTCTTCTTTGGCTACGTCTTCGCTCACTTGCGCCAGGGCAGGTTTGCCGTTGTGGTTCACGATTTTGAAGAATGCGACGTGGTTTTCAGGCAAGTTGTAGTATTGGCCTTTGGTCGCTTTTTCACGATAGGCTGGGTCTTGCTGGGTGAACTCGGCGAACAGGCGTTGGTTGGCAGAGCAGACATTTTCTTGGCGGTAGGCATTTGGCTGCAATGAGGCCAAGTATTCACCGTTGATGTACACGTTCACGGTTGAGCCGTCGATGGCGTCCGCTGGGCGGTAGATCACCACAGATGCGCGGCCTTCAGGCACAGTGTCGCTGTAGCCTACGTTTTTGGTGTCGGTCCATGTGAGCGGGTCGTGAGCAACACAGGCGGTGGCAAGAATAGGGATAAGTGCAAGCAATCCTTTACGGAAAGGCAGTTTCATGGATGGTAACTCCTCATATTTGATCAAATAAAACAAGACCCGCCCAGTGATTGAGCAGATTAAGCAAGATAAAATAGCAAAAACGCCATGCTTGGCTTTAAATGTAAAATAATGTTGACAGCAAATCCATTGTGCTGAAGAAAATTAAAACGGTGATAATTATTTCACTGTTTTAAACTAAAATACCCCACGTGATAATTATCCGATGAATTATGAACTGCTTGATATAGCATATAAAAGTGTAAAAAAATTGATACAACCCACCAGAAATAATCACACTGCGAAATTTACCCGCTTTTTTGACATTTGTCAATTTTTACCTGATGAGTTGTACAATTTTTCTGCTTACTTGAACTTATTTGATAAATTATCGCTCTTGTAAGGCTTGTTTCATTCTCGTAATTGGCTTGATCAAGTATTGAAAAACACTCTTCTCGCCAGTTTTGATGTCCACTGTGGCGACCATACCTGGCAACACAGGCAACACTTTGCCATTTTTGTCGGTGAGGGTGCTGCCTTTGGTTTCCACCAACACGCGATAAAACGAGTTATTTGGGTTAAGTTTGAGCTCGTCGGCTTGGCGTTTGTCTTGCAGTGTGCCTGGGCTGAGCAAAATCACTTTACCCTCCAGCCCGCCGTAGATGGCATAATCATAGGCACTGAGTTTGACCACCGCCGACATCCCTGGGTGGATATAGGCCACATCTTTCGGGTTGATGTAGGCCTCCACTAGCAGGCTTTCTTCAATCGGCACAATTTCCATAATGTCTTGGCCGGCTGAAATCACCCCACCGATGGTGTTGACTTTGATATTTTTAATGATGCCTTTCAGTGGCGCGCGGATCAGCGAGCGCTCAACCGGGTCGGCCCGCATGGCGAGGTTTTCCCGCGCTTGGTCGAGCTCGCCTTGCATTTTGGCCAGCTCGGCATTGGCATCGGTGATGTATTTGTGCTCGCGCTCTGAAATTTGCATTTGCATTTCATTCGATGAGCGCTTCATGCGCAGCAATTCCACTTGCGAAACCGCGCCCTTTTTCACCATCGGGGCAGTAATGTTGATTTCAGAATCGAGCAGGCGCTTGCTCTCACGCAGGCTTTTGATCGACTCACGCAACGCGTCTTTTTTGGCTTGATACACGCCCATTTCGCGCTTTTTGATCTCCTCTGGGATATTTTCAGGGAAGGTTAATTTATCGCCTGAAATTTCCGCTTTCAGCCGCAATGTGATGGCCTCGAGGTTGTCTACTTTGGCTTGCGTTTCACGCAGCACCGCTGAACTGCGAGTGTCGTCCATTTTCAACAGCACTTGGCCCTTTTCAACTTGATCCCCCTCTTTGACCAGCATTTCGCTTAAAATGCCAGGGTCTAAGCTTTGGATAATCTGCTCACGGCTGCTAGGGATAATGCTGCCCTGCCCGCGCGTGACTTCTTCAAGCTTGCTGAAATAGGACCAAGTGATGAACACCACCAAAAACGCCGCCAGCAACCACAGCATGGCAAAAATTTTGGTGTGTTTTTCATGCTGCAGCGCGGCGTGCAAATCGGTCAGCAGGTGCAGGTCATGGCTGTTGATATTTTCTTGTTGTTGCTTTTTCTCTTTCATACTGTTTGCAACCGCACTTTTATTGCGCGCGGCTGTCGTCCTCTACGTCAGTTGGCACTTTTTCGCTCACTGCTTTGGCAGTCGGCTTGCTGTTTTGTTCATTCAAGCGTTGCAACACGGCATCGCGCGGGCCGTCCATGGTCACCTGGCCGTTTTCCATCACAATCACGCGGTCAACAATGCGCAGCACTTGTGGGCGGTGGGTGACTACAATCAACGTTTTGTTGCGCGCCCACTGGGCAATGGCACCCAGCGCGACATTTTCGTTGTATTGGTCAAGGCCGGTGGTTGGCTCGTCAAGCAGCGCCACTTCGGGTTTTTCAACATCATACGCGCCAGTGCCACCGCTTGGCGTTGCCCGCCAGAAAGGCCTAAGCCGTTTTCACCCAGCGGCATATCCAGCCCGCGTGGGTTGCTTTGAATCAGCTCCAGCAGCCCTAAGCGCTGCAACGCATAAAGCAAGGTTTGGTCGCTGGCAAAGTTATCAGTGCGAGCAATGTCGAGGTTTTCACGCAGGGTGCCGAGGAACAAACGCGGGTTTTGCTCAAGCAGCAGCACTTGGTTGCGCAAAAAGTAAGGGTCGATTTGCTGGGTGTTGATATTATCGAGCGTCACGGTGCCTTGGCTGGGTTGATACAAGTTCACCGCCAACTTAAGTGCGGTTGACTTACCACTGCCAATTTTGCCCAAAATCGCCACCTTTTCACCTGCGCGCACGTTGAGGTTCAAGCCGCTCAATGCCGGTGCGTCGTCTTGTTGATATTGGAAGCTGACGTTTTTAAAGCTGATGTTGCCCTGCACTTGGCGCAAGCTAATATATTCACGCTCGGTGGATTTTTCAATTGGGCGCTGCACAATGCCGTCCACACCCTTAAGTGCGGTCCACGCTTGTTGAAAGCGAATCGCCAGGCTGGCGATTTGGCCCAATGGCGCCAACGCACGGCCGGAGAGAATCACTGAGGCAATCAAGGCACCCATGGTGATGCGTGAGGCGGGGTCTTCACTGTGGATAAGATAAGTCCCGACCACCACCAAAATCACGGTGTTGAGCTGTTGCAAGCCAGTGATGGCGTTGATCACCAAGTTGCTGATGTCTTTCACCTTGATGGATGAAAACGAGCTTTTGGCGGTGAAATGATCCCAGCGTTTTTGCGCCCACAATGCGGCGTTGTTGTTTTTCAAGGTTTCAATGCCTTCAATCGCCTCAACCGCCAAGCCTTGGCGTTGGGACGACTCACGCATGGATTCGTTGATCGCTTTCGATAGCGGGAATTGGGCAAAAATGCCGATGCAAATCACAATTGGGATCAAAATCCCTGGCACTAATGCGAGCTTGCCGCCGATGAGGCCAATCACGGTGATAAACAAAATCAAAAACGGCAAATCCACCAACGTTAGCAAGCTGGCACTGGTAAGAAACTCGCGCACTGATTCAAAATCGCGCAAGTTGTTGGCGTAAGACCCCGCCGAGACAGGGCGGTCTTGCAGCCGCAGCGACATCACGCGGCGAAAGAGCATGGCGGAGATAATCAAATCCGCCTTTTTGCCGGCGATGTCAGTCAAATGGCCACGCAAGGTTTTGGCTAAAAATTCAAAGAAAATGGCCAAAAACACGCCAATGCTCAGCACCCACAAGGTTTCATACGCTTGGTTTGGGATCACGCGGTCATACACATTCATCACATACAGTGAGCTGACCAGCGCGAGGGTGTTGATCAAAAATGTCGCCAAAATCACTTGGTAGTAGTATTTTTTTAAAGCGCCAAATAATGCGGAAGAACCACGATTTCGGCAAGGTGTATTCCGGCAGCTCGGAGCGCAAATCCTGCGCCAATTTTGGCTTGATAAACCAGCAATAGCCGATGTATTTTTCTTGCAGCTCACGCTCACTGACCTCAAGCTGCACATCACCTGGCTCAGCGATGCGATAAAAACGCTCGCCCTCTTCATTGACCCGCACTTGAGTGACCACAGCGGCCTCTTCATTACGCAAAATCAAAATCACGGGCATCGCCAAGGATGGAATGTCGCGCAAAGCGCGCTCAGAAAGGCTGTTGTCGTAGCCTTCGCTACGTAAAAATTCACACAGCGATGAAAAATCAAGGCTGTTGCCGGTTTTTTTCACGGTGTGCGCGGCCAGTGTTGCCACCGACAACGGCGCACCGAGCAATTGCGTTGCTAACGCAAGGTTTTCAATAATCTGTTTCATAATGCCCTTTATTGTTGACTAACGCCCGCCCACTGGGTCAATGTGCCTTGTGAGGCCAAATAATCGAGGATCGAGTGACGTAATTCGTATTCTGAGTTCACTTTGCTCAACTGTGCTGAGAGCAGCTCGTTTTCCGCGTTGAGCAGCTCGAGCAAGGTGCGCTTGGCAATGGAGAATTGCATTTTATAAAACTCAATCACCTCTTTTTGGGTGTTCACCTGGCTATTTAAGGTTTTGATGTGGGCTTTGTATTGATCCAGGTTAATCAGCGCGAGCTCTTTGCGCTCATCAAGATCTTGCACCAGTTGGTCAAGGCGGGTTTCAACCGCACTTAAACGGCTGGCGTTTTCTTGCACGGCATAGCTGTTTTGGCGGTTGTAAAGATCCACCGACACATTCAAATACACCAGCTGGTCGTCTTTGGTGGCTTGGCCGACCAAATCCACTTTTGGCAATCGCGCGGCTTTTTGCGCTTCAAGCTCTGCAAGGGTGGAGTTGATCTCTTCTTTGCTGGCTAAATAAGACGGATGCAAGGTTTTATCCCGCGTGAAACGGGCCTTAAGCACCTTGGCGTTGAGTTTGTTGAACGGGTCAGTGATTTTGGCCACGCTCAAGTTGTGCCCTGTGTAGCGTTTGAGTTTGCCAATAGCGCTTTGCAGCTCGCGCTCAACGCTGTTCATTTGCTGGGCGATGGCGTATTTACGCGCTTGCGCTTGCACATATTCCGAGCGGCGGCCCACATCGTTGTCGGCAATCACATCAATTTCGTTTAAGGTGCTGTCAATCCGCCCTGAGCTTTGTTTAAGCACACTGAGCGTTTCTTTGGCTTTGAGTGCCTGCAAATAAATTTCAATCATATTGAACGCCAGCTGCTCTTGCGCCACATCGAATTTGTGCAGCGTGGCCTGCTCGTTGGCTTTGGCTTGTTTCACGCGTTTTTCAATCGCGCCAAAGGAATACAAATTAACCGAGGCCTCAACGCCTGGGTTGAAGCTCGATGAGCTATTACTTTCATAGCGGTGGTGTTGTTGCACCGTTTGCCGGCCAAACACCGACAATTTCGGATAATGTTCAGAAACTGCCTGTTCAGTTCGGTTTTCAGCCGTTTTGACATCGGCTTTGGCCTCAAGAATGCGCGGGTCTTTTTGCAGCGCTTTTTGCACAATCGTTTGCAGCTCATTGGCGTGCGCCACCGACGCCAAGCACAACATGCACGCTGCCAACAGCGCGCGAGGCCGAGTGATAAAATGATTAGCCATGGTTTGTGGTACCCAAGTTAGGAAGTGTTGGTTAAAATTGCATCATAAAAATTCGGTCAATTATAGCACAAGTTCGCCGCACGCCTACACAAATCTATATCAATTTACAAACCAAGCCGCCCTCAAGAGGGGAGAAAACAGTTGTAATCTCACGCCAGATTTGCATAATGCAGGCAAGCGTTAAGGAAAATCTATGACTGACAAGAAAACAACCAACTTTGCCCAAGGCAAACGTAAAGATGTGGCCAACCCTGAATTCACCGCCGATGGGCGCTTTAAGCGCAAAATCCGCAGCTTTGTGCTGCGCACCGGCCGGCTCAGCCAGCATCAACAAAATGCGATGAACGAGCACTGGGCCGATTACGGCGTGGATTATCAACACGCCCACTTTGACTTGACCGCACTTTTTAACAACGCCAACCCCGTGGTGCTGGAAATTGGCTTTGGCATGGGCCACTCGCTGGTGGAAATGGCCAAAGCCAACCCACAGCTTAATTATCTCGGCATTGAGGTACACACCCCGGGCGTGGGTGCGTGCATTGCCAACGCGGTGGATCAAAAGGTGGACAATTTACGTGTAATCTGTCACGATGCTGTTGAAGTGTTGACAGATTGTATCCCCGATGAAAGCTTGCAGGGCTTGCAGCTGTTCTTCCCAGACCCATGGCACAAAGCCAAGCACCACAAACGCCGGATTGTGCAGCGTGAGTTTGTCGATCTTGTGGTGCAAAAACTCAAGTGCGGTGGCTTTATCCACATGGCGACCGACTGGGAAAACTACGCCGAGCAAATGCTTGAGGTGCTAGGCAGCACCGATGCGCTGGCCAATCAAGCCGACAATGGCGCATTTATCGCCCGTCCAAGCAGCCGCCCGCTGACCAAATTTGAGCTGCGCGGGCAAAAGCTCGGCCATGGCGTGTGGGATCTCTATTTTATTAAAACCGACAAAAGGACATAACTATGGCTATCGAACGTAACCGCAGACAACGTAAAAAAATGCACCTTGGCGAGTTTAAAGAGCTCGGCTTTGTGGTGCGTTGGCAATTTGCTGAAAACACCCCAGTGGACGAGATCGACGCCACGTTAGACCGCTTTATCGCTGAAGTGATCCGCCCAAACGGCTTGGCCTATGAAGGCAGCGGCTACCTCAACTGGGAAGGCTTGGTGTGCCTTGAAAAACTTGGCCAATGTGACGACAGCCACCGCGAGCTGGTCAAAAAATGGCTGGAAGAAAACAAACTGCAAAACATTGAAGTGACTGAGCTGTTCGACATTTGGTGGGATTACCCAACCGCGTAACTTGAATTTTGTTAATTCAGCCTTATCTTATCAAGTGCGGTCCAACCGCACTTTTTATTCACTGTAAGGAATGCTATGAACACGTTGCCATTTTTGTTACAAACCGTGATCGGCCTTTATACCATCGTGTTGCTGCTGCGCGCGTGGTTTCAGTTTTGTCGGGTGGATTTTTATAATCCGCTGTCCCAAACCGTGGTGAAACTCACCCAGCCAGTGCTTGCGCCGCTGCGCAAGGTGATCCCAACGCGGAAAAACATCGATATTGCTGCGATCGTGCTGGCTTATGCCTTGAACGTGGTGCTTTATGCCAGCTTGAACTCGCTGTCTGAAACCGCCCTGCCGTGGAGCAGCATGCTGATTATTGCCGCCTTCTCGCTGGTGAAAACCTTCGGCAAGATTATTTTCTGGGCGATTTTTATCCGCGCGGTGATGAGCTGGTTCTCCCGCGGGCAACATCCGCTCGATTATGTGCTTTACCAAATCAGTGAGCCGCTGCTTGCCCCGATTCGCCGCATTTTGCCAAGCACAGGCATGATTGATTTTGCCCCGATGGTGCTGGCCTTTGGCCTGATTTTAGGCAACAACCTCCTGCTTGATATCTTCGGCGCGCTGTGGTTTTATGCTTAACTGAACTAAAAAACCTCACATCGGTGAGGTTTTTATTAACCGCACTTTGCGTTTTAATTAATCCAATCCCAACACTTTGCGGCCGTTGACGCTGGCGATATTGATCATCGCTTCAATGTCTGGGAAGCGGCAGCCGGCGGCGAGCAGGCTGAGCTCTTGCCACATATCGCCCTCACACAGCGGCACCATGTAATCGCAGATGTTATCGGTGCCAAGCGCCACCACAATGCCTTCAGGGATCATTTCATCAGCGGGGGTCAAGGCGTTGTGAAACGGCATTAAATCCTCTTTGCGGTTGGAGTCAATCCACGCCATTGGGCAGGCGATCATCATCAATTGGGCTTGGCGCATTTTTTCGTATAATTGATAGCGGTATTCTTTCGGGTGCGAGCCAATCGAGATGCCGTGAATGCCCACCACGCGCCCCTGCATGCCGTGCTCGATGGTTTTGTCACACAGCATTTCGGTCTCTTTTTCTTTCGGTGTGTTGAACTGGTCAACGTGTACGTGGCACATGATCCCGCGGGATTTGGCCGCCTCCATCAAAATGTCAAACGCCTGCGCCCCTTTGCCGTAGTTGAGCTCATCGCGATACGGCAGCCCGCCAATCATATCCACCATGTCTGAGCCGATGTCAAACCACTTGCGCGCGGTGGGCTCAATCACGCCTTTGAGGGTTTGGTTGGCGAATTTGAGCACGATGTCGTTTTTGTACACCTCGCGCGCGCGGTGGGCGGCGATGATGGCGCGGTCTTCACACACCGGGTCAATATCCACAAAGGTGCCAAAGGCCGTCACGCCTTGTTGAATCATCATCTCAATTGCTTGGCAAAAGCGAGCGTAGTAGTCCTCAATGCTCGATTGGCGCTTGATTTCATCCACCAAATCCCATTTTTGTTGCAAATTGCAGCGCCGATAAATGTCGATTTTATCAGGCGTCATGGTAAACGCGCGGTCGGCGTGGGCATGGGCGTTGACCCAGCCGCCTTGTTTAATGATTTCGTCGCGGATATAGGTGTTAAAGGTACGAACGTGTTGCATCGTTTACTCCGAGATAATAGGCGTGAAAAGGGCGAATTTTGGGCAAAAAAAATCCTCAATAATTGAGGATCGTTGCCAATGGAAATAGTCAGCAGCACTACGGCGTAGTGGATGCGAACAAAATAGAGTGTGAATAAATACTGGCATAAACTAGTTCCTGATTGGCACTAGAGCGGTAGTATAAGTTTTTTGCGCGCAGAAATAAAGCCTTTTGTGCACTTTTCAACCGCACTTTGCATAAAGTGCGGTCGGTTTAGGCCAGCCGACGCTTGATGTATACCAACAGCGGGAAGCACGGTAGCACCGCAATCGCCATCGCCAAAAAGGCCCAAGCGGGGTTGATTTTATACAAACTGCCAGAAAGCAGCATCAACAAGGCCACGCTCAAGCAGCTGCACACGCCGGAATAGAGTGCTTGCAGTTTCGGAATCAAGCGGCTTGGCTGGGCGGAGATGTAGCGCACCGTGGCAAAATGGCAAATCGCGAAGGTGAAGGCGTGCATACATTGCAGCAGCAAAAAGGCGAAAAAGCCCTCAACATAGGCCATGCCGACCCAGCGGATGACCGAAAACAGGGCGGAAATGGTTAAAAGTGCGGTCAGCGAGGTCGCTTTAAACAAGCGGCTGGCAAAGAAAATAAAATCACCTCCGCCGCCACGCTAAAGCCCCACAGCCAGCCGGTGAGCTCCACGCTGATGCCTTGTTGTGACCAAAACAGCACGCCGTAAGCATAATAAGCACCGTGCGCACCTTGCAACAGCGCCAGCACCGCCAGCAGCGCCACCACAGGGCGGTTTTGGAAAATGCGCTTGTAGCTGGCCTCCTCCACGCCTGCGGTGTCGTCTTGCGGGTTGAGTGGCGCAACGGCCGGCTTGGCGTGCTGCGCGATGATGTAAACAAGCAGCAGCGCGCTCATCAGCCACAGCGTGTTTTCATCGCCCCACAGCGCCAGCACATAGCCTGCCAGCAAGTTGGCGGCGATAAACGACAGCGAGCCGGTCAGGCGTGCCTTGCCGTAATCAAGCGGCACTTGCTGCTGCCAGGTGCCCGCCAGCGAGTCGGTCAGCGGCACGCCCGCGCCATACACCATGTTAAACAGCGCAATAAAGATAAACAGCAGCCACGCACTTTGCGCGCTGAAAATCATGCCCACGGTCAGCAGCAGGCTCAAATAGCCAATGGCGCGCAGGGTTGGAATCAAATGCGAGGGCAGCTTCACCCATTGGGAAAAGGCCATGCTGCCGATAAAGCGGAACAAAAACGCGCTGGCGGCAATGATGCCAATCATCTCATCGCTGTAGTGTTGCGATTGCAGCCACACCGGCAAAAACGGCAAAAATACACCATAAGCGGCGAAATAGCCGATAAAACTGGCGATCAGCCAAGCAAAAGGCGAAAGTGTGATCACAACTGCTGCTCCATCTCACGCGCGCGCGCCGCCGCTTGCGCCATGCCCTGCTCGATGATGTCGGCCAAACCGCACTTTTCAAATTGCGCAATCGCCGCCGCCGTGGTGCCGCCTTTGGAGGTGACTTGCGCGCGCAGTTCGCTTAAACTCAGCTGCGGGTTGCCAATCACCATCTGGGCAGAGCCGGCGATGGCTTGCTCAATCAGCGTGCGCGCTTGGGCTTCATCCAGCCCCATGTGTAAAAGTGCGGTCTGCATTGCCTCCAGCACATAGAAAAAGTACGCCGGGCTCGAGCCAGAGCCGGCGGTGACGGCGTTAATCTCCTCTTCACGCGCCAGCCAACAGACACGCCCAACCGCTTCAAACAACTCTTGAGCCAGCTGTTTTTGTAGCGCATTGCAGTGCGCATTGGCAAAAAGCCCCGTCATGCCCGCTTGCACCAGTGCTGGGGTGTTGGGCATCGCGCGCACAATCGCCTGCGCCGTTGGCAGCAGCTGCTTGAGCCTTGATATCGGCATGCCAGCGGCAATAGAGATGACTAATTTGTCGGCAAAATCGAGCGCACTGAGCCCTTGGCAGGCCTGCGCCATGATTTGCGGCTTCACCGCCAGCACCACCACCTCGCCAAACGCCGCGGCCTCGCGGTTGTCTTGCGTGGTGCGCACGCCTAAGTGTGAAAGTGCGGTCAGCTTCGGTAAACTTGGGTTGCTGGCCATGATCATCTCGCCTGACAGGCCAGCGCGCAGCAGCCCCGAGATGAGGGCGTTGGTCATATTTCCTGCGCCAATAAAGGCAATTTGGGTGTTTTTCATCGCTATATCATGAAAGAATCAGTACAATAGCGCTATTCTATCATTGACTGCTAACGGAAAGATACAATGCAATGGTTTAAAAATGTGATGATTTATCGCCTCACCAAGGCGATTGATTTAAGCGAGCAAACCGTGGCCAAGGCGCTGCAAGCGCAGGCTTTTCACCCTTGCGGCAAGCACGATTTAAGCCACTTTGGCTGGGTGCCCCCTGTGGCAGGCTTCGATGCGCTCACCTTTGCCCTCACCGGCCGGCTTTTTTTAGTGGCGCAAAAAGAGGAGAAAATCCTGCCCGCGGCGGTGGTGAAAAAGGCCTTTGAAGAGCGCCTATTCGTGCGCGAAGACCAAGAGCAGCGCAAGCTCAGCAAGGTGGAAAAACAAGCGCTGAAAGACGACGTGGTGCACGAGCTGCTGCCGCAAGCCTTTAGCAAGCATCAACACACCGCACTTTTTATTGACCCCGCCACGGGGCTGATTGTTGTCAATGCCGCCAGCGCCACCCGCGCAGAGGCGGTGCTGGCACTGTTGCGCAAATCCCTCGGCTCGCTGCCGGTGGTGCCGCTGGCCTTTGTGGATGACCTAAGTGCGGTGATGACGGATTGGATCGCCAGCGATACACTGCCTGAATGGCTCGCCACCCTCGGTGAGGCGGAGCTCATCTCCAGCCGTGATGACTCAGTGATTCGCTGCAAGCAGCAAGCGCTGGACAGCGATGAAATGCTCGCCCACTTTGACGCCGGCAAGCTGGTGAGCAAATTAGCGCTGGAGTGGAGCGAGCGCTTAAGTGCGGTGCTGGCCAGTGATGCCAGCCTCAAACGGGTGAAATTCAGCGACAGCCTGCGCAGCCAAAACGACGACATCGTCAAAGAAGACGTGCAACAGCGCTTTGAAGCCGACTTTTTGCTGATGAGTGACACCTTGCTGGCGTTTGTGCAAAAACTCGCCGAAGAAGTCGGCGGCGTACAAGAAAGCTAAGTTAAGCAATCTCGAGCTTGATCCCTAAGGCGTGCAGCAGCGCGCCTTCTTCATTGAGCTCTTTTTCGGTCAGCGGGTTGCGCGCGAGGTAATTGGGCTCAAATGCCAGGCGCCATAAACCGCACTTTTCTGTTATCGTGAAGGCAAAACGCTCCGCCGGCTCGGTGGCTTGGCGCGAGCGGTTGATGATGATCGCCAAGCGCAGCATCACCAGCAGCGACACCACATCGCGCTTGGCATAGCGTGCGGGAATGGTGAGCTCATCGAGGTTGACAGGCCCAATGTGAAAACGCACCAATTGCGTGAGCAGGTGCTGTTGGTGGTAGTCAAACCCCGGCAAATCGCTGTGCTCGATGATATAAGCCGAGTGCTTTTGCACCCCTTTGTGGTTGATGCACAGGCCAATTTCGTGGATAAACGCGGCGCAAAATAAAATATTTAAAAGCTCTTCGGCTTGCTGCTCATTCGCCCAGCAGGCATATTTTTGCCCCAGCAGCATGGCGGTGTCGGTCACGCGCAGCGCTTGCGCTTGATCCACGGTGAAATGCTCCATCAGGCTGTCGATGGTGCGCTCGCGAATGTTGTCCACCACAAAGGCCTTTTCCAGCCCATACATCACCCCTTCACGCAGCGCGCCGTCAGAGTAGCGCATCTGCTCAATGCCATAATTGTCAAACAGCGCACTTAAAATCGCCAAGCCTGGCACAAACACGCTGGCGCGCTCAGCATTGAGCCCTTTGAGGTTGATTTTTGAAAAATGATCCACCGCCAGCACGCGCTCAATCACGGTGGCCAAAATCTCGGCGGTGATGAGCCCGCTGGGGTCAAAATTGGCCTGCACAATTTGGCTGACCGTTTTCACCGTCCCCGAGGAGCCGAGCACCGTGTCCCAACCTAAAGTGCGGTAAGGCTCGCTTAAATCCGCCATGCGTGACAGTGCGGTTTGGCGGGCGCGCTCAAATTGTGCGCGGCTGATGGTGCCATTGGGGAAAAACGCCACTTCAAAACTCACGCACCCCATGTTGCGGCTGTTGGCCAGCAGTGGCTTAAAGCCGTCGCCGACAATCATTTCCGTCGAGCCGCCGCCAATGTCGACCACCAGTTTGCGGCCCGATTCAGGCTGGGTGTGGCATACGCCGGAGTAGATCAGCTTGGCTTCGTCCTCGCCTGAAATAATGTTGATCGGGTAGGGGAACACCGCCTTGGCCGCGTTGAGGAAATCCGCCTTGTTCACCGCTTGGCGCAAAGTGTAGGTGCCCACAGTGCGGATATTCTCCGCCGGCAACCCTTGCAAACGCTCGGCAAACAGCGCCAAACACGCCACGCCGCGGGCAATCGCCGCTTGGCTGAGGTGGTTGTTCTCATCCAGCCCTTGGGCTAGCTGCACCCGTTGTTTAAGGCGAGAGAGCACTTGAATGGAGCCATTGACAATGCGGGCAATAATCATGTGAAAACTGTTGGAGCCAAGGTCAATGGCGGCAAATTCGCGCACGGGCGTGGCTGTCTCGCGGGTGTTGTTCATGAGCACTCTTTAACAAAATTGACGTATTTAGCTAACATAATCGTTTTTCACCGCCAATTCAATGCCTAAAGGCGTAAATTTCTGTGAGATGCCTCACACAGCGGCGGATAGCGCAGTTTCCACGCGCTTCAGGCAATAAAAAAGCAGCCCGAAGGCTGCTTTTCTCACTTTTGCGAATTACAAAATCGCTTTGGCGGTTTTCACCACGTTTTCCACAGTGAAGCCAAAGAGTTTGAACAGCTCACCGGCTGGTGCGGATTCACCAAAGCCGTGCATGCCCACCACGCGGCCGTTGAGGCCTACGTATTTCGCCCAGAAGTCAGCGATGCCGGCTTCAATCGCAACACGTTTGCTGACCGCACTTGGTAATACGCTTTCACGGTAGGCTTCGTCTTGCGCGTCAAAGGCGTTGGTGCTTGGCATGGAAACCACGCGCACTTTTTTGCCCTCAGCGCTGAGCTCTTCTGCCGCTTTCACCGCCAGTTCCACTTCAGAGCCGGTGGCAATCAAGATGAGCTCAGGGGTGCCGTCGCAGTCTTTTAAGATGTAACCACCGCGGGCGATGTTGGCTAATTGCGCTTCATCGCGTGGCATTTGGGTGAGGTTTTGGCGGCTGAAAATCAGCGCACTTGGGCCGTCTTGGCGCTCAAGGGCGGCCTTCCACGCAGCGGCGGATTCCACTTGGTCGCATGGGCGCCAGGTGACTAAGTTTGGCACCAAGCGCAAGGCGGCAGTTTGCTCAACCGGTTGGTGCGTTGGGCCGTCTTCGCCTAAGCCGATGGAATCATGGGTGTAGACAAACAACACGCGTTGTTTCATCAATGCCGCCATGCGCACCGCGTTGTGTGCGTATTCCATAAACATCAAGAAGGTTGCGCCGTAAGGAATAAAGCCGCCGTGCAACGCAATGCCGTTCATGATGGCAGACATGCCAAATTCACGCACGCCGTAGTTGATGTAGTTACCGTCCACGTTTTCGGTTGCGCGGATTGGGCGTGAGCCAGACCACAAGGTCAAGTTGGAGCCTGCAAGGTCAGCTGAACCGCCGAGCAGTTCTGGCAACAGTGGTGCGTAGGCCTCAATCGCGTTTTGCGAGGCTTTGCGGCTGGCAATGTTGGCTGGGTTAGCCTGCAATTTGGCGATGAATTCATTGGCTTTGGCATCAAAGTCAATTGGCAGCTCGCCTTTCACGCGGCGCAAAAATTCTTTCGCCAGTTCAGGGTGCGCTTTTTCATAGGCGGCGAATTTTTCGTCCCATGCTTGCTCGGCTTGTTTGCCTTTTTCAAGGGCGGACCATTCGTCGTAGATAGCTTGTGGGATTTCAAACGCGTCGTATTCCCAGTTCAGCGCTTTGCGGGTGGCGGCGATTTCGTCATCGCCCAATGGCGCACCGTGGCTGTCGTGAGAGTTGGCTTTGTTTGGCGAGCCGTAACCGATAATGGTTTTGCAGATGATCAGTGTCGGTTTATTGGTTTCAGCGCGCGCTTTTTCAACCGCACTTTTCACTTGCTCGGCATCGTGGCCGTCGATTGCTGGGATCACATGCCAGCCGTAGGCTTCAAAGCGTTTTTGGGTGTCATCGGTGAACCAGCCGTCCACGTGGCCGTCGATGGAAATATTGTTGTCATCATAAAACGCAATCAATTTGCCCAAGCCCAAAGTGCCCGCCAGTGAACAGGCCTCGTGAGAGATGCCTTCCATCAAGCAGCCGTCGCCTAAAAAGGCGTAGGTGTAGTGATTGACGATGTCATGGCCGTCGCGGTTGAATTGCGCTGCCAGTGTTTTTTCGGCAATCGCCATGCCCACCGCGTTGGTGATGCCTTGGCCAAGTGGGCCGGTGGTGGTTTCCACACCCGCGGTGTAGCCGTATTCTGGGTGGCCTGGGGTTTTGGAATGCAGTTGGCGGAATTGTTTTAAGTCCTCGATGGACAAATCATAGCCAGTTAAGTGCAAAAGGCTGTAAATCAGCATTGAGCCGTGGCCGTTTGACAGCACAAAGCGGTCGCGGTTGGCCCAGCTTGGGTTGGCTGGGTTGTGGCTTAAAAAGTCGCGCCACAGCACTTCAGCGATGTCCGCCATGCCCATCGGCGCACCTGGGTGGCCCGATTTGGCTTTTTGCACGGCGTCCATGCTTAAAAATCGAATCGCATTGGCGAGTTCTCTACGTGATGCCATTTTATTCTCCTGTTTTTTATTCATATCCTGACAGTGTACACAACTTTTGCGCACAATGTTGATAGTTAATAGCAATAAATGAAATATATTTGAGTTATATCACAAATGAAAGTGCGGTTTCCACCACTTCCAGCCCCGCGCCCTCTTTGTGGGCGTTTTCGCTTAAATAACGCCGCCACTGCTTGGCGCCCTTGCAGCCCACAAAGGCGTTGATCATATGCCGTGTGATGCTTTGAAGCCGCGTGCCCTGCGCCAGCTCATGCGCGATATACGGCAGCATCGCCTGCACCGCTTCAACCGGGGTGACAACCGTACTTTGGCTGTCGTATAAAGTGCGGTCAATATGGCCGAGCAGGCTTGGGTTGAGGTACGCCTCGCGCCCGACCATCACGCCGTCAACGTGGGCGAGGTGGGTTTGCATGTCGTCTAGTGTTTTGATGCCGCCGTTAATGCCAATCCACAGCTGCGGGAAGTCTTTTTTCAATTGATAAACGCGCTCATAATCCAGCGGTGGGATTTCGCGGTTTTGTTTTGGGCTCAAGCCCGACAGCCACGCCTTGCGCGCGTGAATAATAAAATCACGGCAGCCCGCGCGGGAGACGGTATCAATAAACGCGCATAAAAAATCATACGAATCCAACTCATCAATCCCGATGCGGGTTTTGACCGTGACAGGGATGCTGACCGCACTTTGCATTTCCGTCACGCAGCGCGCCACCAACTCGGCGTTCGCCATCAGGCAGGCACCAAACGCACCGTTTTGCACGCGATCCGACGGGCAGCCAACGTTGAGATTAACCTCGTTATAGCCGCGCTGTTCGGCCAATTTAGCACAGTGCGCCAGCTGGTTTGGGTCAGAGCCACCGAGCTGCAACGCCAGCGGTTGCTCCGCCTCGCTGTAGGTGAGGTGGTCGTATTTGGCGTGAATCACCGCGCCCGTGGTCACCATTTCGGTATAAAGCAGCGCATGGCAACTGAACTGACGGTGAAAATAGCGGCAATGGCGGGTAGTCCAATCCAGCATGGGCGCGACGCTAAAGCGCCGCGCTTGGGTGATATCGTGCATAATTATCCTTGCGATTTGCTCGGCTCAGTTGGGCTGTTGTCGTTGTCATCACGCATTTCTGCCTGCTGCAAATGGGCTTGCAGCGCGTTTTCTTCTTGAATGCGTTGGCGAAAGCGCCCGGCGGCAAAGTGATAAAATGGTTTCGGGCAGAATTGGCGGGAGACAATGGACGCCACCAAGCAGCAAATCAACATCCAAAACAGCACCGGCTGGCTGCCGGTCATCTCCATCACCACCACACTGGCGGTGACAGGCGATTGCGTCGCCGCAGCCAAAAATGCTGCCATCGACAACAACACCAGCAGGCGTTGGTCAATCAAACCGCCAGAGAAATCCCAAATGTGTGCGCCAATGGCCGCCCCCGTGGTGAGTGCAGGGGTGAAGATCCCCCCTGGAATGCCGGCCCAATAGGTGGCCACGGTGGCGAACAGTTTCGCCAAGCCAAAGCCTTCAGGGTGAACGGGGGCGTCGTTTAAAAGATAGGTCACTTGCTCATAGCCCGTGCCGTAGGTGCGCCCCTCGCTGTACGCGCCAAGGGCGGCGAGAATCAAGCCCATCAAAAACGCCACCGCCAACGGATGACGGCGAATCCAGCCGCGAAACTTGGCAGGCGAATAGGCGGCAAAGCCTTTGCTCAAAAGCCGCGCGAACAAGCCGCCCAACACGCCGCACACCAGCGCACAAATCAGCACCCACAGGTACATTCTCGGCACTTCGGTTTCACCGATATAATGCGGGAAATACGGGTTGTTGCCTTGAATCGCCACCAAAATAAACCCCGCGGCCAGCACGCCCAACAGCACGCGGCGCTCCCAGCGCAGCAGCAAGCCACGCCCAAGCTCCTCAATGGCAAAAATCACACCAGCTAATGGCGCGTTGAACGCTGCCGCCAAGCCACCAGCGGCACCCGTTGCAATCAGCTCATTGGTGGTCAAGCCTTTAAAAGCAATGCTGTGCTTGCGGCAAAAATTGCCCCACGCTAGCATCACCGCCGCGCCCACTTGCACCGACGGCCCCTCACGCCCGACCGAGGCGCCCAGGCACATCGCCAAAAAGGTCAGCGGGATTTTCCAAATCGTTTGCCAAAAGGTGATCAGGCGGGTTTTGTTCGCGCCATGTGGCAACGAGAGGGAGGCGATCACCTGAGGGATACCACTGCCGCTGACAAACGGCGTGTAGCGCTGGGTGAACCACGCCAAAATAGGCAGCCCCAGCGGCAAGGCAATCCAAATGGCGTAAGGGTAATGCTGCGCCCAGTGAGCGTTCCACTCCAGCCCCATTTCAGAGAGCAGCGCAAAGCCCAGCGACACCAACGCCACCAGCGCTGCCCCAATCAGCAGGCAAATAAATTCAATGCTTTTGCGCGACAATCGCCACGTTTGATGGCCTTTATGGTGCAGGTAATACCGCACTTTGCTCATAATTGCATGGGTATCGGGTAACATAATCGGTAAAAAATGGCTAATAAAGGCGTAATTATAGCCTAAAAGTGCGGTTTTTGCATATTGCTCAACCGCACTTTCGTGTTTTAATGACAGCCCTTATCCGATTGGCCGCAGCCTGCGCATTTGTCGCAGCCGCACGCGCGTTTGCGGCTGAAAAAATGCCGCCATAAAAAGATCGCAGCCAGTAAGACGATAGCAAAAACAATCAACTTTTCTACCACGATAACCCCCATTGTGTCAGGTGAAAAACGCACCACGCGGCAAAATAGGCCAGTGCGGTCAAATAGAGTGTGATCAGCGCTGTTTGCGCGTTGGATTTGGTTTCGCGTTTAATCACCGCTATCGTGGCCATGCACATCGGTGCGTAGATATACCACGCCAAAAAGGCAAACGCTGTTGGCAGGCTCCAGGTGTTGTGGATAATCGGGATTAAGCTTTGTTGCAACAACTCCTCAGAGCCAGCACCCACGGCATAAATTGTGCCAAGCGAGGCCACCACCACTTCGCGCGCGGCAATGCCGGTTATCATCGCAATGCAAATTTGCCAGTCAAACCCCAGCGGTGAAAATAGCGGTTCAATCCAATGGCCCAAGGTGCCGGCGAGGCTGTATTCAATCTCAGGCAGCGCGGCACCTACCGGCGCCTGCGGGAAGGACACCAGCGCCCACAAAATCACGCTCAGGGCAAAAATCACCGTCCCGGCTTTTTTCAAAAAGGCACTGACGCGATCCCACAGCGACAGCGCGATGTGTTTGAAATTCGGCATGCGATAGGTCGGCAGCTCCATCAACAGCGGGAATTGGCGCACGCCGCCACGGCGCTTGGCCACATATTTCATCACCCACGCCACCACAATCGCGGAGAGAATCGCGATAAGATAGAGCGCAAAAAGTGTCAAGCCTTGTAAATTAAACACGCCCCACACCGTTTTATCTGGCACCACGGCGGCAATCAACAGTGCATACACTGGCAGCCGCGCAGAGCAGGTCATCAGTGGTGCTATGGCAATGGTTACCAGCCGCTCACGCGGGTTGCTGATGGTGCGCGCCGACATAATTGACGGCACCGCGCAGGCAAAGCTTGACAGCAGCGGGATAAAGGTGCGGCCCGAGAGCCCTACTTTGTCAAACAAGGTGTCGAGCAAAAACGCGGCGCGCGGCAGGTAGCCTGAATCTTCCAGCAACAAAATCAACAAAAAGAGGATGGCAATTTGCGGCAAAAACACCAGCACACTGCCCACGCCAGCAATCACGCCGTCTACCAGCAAGCTTTGCAGCAGCACCTCAGGCAGCACGCCAGCGAGCCACTCACCAAAGGCGCCCACGCTGGCTTCAATGAGGTCCATCAACGGTGCCGACCAGCTGTACACTGCTTGAAAGGTCAGCAGCAAAATCACCAGCAGCACCGCAAAGCCCCACACAGGGTGAAGCACCAAAGCATCCAGCCGCTGGTGCCAAACGGGCAAGTGCGGTTGAGTTTGCACCACTTGCGCCAAAATCGCATCGGCCGCTTGGTAATGGCCACTTTGCGCCTCATGGGCGGTGTCGGTTGGGGTGTTGGCAAAGGCGTTGTCACGCAGCTGCTGGCAAAGTGCGGTGATGCCGCGACGGCTAATTGCCACCGTTTCCACCACCGGCATGCCGAGCAAGTCAGATAAACGCGCGATGTCGATTTTCAAACCACGATGGCACGCCACATCGCTCAAATTCAGCGCAGCCATCATCGGCAAGCCCAGCGCTTTAAGCTCAAGGAGCATGCGCAGCGACATCCGCAAATTGGTGGCATCCACCACCGCCAAAATCGCTTCAGGCGCCTCGCCGAGCTCACCGTGGAGCACCTTGCGCGTGACGTCTTCGTCTAAACTGGTGGTGTGCAAGCTATAGGTGCCCGGCAGGTCAATTAAGGTGATGTTTGGGTTTTCACGACAGCGCCCGGCTTTTTTATCCACCGTGACGCCTGGGTAATTGGCGACCTTCGCGCGCAGGCCCGTGAGTGCATTAAATAACACCGTTTTGCCGCAATTGGGCGCGCCGACTAATGCAACATTCATGCGCCCTCCCGCACTTGGCAGCGGATTTTCGCCGCCTCTTGCGCGCGCAGCGAAAACTGCGAGCCATTGCCCAAGCGTACCGCCAGCGGCGAGCCCAAAAGGCCGTGTGCAATCACCGTGATCGCCGTTTGCGGGCAAAAGCCCAAATCCAACAAGCGCTGGCTGACTGTGGCGTCCAGCGCACCAAATTCGTGGTTATCCTCCACCGCCACAATGGTGGCGCATTGCCCTTTTGGCAACGCGAGTAGCGAAATCGACTCCATAATACCCTTTGTTTTTGTAATGATTATTAATGAGAATTATTGTGATCCCGCTTCGCTTTGCAATCCTTTTTGCACACCAGTCCACATTTTATTGACTTACGTCATACTATTGCGCGATGATAGGCGCAAAATTTAAACAAAAAGAAGATGTTATGGCGAAAAAACAATCAAAAGGCAGCGCCCCGAGTGGCGACGTGCGGATCATCGCAGGGCGCTATCGTGGCCGCAAACTGCCCGTGCTCAATGCCGAAGGCCTGCGCCCAACGGGCGATCGCATCAAAGAGCGGTTATTCAACTGGCTGATGAACGACATCATCGACGCCCGCTGCCTAGATGTGTTCGCCGGCAGCGGCAGCTTGGGCTTTGAAGCCCTCTCCCGCCACGCTGGCTTTGTGCAATTTTTTGAGCTCAACCCGCAAGCCTACCGCACTTTGCAACAAAACCTCAGCCGCCTTGCCGCCCCCAACGCCGACATCCGCCAAGGCGACAGCCTCAAGCTGCTGCAAAGCGCGCCACAAGCCCCTTTTGACATCATCTTCCTCGACCCACCTTTTCACCAAAACTTGCTCGCGCCTTGTATTCAGGCACTGACACAACACCACTGGTTGGCCAACAACGCCTTAATTTACATGGAAAGCGAAGCCACCCTCACCGCACTTGCCCTCCCCCACACCTGGCAACTGCTCAAAGAAAAAACCACCGGCGCCGTCTGCTCACGGCTTTATCGGGTGGGGTGAGGCCGCAAAACACACTCTTAATTTGTAGTGTGGTCTGGTTTGACCGCACTTTTATCTTTCATCACTCCGTTATCTCTTTTTGGGTGATCTGTTTTCTTTTATGACTCCGTTATCTGTATCGCAGTTCCGTCTGCGGCGGGCGGCTTTTTCTCTCTCAGCACTCCGTCATCACGCTACGGTTTCGCCGTTGGCGACCCGATTTCTTTGCTCGCCCAAAGAAATCGGGGAAAGAAAGGGCGTTGCCATTTTTAAGGAAATCTCGCTTGTTGGGAATTTCTACGTCGCATTTGATGCAGGCGCTCAAATGCTTCCTTGAAATTCATCCAACCGCTCCATTTCCGCGCGAAAAATGGCGGATCGAACCACAACGTTCCGTGTTTTGTAGATCAAAAGTGCGGTTTCAAAGTCAGTTTAAAAGTGCGGTGACCGCACTTTGCATTTCAAAATTAAAATCTCGATTATGCGATCGCCCCCGGAATAAGATGCTGAGCGGGTGCCTAAAGTGCTAGGCGAGTGAGGGTTTGATCCCGAATGAGCCGTAGCAATTTGGCGCTAAGCGAATATCTTATGGACAGGGGCTAATGTCGTTTCTTTGCTTCCTTTCTTTGGACAAGCAAAGAAAGGAAGTCGCCAACGGCGAAACCGTAGCGGCATGACGGAGTGATGGCAGAAAAAAGATCACCAAAAGATAGAGATGACGGAGTTATGAAAGAAAACAGATCGCCAAAAAAGAGATGACGGAGTTATGAAAGAGAACAAGAAAACAAAAAAACCGCACTTTAAAGTGCGGTTTTGGTTTTAAGGCTTGTAAATAATCTCAACGCCTTCTTCATCCTCGTCGGACCAGTCATCCCAATCCTCATCGTCTTCATCTTGATGGGCGGCGAGTTGCTCTTGATGATAGTCATCCCACTTAAATTTCACCTCTTCTGGTGCCTGTTCGGCCTCAGCTTGTTCGCGTGGGTGCTCATCTAAAAACTGCATAATATCCCAACACAGTTGTTTGACGTGCTCACCACTGGCGGCGGAAATTTGATAGGTTTTTTCCGCTAAGCCTAGGCGATCGATGATGTCTTGCACTTTGCTTTGCAACTCATCCTCAAGCAACGTGTCGATTTTATTAAACACCAGCCAGCGCGGTTTTTCTGCCAGCTTCTCACTGTATTGCGCTAACTCTTGCTCGATGATCGCGATATTCTCCGCCGGATCACTGCCGTCAATCGGGTTAATGTCCACCAAGTGGATCAACACGCGGCAGCGCTCTAGGTGCTTCAAAAAGCGGATGCCGAGGCCCGCGCCGTCGGCTGCGCCTTCAATCAGACCTGGAATATCGGCAATCACAAAGCTGCGGGTGTCGTCCACGCGCACCACACCAAGACTTGGCACCAAGGTGGTGAATGGGTAATCCGCCACTTTTGGCTTAGCGGCTGAAACTGCGCGGATAAAGGTGGATTTGCCCGCATTCGGCAGCCCCAACATACCCACGTCCGCCAGCAGCATCAGCTCAAGCAGTAAATCGCGTTTTTCGCCCTCGGTGCCGTTGGTTTTTTGCCGCGGCGTGCGGTTGACAGACGATTTAAAGCGCGTGTTGCCCAGGCCGTGATAGCCGCCTTTGGCCACCAACAAACGCATGCCGTGTTGGGTGAGATCGCCGACGATCTCTTTGGTGTCGTTGTCGATCGCGCGTGTGCCGACGGGCACTTTCAAGGTGATGTCGTTGCCGCGGTGGCCAGTGCAATTGGCGCTGCGGCCGTTTTCACCGCGGCCAGCGTTAAAGCGTTTTTCAAAGCGGTAGTCAATCAAGGTGTTGAGGTTTTCATCCGCTTCTAAATAAATATCGCCACCATCACCGCCGTCGCCGCCGTCTGGGCCACCTTTGGGGATGTATTTTTCGCGGCGAAAGCTCACACAGCCATTGCCGCCGTCGCCTGCTTCAATGCGAATCAGGGCTTCATCAATAAATTTCATCTCGTCTCCTTTGCTCGCGTTGGGCGAGCATGCCAATGCATTTTGTTGCCTAAAACGGAATACAGCGCGCCTGCAATCACCACCAACGCACCAATATAGGAGGTGAAATTAAGGCTCGATTCACTGAAAATTGCTGGCGCCAGCCAGTGCGCCAGCGCGGTAAATAAAATGGTAAACAGCGGGGTAAGGGTGATAATCGCGCTGACTTTGCTCACCTCCCAGCGGTTGAGCGCCTCGGCGTACGAACCGTAGGCCACCAAGGTGTTTACACAGGCATAGGCCAAGCAGCACAGCTCAAACACAGGCAGGCGCGTGATTTCATGGGGCGCGGCCATCGGGGTGATAAGCAGTGCGGCGGTGGCATAATAAATTAATAAAATCTGTTGGGAATTGAGCCGGCGCAGCATTACTTTTTGCGCCAAGCCATAGCCGACCCACACCACCGCGGCGCTGACGGTGAAAATCACGCCGATGGTGTAATCGGTCAGGCTGGTGAACAGCTCAAACAATTTTTGATTGAAAAACACAACAAGCCCGCCACCAGCAGCAAGGCGCCGATTTTTTGCGGCGCGCCCATGGTTTCTTTTAAAAACAGGCTGCTGGCGATCATCATTAAAAACGGCGAAATCTGCCCTAGCACTTGGGTGACATCGGGCGACACATACAAAAGTGCGGTATTAAACAGCACAAAGTTGGCACCGAGCGCGATGCCGCCGAGCAAAATCAGCCAGCGGTAGCTGCCTTTGAGCAGCAAGATAAAATTAGGCAGCTTTTTCAGCAAGGCTAAAATCACCAGCAAGCCGAGCGTGGCCGCCATAAAACGGAACCACACAATGGTGGTGCTGTCCATAAGCCGCACCACCTGCTGCAACGCAAGTGGCAAGCTGCCCCAGCAGGCTGCGGTGGTGAGCGCTAGGAAAAATCCGCTAATCGGTCTTGATGGTGTCATAATCTCTCGCCTGTTTGCACCTATTGTACTGAAGTTCGCCGCGTTCGCCAAAGGCAAAGTGCGGTTAAACAAAAAACCCCGCAAAAGTGCGGGGTTTTCAATTCGAACCGTTAAATTATTCAGTTACGATGCTAACAAATTTACGATTTTTGTCGCCTTTCACTTCAAATTTAACTTTACCATCTGCTGTTGCAAATAGAGTGTGGTCACGACCGATGCCAACGTTAGTGCCCGCGTGGAATTTAGTACCACGTTGACGCACGATGATGCTGCCGGCTAAAACTGATTCACCGCCAAAGCGTTTAACACCAAGACGTTTGCTTTCAGAGTCACGACCGTTACGAGTTGAACCACCCGCTTTCTTATGAGCCATTTTCGATCTCCTCTAAATTAGGCGCTGATACCAGTGATTTTCACTTCTGTGAACCACTGACGATGGCCTTGTTGTTTACGACTGTGTTTACGACGACGGAACTTAACGATTTTGATTTTTTCGCCACGACCGTGTGCCACTACTTCAGCCACTACTTTGCCACCACTTACCAATGGGGCACCAATTTTTACATCTTCACCGTTAACGACCATCAACACTGAGTCAAACTCAACGGTTTCACCCGTTGCAATGTCAAGTTTTTCTAAACGAACTACTTGACCTTCGCTCACACGATGTTGTTTGCCGCCACTTTGGAAAACTGCGTACATATAAAAAAACTCCGCGAAAGTTGGCAGGAATAACGTTTATGTTTTCGCTGCGCAAATTAAAATTCATATAGGGTGCGGATTTTACGCAAAAATCGTGCCAATAGCAAGTAACTATTTTCGTGAAAGTGAAAAAAGATCCTTTTTCGTGTGATCCATTTTAGAATTTGGCGGTTTTCAGGTACAATCAGGGCAAATTTATCAACACCAAAAAAAGCAAATTGTCTATGTGTGAACAACCAAAACGCCTCGATATGGCGGCGATCCAAGCGCTGTGCGCCGAGGATATGCACGCGGTCAACGCCTTGATTTTGGCGCAGATGCGATCCGATGTGGCGCTGATCAACCAGCTGGGGCATTATATCATTGGCTCTGGCGGCAAGCGCATCCGCCCGATGATTGCCGTGCTCAGCGCGCGCGCCTTGGGTGTACGCGATCAATCGCACATCACCACCGCCACCTTTATTGAATTTATTCACACCGCCACGCTGTTGCACGACGATGTGGTGGACGAGTCCGACATGCGCCGCGGGCGCGAAACTGCCAACGCCTTGTTTGGCAACGCCGCCAGCGTGTTGGTGGGGGATTTTATCTACACCCGCGCCTTCCAGCTGATGACCGCACTCGATGATTTGCGCATTTTAAAAGTGATGTCGGACGCCACCAACGTGATCGCCGAAGGGGAAGTGCTGCAACTGATGAACTGCAACGACCCTAACACCACTGAAGAAAGCTACATGCAGGTGATCTACAGCAAAACGGCGCGCTTGTTTGAAGTGGCCACCCAATGCGCCGCCATTGCCGCTAAAGCTGAAAGTGCGGTTGAACGCGCGCTGGCGGATTACGGCCGCTACCTCGGCACCGCCTTCCAGCTCGTCGACGATGTGCTCGATTACAGCGCCGATCAAGCCCAGCTGGGCAAAAATATTGGTGACGATCTCGCCGAGGGCAAACCCACCCTGCCGCTGCTGCACGCCATGCACCACGGTAACGAAGCTGAGCGTGAGATGATTAAAGCGGTGATTGAAAACGGCAACGGGCGCGACAAACTCAACGCTGTGCTTAATGTGATGCAAAAGTGCGGTTCACTGGATTACGCCATGCAACGTGCGCGCGATGAAGCGCAAAAAGCCGTGGATGCCTTGGCGGTGTTGCCCGAGAGCGAGTATAAACAGGCGTTGATGTCTTTGGCTTATCTTTCTGTGGACAGAACCTACTAATGACAACTGAATATACCCAAAGTGCGGTTGAATCCGTGCGCGCCAAGCGGCGCAAAAACAAAAAAGACCCCAACGCCCCTTTTGTGCGGCCACAATTGAGCCTGCCCAACGGGCACAATCGCTTGCTCCTGCACTCGTGCTGTGCGCCGTGCTCAGGTGAAGTGATGGAGGCCATTCGCGCCTCGGGGATCGAGTTTACCATCTATTTTTACAACCCAAATATTCACCCGCTGAAAGAATATTTGATCCGTAAAGAAGAAAATATTCGCTTTGCCGAGAAATTTGGCATCCCGTTTATTGATGCCGACTACGACCGCGCCGAGTGGTTTGAGCGCGCCAAAGGTATGGAAGACGAGCCTGAGCGCGGCATCCGCTGCACTATGTGCTTTGACATGCGCTTTGAAAAAGCCGCCCAATACGCCCACGAGCACGGCTTCCCCGTGTTCACCAGCTGCCTGGGCATCTCGCGTTGGAAGGATATGAACCAAATCAACGGCTGCGGCCACCGCGCGGCGGCCAAATACGACGATGTGGAATACTGGGATTACAACTGGCGCAAAGGCGGCGGCTCGCAACGCATGATTGAAATCAGCAAGCGCGAGCGCTTTTATCAGCAAGAGTATTGCGGCTGCGTCTATTCCCTGCGCGACACCAACCGCTGGCGCGAGGCGCAAGGCCGGCAAAAGATTGAAATTGGCAAGCTTTATATTCCGCTGACTAAACTTTTGACAAAAAGTGCGGTCAAAGCAAGCAACACTTTGACCGCTATGTGAAAAAGTCGTAAACTAAAAAAATCCACTTGCCCGCTGGGGGCGACACTACAATGAGGACCTATAAATGAAACGTTTTTATCAATTTTTAACCATGATGTTTGCAGGCTTGGCGTTGGTGGCGTGTGACAAAGCCGACACCCAAAAAGCCGAAGCACCAGCCGCCGCCCAACAAAGCGCTGACGTGCAAGCGGATTTGAAAGCAGACTTAGCGGCGTTTGACCAAGCCACCGAACAAAATGGCAACTTGGCACAAATTCAAACACTGCAATCGGATTTGCAATCCGCGAAAACCCCTGAAGAGCAAGCTGACATCTTCAAAAAAATTGCGGCTAAATATGAAGAAATCAAAGCTAGCGTTGAAGGCTTAGACGTAAAAACAGACGACGGCAAAGCGTTGAAAGACAAATTTGTCTCAGGCTTTGGTGATTTCATCAAATTGATGGAAGACTCTGCAAAATACGTGGTTGAAAAACCGACTGAAGAGCAAGCCAAGGAGCTTATCGCCTTGCAACAACAAGCGACTGAAAAACTCTCACAAGCTGCGCAAAGCATCAGCGAGCTGAAAGCGAAAGTGCAAGAGAAATAATTTCACCGAGCTCAACCCAGCCCCTATTAGTGTGTTGCATTATTAGGGGCTTATTATTATCAAGGCAAGACAATGCAACGCGTGTTTCAGGCGTTATTTCGCCACCGATTTTATCTCGCATTGGTGATCTTCACCGCACTTTCTGCGCGCGCTATCGGCTTTGCGCCCAATCTTTATGCCATTGCGGCATCGTTTTGATTTTTATCTCTTGTTTAACTACGCACGCTGGGCGTTTTATGCCTTTTTTGTGCTCTATTTAATCTCGTGCTTGTTTTATATTCCAGAAGCGGTGCTTTACGGCCGGCCATCATCGGGGATTATCGCCTCATTTTTTGAAACTAATCTCGGCGAAAGTTTGGAATATCTCACCTCCTTCCCGCTTTATGTGTGGGCTTATGTCGCCGCCTTTGCACTGCTGGGGATAGTGGTACTCTATCTTGCCACCCTTGAGCCGAAAAGTGCGGTCAAACGCACGCGGCTCAACCTACTGTGGTTGGTGCTGGTGGTGATTGCGGTGTTGTATAAACCGATTTCCACCAGCGTGAAAAAGGGCGAGCCGTTTAATCTGGCCAACACGCGCGTGTTTGTGGTGGGCTTTTATGCTGAGCTCTACAGCCTAGTGGATGACTACCAGCAATCGCGCCAAGCACTCAACACCGCACTTTTAGAACAAAAACCGTCAGATTGGCAAATTGCCACGGTGCAGCCGCGTTATCAAACCTATGTGATGGTCATCGGCGAGAGCATGCGTAATGATTACCTCGCGCTCAGCGGCTTCCCACTCGATACCACGCCGTTTTTAAGTGTGGAGAACGGCAAGTTTTATCAAGGCTATATTTCCGCCGCCCCCAACACCCAAACTTCACTCATGCGCACACTGTATCAAAACGTGGGGGATACGGTGATTTACGGCAACAATTTAATCACCTTGGCGAAAGACGCGGGCTTTAAAACCTACTGGATTTCCAACCAAGGGGCTCTCGGCAAATTTGACACAGCAGCGGCCAGTGTGGGCGTGCGTGCCGATAGCGTCTTTTTCACCAAAAAGGGCAATTACGACAGCGTCAACTACCCCGACACCGCACTTTTGCCGCCGTTTGACAACGCGCTGGCAGATAACGCCGGCCAGCCGAAGCTGATTGTGCTGCACTTGATGGGGTCACACCCGAAATTTTGCCAACGCGTGCGAGAGGAAGTGCACTTTGATTACCTCAATCACGAAATGTCGTGCTATTTGCAATCCCTGAAAGAAACCGATGCGCTGCTGCACACGTTGGTGGCCAAGCTCAAAGCACAGCATCAGCCTTATTCGCTGATGTATTTTTCCGATCACGGTTTGTCGTTTGATCGCTATGAGAAGAACAACTCATCCATGGTGCTGCTGATCGGCAACAAAACTAAGCAAAACTATCAAATTCCGTTTTTTGTCCTCTCCAGTGATGACACCGCGCACCAATCACTGCCACTGCACCAAAGTGCCACGCGCTTGCTGCGCGGGGTGAGTGAGTGGATGGGGATTGACAGCGCCGTTTTCCGCGGCCAGCCGAGCTTTTGGCAGGGCACGCGCGAGCCGATTCGCGTGTTTGATTTTTTCAACTGGGTGGATTTTGACTCGCTTGCCGATGAGCCAGCGCCCCTGCCCACCGAGATAAACTAACGAGGCCTCCATGACAGACAAACTCCCCATCAGTGTGACAATGTTGGTGAAAAACTCCGAAAAGTACCTCAGAGAGGTTCTGACCGCACTTGCCCCTTTTGATGAGGTGCTGCTGCTCGATAACGGCTCAAGCGACAACACCTTGGCCATCGCCCGTGAGTTTGACAACGTGCGCATTGAGCACTCGCCTTTTATTGGCTTTGGCCCGCTGAAAAACCGCGCCAGTGAGCTTGCCAAGCACGATTGGATTTTGAACATCGACAGCGACGAGGTGCTCCCCGCGCCACTGATTGCCGAGCTCGCCGCGCTGGATCTCAGCAACCCCGCCACGGTGTACGCCATCTTGCGCCTAAACCACTACCGCGGGCGTGTGATTAAAACGTGCGGCTGGTATCCTGATTACGTTAAGCGCCTGTATAACCGCACTTTGGTGAAATTCAACGACAACCAAGTGCATGAATCTTTGGTGCTGTCAGCGCAAGTGCAAACCGTACGCTTGAAAAACAGCTTTGATCACTATTCATTTGCAAGCAGTGATGATTTGATCCAAAAAATGCAACAATACACCGCACTTTTTGCCCAACAGCAAAAGCACAAAAAGCACGCCAGCCTCGCCAGCGCAATCAGCCACGGCCTGGCGGCATTTTTCAAAAATTATGTATTGAAAAAAGGTTTTTTAAGCGGCCGTGATGGTTTTGTCATTTCAAGCGCGAATGCGATGGGTGCGTATTACAAATACATTAAGCTGGCCGAGGCCAACGAGAACTTGACGGTGTCGCTTATCATCACCACCTACAATCGCCCCGACGCGCTGTTGGCGGTGCTTAACTCTGTGCTGCAACAAACGGTGATGCCGTGTGAGGTGATCATCGCCGACGACGGCTCCGATGCGCGCACCCGTGATGCCATCGCCCAAATCCAACCGCACTTTAGCATCCCGCTGATTCACAGCTGGCAGCCTGATGAAGGTTTCAAACTAGCGCAATCGCGCAATTTGGCGCTGGCCAAAGCAAAAAGCGATTATGTGGTTGTGATTGATGGCGATATGATTCTCTCCCGCGCGTTTGTTGCTGATCACATTGCGCTGGCGCAAAAAGGTGTGTTTGTGCAAGGCTCACGAGTGGTGCTGCCTGAGGCCAAAACGCAGGCGATTTTGCAAAATCCAATGCATTACCCAAACTTGAAGTGGTATCACAAAGGGATTGAATCACGTTTTGAAAAACGCTTCACCTCCATTCATCTGCCATGGCTTAGCCGCTTGTTATTCAAACCAAAATCGGGGCAATTTAAAGGCATTCGAGGTTGCAATATGGCGTTTTTCCGTGATGATGCGCTGGCGATTAACGGTTTTAATAATGATTTTGTCGGCTGGGGGCGGGAAGACAGTGAATTTGTCGCGCGGCTTTACAACAACGGCATCAAGCGCCGCAACGTGCGCTTTGCCGCCATTGCCTATCATCTTTGGCACCATGAAGCCGAGCGTGACGCACTGCCTGCCAATGATCAACTGCTCAAGCGCGCTATGCAAGAGGGCATCACCTATTGCGACAACGGCGTGGCACAATGTAAGGACAACGCATGATCTTTCGTTGGGTTTATACCGCACTTTTATATTGCTTGCAGCCGGTGGTGTGGCTTTATTTGCTAGTGCGTAGCCGTAAAAATCCGGCCTATCGCACGCGCATCGGTGAGCGTTATGGGTTTTATGGCAAGGCCGCGCCGCCTCAGCCGGGTGGGGTTTTGATTCACGCGGTATCGGTGGGGGAAACGCTGGCAGCTGCACCGTTGATTCATGCGCTGCTCGCCCGCTACCCAAACCTGCCGATTACCGTCACCTCCGTCACGCCAACGGGCTCTGCGCGAGTGAAGGCGCTCTTTGGTGAGCGCGTGGCGCACTATTACTTGCCCTACGACTTGCCCGATGCCATGGCGCGGCTGTTTAATTTTGTGCAACCTCGGTTATGTTTGGTGATGGAAACGGAAATTTGGGCGAATTTTATCCACCAAGCGCACAAGCGTGATGTTCCGTTTATGATCATCAACGCGCGGCTCTCGGCCCGCTCGGCTCAACGCTATGGGTATTTCAACGCCGCGCTGAGTAGCGTGTGGCAAGAAATCAGCCTGATTGCCGCGCAAGATGAGCAAAGTGCGGTTCGCTACCGCACTTTGGGTGTGGCGGATAACAAGGTGAAAACCCTCGGCAATTTGAAATACGACATTCAGCTCAACCCTGCTGTGGCGGAGAAAATCGACAGCTGGCGCCATACTTGGCAGCTCGGTGCGCGCAAGGTGTGGATTGCCGGCAGCACGCACCAAGGTGAAGATGAGCTGCTGATTCAAGCTCATCAGCGCCTGCTCGCAACGCGGCCGGATGCGCTGTTGATTATTGTCCCGCGCCACCCAGAGCGCTTTGAGCAAGTCGCCGAGTTGCTTAACCGCGCAGGGCTGGCCACCACACGGTTGAGCGACAACACGCCGCCACGCGCTGAAACGCAGGTTATGTTAGGCGACACCATGGGGGAGTTGATGGCGCTTTATGGCATCAGTGATGTGGCCTTTGTTGGCGGCAGCTTGCAGCCGATAGGTGGGCACAACCCGCTTGAGCCGCTGGCGTTCAAGTTGCCTGTGATCAGCGGCGAATATGTCTTCAATTTCACCGATGTGTATGACAAATTGCGTGCGGTTGACGGCGTGATGATCGTCAACAGCGCGCCTGAGGCGATTGCGCAAGCGCTGATAAAATGCCTCACCGAACCGCACTTTGCCAGCGCACTTGGCGCGCGTGGCGAGCAGGTGCTGGCGCAAAACCGCGGGGCGCTATCACGCGTGCTCTCATTAATTGCGCCGATGTTAGACAAGGATTTTTTATGCAAACCACAGTGATTTACCCTGGCACCTTTGACCCGATCACCAACGGGCATTTAGACATCATCACCCGCGCGGCAGCACTGTTCCCGCGTGTGGTGGTGGCGGTGGCGGCCAGCCCGAGCAAAAAGCCGCTGTTTAGCCTTGATGAACGCGTGGCGCTGGTGGCGCAATCCTGCCACGGGCTTGACAATGTGGAGGTGCTCGGCTTTTCAGGCCTGCTGGCGGATGTGATTATGGAACGCGAGATTAAAGGCATTGTGCGCGGGGTGCGCGCGGTGGCGGATTTTGAATACGAATTGCAGCTTTCGCACCTCAACCGCCTGCTCACCCACGGGGTGGAGAGTTTATTCTTCCCGCCGTCGGATCGCTGGTCGTATGTGTCATCCACGATGATTCGCGAAATCACGCTGCACGGCGGCGATGTGTCCACCTTGGTGCCGCCGCCGGTGCTCAGCGCGTTGGCTAACAAGCGCCGCTAGCGCGACGTTTTCTGGCATTGTGGGCAGAAAAAGCTGTTGCGCTGCGCGATGACCGCACTTTGAATCTCGCTGCCGCAGACTTTGCACGCCTCGCCTGCGCGGCCGTAGACCCACAACTGCTGGGCAAAATAGCCTGGCGTGCCATCGGGTTGGATGAAATCGCGCAACGTGGTGCCGCCTTGTTCAATCGCGTTGCCCAGCACGGTTTTAATCGTGGCGGCGAGCGCATCGCACTGCTTGCGCGTGAGTTGGCCGGCTGCTTTGGTGGGGTGGATACGGCAGAGAAACAAACTCTCGTTGGCGTAAATATTGCCCACGCCCACCACCACAGCATTGTTCATCAAAAAGCCCTTGACCGCACTTTGCTTTTTGCGGCTTTGGGCAAATAAATACGCGCCATTAAATGCTTCACTCAGCGGCTCAGGCCCGAGTTTTTGAAACAGCGGGAAGCTGGCGATGTCGTCGCACCACAACCACGCGCCAAAACGCCGCGGGTCGTTGTAGCGCAGCTGCTTGCCGCCGGCGAGGTGAAACAGCAAGTGGTCGTGCTTGAGCGCCGGCACGCAGGAGTCCACCACGCGCAGTGAGCCCGACATCCCCAAATGGCCGACCAAGGCGCCGTGATCAAACTCAAACACCAGGTATTTTGCCCGCCGCGTAATTTTGCGCACGCGCACATGGCAAAGTGCGGTCAGCTCATCGCTTACGGGGTAGCGCAACTTTGGCTGGCGAACGCTAATGGATTCAATCACTTGGCCTTCAACATAGGGGGCGATGCCGCGGCGGGTGGTTTCAACTTCGGGTAATTCAGGCATAATCTCGTTTTGTTTCCATTGGGCTTCGTTGTATTATAGGGCCAATTTGAAATGATTGGAAAAAATGATGTTAGATATTGTGTTATATGAGCCCGAAATCCCGCAAAATACGGGCAATATCATCCGCTTGTGCGCCAATTGTGGCTTTCGGCTACACCTGATTGAGCCGCTTGGGTTTGATTGGGACGCAAAAAACTGCGCCGCTCAGGGCTGGATTATCACGAATTTGCCGAAATTCACAAATACCCCTCTTATCAAGCCTTTTTGCGCGAAGCCAAGCCGCAGCGGCTGTTTGCGCTTACCACCAAAGGCGGGCCAAATCACACCGAAGTGCGGTTTCAATTGGGCGATTTTTTGATGTTTGGGCCAGAAACACGCGGCATCCCAAAAGCGATTTTAGACACCCTGCCGATGAGTGAGAAAATCCGCCTGCCGATGGTGGCCAACAGCCGCAGCATGAATTTGTCCAACTCGGTAGCCGTCACCGTTTATGAAGCCTGGCGCCAGCTTGGCTTTGCCGGTGCCGTCAATCCGAACATCTAGCCTAAACGTGCGGGGCTCACGGTTGTGCTGCGCGCGTTTTTTTGATACAACGTTATGTAAACCGCTAAACAACGAGTGTTATGACAAATCCACGCCTTTTCAATCTCTTTTTGCTCATGTTGCTGATTGTGCTTGCCATCACCGCACTTTGCATCGGGCGCTATAGCTTGAGCCCCACTGCACTGTGGCAGGCGCTCAGCGAGCCGAGCGCGAACACGGTGGCGAGCAATATCATCTACAACTTGCGCTTGCCGCGCATTCTTGCAGCCATCTTAGTCGGCGGCGCGTTGGCGCTGGCGGGGGCGGCCTTTCAAGGCGTGTTTCGCAACCCACTGGTCTCGCCTGATTTGCTGGGTGTATCCAGCGGCGCGTGTGTGGGCGCGAGCATCGCGATTTTGCTTGGGCTGTCGATTTTGCACATTCAAGCGCTCGCCTTTGTCGGTGGCGTGATTGCCGTGGCGCTGACGATGCAAATCCCGCGCTGGGTGCAGCGTGACGCCACCATTGTGCTGGTGCTTGCCGGCATTATTGTTTCGGGCTTTATGCTCGCCGGCCTCGGCCTTTTGAAATACCTCGCCGACCCTGAAACGCAGCTGGCGGATATTGTCTATTGGCAGTTGGGCAGCTTGAGCAAATCGAATTATCACAACCTGGCGGTGCTCGCGCCGATTATGCTTGTCACCCTTGCGCTGCTGCTGGCGATGCGCTGGCGGATTAATTTGCTCTCGCTTGGCAGCCATGAGGCGCAACTGAGTGGCGTGAATGTGCGCGTTGAGCGCAATGTGATGGTGCTGTGCGCCACGCTGCTGACCGCCTCATCGGTGTGCTTGTGTGGCACCATTGGCTGGCTGGGGCTGATTATCCCGCATCTCGCGCGCCTGATGGTGGGTGATAACAATATGCGCGTGCTGCCCAGCGCGGTGCTGCTGGGGGCGTGCTTTTTGCTGTTTGTCGACACGCTCGCGCGCAATCTCTATGTGCAAGAAATCCCGCTGGGCATTTTAACAGGCTTTATCGGCGCGCCGTTTTTTGCCTGGGTGCTGATTAAACAACAGGTGCTGCGATGACGACACCCTTACTGAACCTCGAAGGCATTCACTACCAACTGGGTGAGCGCACCATTTTGGATAACATCAACTTGTCTATCGCGCAGGGGCAAATGCTCACGTTGCTCGGGCGCAATGGCGCGGGCAAATCCACTTTGCTCAACTGCATGACGGGCATTTTGACCCCGAATAAAGGCAAAGTGCGGTTAAACGGCGAGCTGCTGAGCGCTCTTTCAGCGCAAACCATTGCGCAAAATGTCGCCTATGTCACCCAGCTTTCCGCTCACACGTATGAATACCGCGTGATTGACTATGTCGTGCTCGGCCGCGCGCCCTATTTGGGCGTGTTTGCCAAGCCCAGCGAGCAAGATTTTGCCCTGGCCCAACAAGCCCTTGAGCGCCTGGGTATTGGCCATTTGCAAAGTGCGGTTTATGTTCACTTAAGCGGCGGTGAAAAGCAGCTGGTCAACATCGCCAAAGCCTTGGTGCAAGAGCCTAAATTATTGCTGTTTGACGAGCCGACCTCGGCGCTCGATTACGGCAATGTGTACAAAACCTTGCAATTGATTAAACAGCTCTCTGATGAGGGCTATGCGGTGGTGATCACCACCCACAACCCGGAATTTGCCATTTTGCTGCAAAGCGAGGTGGCGATTTTAGACCGCGGGCAACTGACCTGCGGGCCATGTGAGCAGATGCTCACACAAGCACGCTTAAGCGCGCTTTATCAAACGCCACTGCACATTCTTGAGGTGGCGGAACTCGGGCGCAAAATCTGCGCCATTCAACAACTTTAGGAGTCAATATGAATTTACGTAAATGGGCACTGCCGCTCACCCTCGCACTGGCCTGCTTGCCGTTTTCGCTGCAAGCGAAAGTGGTGGAAGACATGAAAGGCAACAAAGTCGAGCTGCCAGACACCATTGAACGCGTGGCCGATTTGTGGCATGCCAACAACCAAGTGGTGCTCACCTTAGGTGGGCAAAACACCCTGGTGGCCACCACCAATTTTATCCAAGCCAACCCGTGGTTTAATTTAGTCTATCCGCCGATTGCCAAAGTGCCGGCGCTGACCAACGGCAAAGACGTGCAGTTGGAATCCCTGTTGAGCGTGCAGCCGCAAGTGGTGCTCACCTCCAGCCAACCGATGGCCGAACAAGTCAAACAAGCCGGCATCCCAGCGGTGTTAGTAATGTTCCAAGACTTTGACGGGCTGCGCAAAAGCGTGCAAATTACCGCCGACGTGCTGGGTGAAAAAGCGCAAAAAGTGGCGAAAGAGTACATCAAAGTGCTCGATGACAACATTCAGTATGTGAGCGACAAAGTCAGCACGATTAGTGACAAAGACCGCCCAACCGTGCTGCATATTGTGGCAGGCAACAACTTGCTGCGCGTTGACGGCGGCAAATCGATGATTGGCGATTGGATCACCACCGCTGGCGGCAAAAACGCCCTGCCGGATCAAGCCAACATGGCGGATGTCACCATGGAAGAGATCGTACGCGTCAACCCGGATGTGATCATCGTGGGCAACGACCCGAAAGGCGAAGGCGTGGCCAAAGTGATGAGCGATGAGGTGTGGAAAAGCATTAACGCGGTGAAAAACGGCCGTGTGTATGCCAACCCGTTGGGTGTCTTCCCGTGGGATCGCTACAGCACCGAAGAGGCGCTGCAAGTGTTGTGGGCGGCCAAAGTGCTCCACCCAAGCGTGTTTGAAGAGCTGGATGTGCGCGCCAAAACCAAAGCGTTTTATCAGCAGTTCTTCCACTTTGAGCTGACAGACAATATGCTTGACCGCATGTTGGCCGGCCAGCACCCAAGCAAAGAATAACGCGATGTGGGCTGGATCTTGAGCCAAAACCTTTTATAATGGCGCAAACACATTAACATGAGTAAGTTATGACGTTAAAAGATACTTTCTTTGATGCGCTGTTATGGCTCAAAAAGCCGAGCAACGCGTTGTGGGTCACGCCGGTGCTCGGCGCTATGGTGGCGGTGGTGTTTGCGTTTGCCGCCGCGGGGGCAAATCGGTTTTTCCCTGACAATTTCAGCATTAACATTGAAACCGACACCCTCGATTCACTGCTTGGCATCATCGCCTCGAGTATGTTGGCGGTGAGCACCTTTTCATTGTCTATCATGGTCTCGGCGTTTGCCTCGGCCTCCAACGGTGCCACCCCGCGCGCCACGGAATTGGTGATGGGCGACGACAACACCCGCGTGGCGATTGCCAGTTTTATCTCTGCCTTTGTCTATGCCGTGATCGCCAAAACCGCACTTGGCATTGGCTATTATGGCCAGCCGGGGCGCTTTGTGCTGTTTGTCGGGACAATCGGGGTGCTGTTGTATTTGATTTACACCCTAATCAACTGGGTGAAAACCCTCTCGCAACTTGGGCGGTTGAACAACACGCTCGATAAAATTGAGCTGGCCACCGAGCAGACGTTGATCAACTACCGCAAACGCCCCAACATGGGCGCCAAAGGCATTGACAAAGTGCGGTACAAACACGCCATTTACGCGGGGTTTAGCGGCTATTTAACCCACATCAACATGGGCAAATTGCAAACCTTTGCCAGCAAGCACGAGTGCGAAATTGACATCGCCGTGCGCCCAGGCGCGTTGGTTTTCAACGGCATGGCGATGGCCTATGTCAGCAAAAAAATCGACGAGGCGCAAGAGAGCCTCTGCTCGGCTTTTGTGGTGGAAGACGACCGCAGCTATGCGCAAGACCCGAAATTTGGCATGATTGTACTCAGTGAAGTGGCGCAGCGTGCGCTCTCCCCTGCGGTCAACGACCCCGGCACCGCAATCAAAGTGCTCACGGTGTTAATGCGCTTGCTGCTTGATGCCAAAACTGAGGAAGAAGAGCTGGAATACGACAAGTTGAGCATCGTGAAACTCGATGAAACGGATTTGATCTCTCAGCCCTTTAGCCCGATTTCGCGCGATGGTGCCAGCATTATGGAGGTGCATATCCGCATGCAAAAAATCTTGCACACCATCTCAATGCACGCCAAAGAAACGCGCATGCGCCACGCCGCGCGGCTGCAGGCGCAAATCGACCTTGATTACGCCAAACACGGCCTCAACCTCGACAGCGAAATCGAGCAAGTGCAACAAATTCACGACAAGCTGTTCAACCAAAGCATCCGCTGCGCTTAAACACAAACCGCACGTTTAAAGTGCGGTTTTATTTTAGGCTAGAGTTTCCATCCCTTTAAGCTTTTGATACAACAGCCTAAAGCGCGCACGCTGGGCTTGATAGCGCGCGTTGACCGCACTTTGCGGGGTGTAGGTGTGTTCCAATGGCAGCGGTGGGCACAGTTGCTCAATTGGCTTATCTGGGTGGCAGGCCATTTGTGCCAACTTCGCCGCCCCCAGCGCCGGCCCCACGTCGCCGCCAGTGCGATATTCAAAGGTGTAGCCACTGACATCACTGAGCAATTGGCGCCAAAAATGGCTCTTGCTGCCGCCACCAATCAAGGTGATGGTGTCGGCCTGAATACCGCTGGCGTGCACCGCATCAATGCCATCAGCCAGGGCAAAGCTCACGCCCTCCACCACCGCGCGGGCCAAATCACCTTGGCTGGTGTTGTGGGTCATGCCCCAAAAAGCGCCTTTGGCATAAGGGTCATTATGCGGAGTGCGCTCGCCTGAAAGGTACGGTAAAAATAGCACGCCGTCGGCGTTGTCACTTTGCTCGGCTAAGGCGAAAAAGTGCTCAATGTCATCAATGCCCAATGCGCCCTTCGCCCAGTCAATCGCCGAGGCGGCACTGAGCATCACCGACATCAAATGCCAGCGGTGAGGCAGCGCGTGGCAAAAGCTGTGAACCGCACTTTCAGGGTTGCTGAGATAGTGATCGCTGACGATAAAATAAACCCCCGAGGTGCCAAGGGAGAGCATCGCCTGCCCCGTTTTGTGCAGCCCCACGCCGATGGCACCCGCGGCATTGTCACCGCCGCCGGCCACCACGGGCACGCTGTTCATCTGCCATTGTTCCGCCAGCGCTGGGCGCAAGGTGCCGGTGATTTGGTTGCCTTCAAACAATGCAGGCATATGCGCCTTGGTTAATTGGCAGGCCGAGAGCATGGCCTCACTCCAGTCGCGCTCGCCCACGTTGAGCCACATGGTGCCCGCGGCGTCTGACATATCACTGGCAAACTCGCCTGTCATCAAAAAGCGCAGGTAATCTTTCGGCAGCAGCACTTTGGCAATGCGGGCGAAAATCTCAGGCTGATGCTTGGCCATCCAGGCAATTTTGGGCGCGGTGAACCCTGGCATCATCAAGTTGCCTGTGATCTCGCGCGAGTGGCTAACCGCACTTTCCAGTGCTTGGCACTCGTCAAAGCTGCGACCGTCGTTCCACAAAATCGCTGGGTGCAGCACTTGGTTGTTGCCATCGAGCATCACCGCGCCGTGCATTTGGCCGGTCAAGCCAATGGCTTGCACGCGGTGCAAATCCTGCTGGCAGGCAAGCTTTGCCATGCAATCATTCACCGCCTGCCACCACTCTTGCGGGTTTTGCTCCGAGTGCAGTGGCTGTGGGCGCGAGACACGCAACGGCGCGCTGCTGGAGGCAACGATGCGTTGGTTCTCATCGAGCAAAACCGCTTTCACCCCCGAGGTGCCAAGGTCAATCCCGATATACATACTCCCTCCTCAGGCCAAAAAGGGCGCAAGCGCCCTTGGGTTATTTGTAGATATAGCTGTTGACAATGTTTTCCAACCGCTCTTGGCGGCCAGAAACCGGCTGCGGATTGAGGTCGTTTTGCTCAACCCAGTTGGCTAACTCTTGTAAGCTGCGCTCGCCGTTTAAAATCGCTTGGCCAAGCTCACCGTTCCAGCCGTTGTAGCGCTCGTCTTTCAGTGCTTGCAGTTGATCGTCTTCGATCATTTTCGCCGCTACCAACAACGCGTGCGCTAACACGTCCACACCACCGATGTGGGCATGGAAGAGATCGTAACGGCAGGTGCTTTGGCGGCGGATTTTGGCGTCAAAGTTAAAGCCACCGGTGGTAAAACCGCCCGCTTTTAAGATTTCATACAGTGCCAGTGCGTTTTCTTCCACACTGTTTGGGAATTGGTCGGTATCCCAGCCTGATTGCGCATCGCCGCGGTTGGCGTCAATCGAGCCAAAAATGCCAAGTGCGGTCGCGGTGGCAATTTCATGCTGGAAGGTGTGGCCGGCGAGGGTGGCGTGGTTGGCCTCAATGTTGACTTTAATTTCGTCTTCCAATCCAAATTGTTTCAAAAAGCCGTAGACAGTCGCCACGTCGTAGTCGTATTGGTGCTTGGTTGGCTCTTGCGGTTTTGGCTCAATCAACAAAGTGCCGTCAAAGCCAATTTTGTATTTGTGCTCTACCACCAGCTGCATAAAGCGCCCGAGTTGCTCACGCTCGCGTTTTAAATCGGTGTTGAGCAGCGTTTCATAGCCTTCACGCCCGCCCCATAGCACATAGTTAGCGCCGCCAAGTTTTTTGGTCGCGCCCATCGCGTTGGCCACCTGCGTGGCCGCACAGGCAAACACCTCTGGGTTTGGGTTGCTCGCCGCGCCCGACATATAACGCGGGTTGCTAAAGCAGTTGGCAGTGCCCCACAGCAGCTTGATGCCTGTCTCGGCTTGTTTTTCACCTAAAATGTCGACAATGGTATTAAAATTGTGGACATAGTCTTTAAACGAGTTGCCTTCAGGCGCGATGTCGATATCATGGAAGCAGTAAAACGGCAGGCCCAATTTTGAGATGAATTCAAACGCGATGTCGGCTTTTTGCTTGGCGGCCTCAAGTGCGGTTGGCTCTTTTTGCCATGGGCGTTGCAAGGAGCCGGCGCCAAACATATCGGTGCCGTTCCAGCAAAAAGTGTGCCAGTAGCACACCGCCATGCGCAAATGCTCGGCCATGGTTTTGCCCAGCACCACTTTGTCGGCATCATAATAGCGATACGCAAAAGGATTGGTGGTATTCACGCCTTCGTATTTCACGCGGTCAATTTTTTCAAAAAATTCAGCCATACAATGTTCCTTTTATCAGTGAAAAATTAAATCCAGTTTTAAGATAAAATTAAACCGCGCCGTTCTCAATTACGTTATTTTATTTTCATATTTCGATTATTGTTTTTTATGAGCGTGATCACAAAAAAGAAATATCATAATGGAAATAGTAAATTTTATAAATTGACGACGGGGTCAGAATTATCGACTATTTATTCACAACCCTGTTAAGGACAGATTATGCACAAACCGCACTTTGATACGATTATCCCACGCCACAACACCTTCAGTGCCAAATGGGACAGCGCACTGGCGCGATTTGGCGCGGATATCACGCCGCTGTCGGTAGCGGATATGGACTTTGCCGCGCCGCCGGCGGTAGTGGCGGCTGTGGCGCAAGCCAACAACGGCATTTATGGCTACACGGAGCTAGGTGACGATTATTTCACCGTGGTGGCCAACTGGCTGGCACGGCGCTACAACTACAAAGTGCGGTCAAGCCAGATTGTGTTTTGCCCGCGTATTATCCAGGCTGTGTCGCTCTATTTGCGCTTTTTAACTGCGCCTGACGACGCCGTGGGGATTTTCACGCCGTCTTACTCGCCAATTTTCAACACCATCACGCTCAACCAACGCCGCGTGGTGGAATGCCCGTTAGTGTATGCTAACCACAGCTATCACATCGATGATGCCGCCCTTGAGCGCTGCTTTGCGCAAGTCAACACCTTTATTCTCATCTCACCGCACAACCCAACAGGGCTGGTGTGGACAGCCGAGCAACTTGCGCGCATCGCCCAGCTGGCAGAGCAATACGACGTGTTTGTCATCAGCGATGAAGTGCACGCCGATTTTTGCTTTGGCGCGCGCCATCAGGTGTATGCCCGGGTCAGTGAATACGCCGCCGCCCACAGTATGGTTTGCACCAGCCCGGCCAAAACCTTTAATTTAGCCGGCCTTGAAATCGCCAACGTGGTGATTGAAAACGAGGCGATAAAAGTGCGGTTGGAAGCGGTATTAAAACAATTGGGCTTTCACAACCCGAGTTATTTCAGCGTGCAGGCACTCTATCGTGCCTATCAGGAGTGCGATGCGTGGGTGGATGCCTTGGTGGATTACATCGCCGAAAACCGCACTTTGGTTGCCCGCTATTTTCAACAACACCTGCCGCAACTGCACATCAGCCACGGCCAAGGCACCTATTTATGCTGGGTGGATTTTTCTGCCATGGGCTTGAGCTTGCGCGAGTTTAAAACCCTCATGCGTGAAAAAGCGCGGGTGGAATTTTCCTGGGGGGATGATTTTGGGCACGATTGTAAGCACTTTTTCAGAATGAACTTGGCCCTGCCAAGGGCAGAACTTGAGCGCGTGCTTTCTCAAATAAAAGCCGCTTTGATCGCATAAAGGAGCGAGATATGACCGACAACACACCGCGAATGCCAACGCTGACCGAGGCGTTGATGCCCATTCTCTCTATGCTCATTTTAATTGGGCTGGGGTATGCCTTTTTTGATTTGCCACCTGAGCCAATTTTGATTGTCTCCACCGTGCTCGCGGGTGTGTTGGCGTTGCGCGTGGGCTACAGCTATGATGATATTTTAAAATCCATCGCCAACAAAATTGCCAAAACCATGCCCGCGCTGCTGATTTTGATTTGCGTGGGGCTGCTGATTGGCGCATGGCTGGCCAGTGGCACCATCCCGCTGATGATCTACTACGGGCTAAAAGTTATTGACCCGAAATACCTCTACATCACCGCACTTTTACTCACCTCGGTGGTCTCTGTCTGCACTGGCACCTCATGGGGCAGCGCCGGCACCGTTGGCGTGGCGTTTATGGGCGTGGCCGTGGGGTTGGATGCCAATTTAGCCGCCACCGCCGGCGCGATTATTTCAGGTGCGTACTTTGGGGATAAACTCTCACCACTGTCAGACACCACCAACCTCGCCTCAGCTGCCACTGGGGTGAACTTGTACGAGCATATTTATAACCTGTGGTGGACAACCGTGCCGTCGTATTTGGTTGCGGTGGTGGTGTATATCGCCTACGGCCTGAGCATTGATGTCAGCGAGGTCGCCACCCCTGAAAAAGTGCAGTTGATGATCAGCAACCTAGAAACCATCTACAACTTCAATTTGTTCTTGCTCATCCCCGTTGTGATTATTTTGTGGGGCTCGATCACCAAAAAACCGACCATCCCTGTGATGCTCTTCTCCGCCTTGGTTGCCATTATTTTAGCCATCATCTTCCAGTCGTTTTCGGTGCATGATGTGATTGAAAGTGCGCTCAACGGCTTTAATGTGTCGATGATTCACAACGATAATTTGCAAGTCACCTCCGACATCAGCCGCTTGCTCAACCGCGGCGGCATGAACTCGATGATGAGCACCTTGTTAATCTGTTTTTGTGCGCTCTCTTTCGTTGGGGCGATTTCCATCAGCAACGCCTTAGACGTGCTGTTGCAAAGCATGCTGAAACTGGTCCGCTCCACCTTCTCGCTGGTGTTCACCACCATTTTGTGCGGTATCACCATGATTGCCGTGACCTGTAACGGCCAAATCTCCATCATTATGCCCGCTGAAATGTTGCGCGAAGCCTACATCGAGCGCGGCATTCACCCGAAAGTGCTCGGCCGTACGGTAGAAGACTCAGGCTCACTGTTTGAGCCACTGCTGCCATGGACAGCCGCCGGCGCCTACATGGCCGGCACCTTAGGCGTGCCAACCTTGGAATACGTGCCGTGGGCGATTGTCAGCTGGATTGCAGTGATCTTCGCCATGATTTGGGCTGCCACCGGCATCGGCATCACCCGCATCAACGCCGAACAACAAAAAGCGATGATGGCGCAAGCCTAGCAATTAAATCACTAAAAAAGCCTTTTTATCCACGGATAAAAAGGCTTTTTCTTTTGTTAATATTTCCAAGTTGCGTTTATTTTTTAAAATTAAATTAAAAAAGAGTGTGAGGTTAATCACGAAAAACATAAAACGTAATATCAAAATAAAATATCTGAATTGTTTTTCATTTGCAAATAGAAAATAGTGTCATTGTCATTTGTTATCACTGTCATTAATAACCATGAGAGGTGTTCTATGAAACTGAAATATTCTTTATTATCCGCCGCATTAGCATTTGGCCTGGCCAGCGGCATTGCGGGGGCGAAAGCCTTAACCATTGGTATGTCGATTGACGATTTACGCCTTGAGCGGTGGCAAAAAGACAGTTCAATTTTCAGCAAAAAGGCTGAAGACCTTGGCGCGAAAGTGTTTGTGCAATCCGCTAATGGCGATGATGCTGCACAAATCTCTCAAATTGAAAATATGATTAACCGCGGCGTGGACGTGCTGGTGATTATCCCGCACAACGGCGATGTGCTGGGCAACGTGATTGCAGAAGCCAAACGCGAAGGCATCAAAGTGCTGGCTTATGACCGCTTGATCAACAACGCCGATTTGGATTTTTATGTTTCGTTTGATAATGAAAAAGTCGGTGAAATGCAAGCGACCGCACTTTTAAACGCCAAACCAAAAGGCAATTATTTCTTAATGGGTGGCTCGCCTGTGGATAACAACGCCAAGCTCTTCCGCAAAGGCCAAATGACCGTGTTGCAGCCAGCCATCGACAAAGGCGATGTGAAAGTGGTTGGCGACCAATGGGTGGATTCTTGGCTGCCTGAAAAAGCCCTGCAAATCATGGAAAACGCCCTGACCGCCAACAACAATAAAATTGATGCCGTGGTGGCCTCCAATGACGCCACCGCTGGCGGTGCGATTCAAGCACTCAGTGCGCAAGGGTTGTCTGGCAAAGTTGCCATCTCTGGCCAAGATGCCGATTTAGCGGCGATCAAACGCATTGTAGACGGCACCCAAACCATGACCGTGTATAAACCGATCACCAAATTGGCAGACAAAGCCGCGGAAATCTCCGTGAAACTGGCTAAAAACGAACCGATTGAGCACAATGCTGAGCTTAACAACGGCTTCAAAGAGGTGCCAGCCTATTTGCTTGAGCCAGTTGTGGTGACCAAAGACAACATTGATGACACCATCGTCAAAGACGGCTTCCACAGCAAAGACAGCATTTATAAATAAAACGCAGGGGGCTATTGCCCCCTTTTTATTCAAAGTGCGGTCATGCAAGGAGCAACTATGGAGACTTTATTAAACATGCAGCACATCACCAAACGCTTCGGTGATGTTAAAGCCCTTGATGATGTGTCTATTTCCCTCGCCGCCGGTGAAGTGCTGTCACTGTGTGGTGAAAATGGCTCGGGCAAATCTACCTTGATGAAGGTACTGTGCGGCATTTATCCCTATGGCGATTACGAAGGTGATATCACCTTTGCTGGCGAGCAGTTGAAATCCAAAACCATCAAAGACACCGAAGTGCGCGGCATTGCAATTATTCACCAAGAGCTGGCGCTGGTGAAAACCATGTCGATTATGGATAACATTTTTTTGGGCAACGAGATTACTCAGCTGGGCATCACCGATGAAAACGAGATGTATCAGCGCTGCCAAAAAATGCTCGCTAAAGTGCAGCTGGATTTAGACCCAAACACCCTTGTCGGCGAGCTCGGCTTGGGGCAACAGCAATTGGTGGAGATTGCCAAAGCGCTGAATAAAAACGTGCGCTTGCTGATTTTAGACGAGCCCACCGCCTCACTGACAGAAAAAGAAACCGCGGTGTTGCTGGCGTTGATCAAAAACCTGCGCGATCACAATATCGCCTGCATTTATATCTCTCATAAACTCAATGAAGTCAAAGCCATTTCCGATCATATTTGCGTGATTCGTGACGGGCAGCATATCGGCACGCGGCTGGCCTGCGAGATGAGCGAAGACGACATCATCACCATGATGGTGGGGCGTGAAATCACCTCGCTCTATCCGCACGAGCCCCACACCATCGGCGAGGAAATCTTGCGGGTGGACAACTTAAGTGCATGGCATCCTATCAACACCCACATCAAACGGGTCGACAACGCCTCATTTGCTCTGCATAAGGGCGAAATTCTCGGCATTGCAGGCTTGGTGGGTTCTGGGCGAACTGAGGTGGTGCAGTGCTTGTTTGGCGCGTATTTAGGCAAATTCCAAGGGGATTTTTATCTGCATGGGCAAAAAGTCAAACACAAAGACTGCGCGGCGGCCATTCGCAACAACATTTTCATGGTGCCAGAAGATCGCAAACGTCATGGCATCATTCCGATTATGGGCGTGAACAAAAATATCACGCTCTCAGCCCTACCGCACTTTTGCCGCCACGGTGTGATTAATGAGGGCCAAGAGGAGCAGGTGATCAATCATTCCATCGCAGAACTGAAAGTGAAAACCTCCTCGCCTGATTTGGCCATCGGCCGGCTTTCGGGCGGCAATCAGCAAAAAGCCATTTTGGCCAAAGCCTTGTTGCTCAACCCACAAATTTTAATTTTAGACGAACCAACCCGCGGCATTGATGTGGGCGCGAAATACGAAATTTATAAATTAATCAATCATCTTGCTAAACAAGGCGTGGGGATTATTGTCATCTCCAGCGAGTTGCCTGAGGTGCTCGGCATCAGCGATCGTGTATTGGTGATGCACCAAGGCAAAATCAAAGGGGATTTGATCAACGACAATCTCACCCAAGAGCAGGTGATGGAAACCGCACTTAAGGAGTAGGACATGAAAAAGCTCAAAGCAATTAATTTGCAAGTGTATATTATGCTGATCGCTATTGTGGTGATTATGCTGTTTTTCTCCGCCGCCACCGATGGCGCCTACTTAAGTGCGCGCAATATTTCCAACCTCTTGCGACAAACCTCCATCACTGGCATTTTGGCCATCGGCATGCTGTTTGTGATCATCAGCGCGGAGATTGACCTCTCCGTGGGCTCATTGATGGGGTTATTAGGCGGCTTTGCAGCCATCACCAATGTGTGGTGGGGCTGGCCGTTGCCGGCGACCATCATCGCCACCTTGGCCTTGGGCTTTTTGTTCGGGGTGTGGAACGGCTGGTGGGTGGCCTATCAACGCGTGCCGTCGTTTATCGTCACCCTCGCAGGTTTGTTGGCATTTCGTGGCATGTTAATCGGCATGACCAACGGCACCACGGTGTCGCCAACCTCAAGCGCGATGACACAAATCGGGCAGGGCTATCTTGGCTCCGAGCTGGGCTTTATCCTCGGTGCCATTGCCGTGGCGGCCTTTGTGGTGTGGGGGCAAAAACAACGCCTAGCACGGCAAAAACTGGCACTGCCTAACCCCGCTGCGGGCGTGTTTATCGGCAAAAGTGCGGTGCTGGCAATTGTGCTCTTGGGCGCAATTTATCTGCTAAACGACTACCGCGGCATCCCAATCCCAGTGTTACTGCTGGCAGTGCTGGCGGTCATCGGTTATTTTATTTCCCGCAAAACCGCCTTTGGGCGCTACATCTACGCCATCGGCGGCAATATTGACGCCGCTCGCCTCTCTGGGATCAAAGTCGAAAAAATCAAACTCGCCATTTTCGCCATCAACGGCGTAATGGTCGCCATTGCAGGTCTCGTGTTGAGCGCACGCCTTGGCGCCGGCTCCCCATCGGCGGGGCAAAATGCGGAGCTTGACGCCATCGCCGCTTGTGTTATTGGTGGTGCGAGTCTCGCCGGCGGTGTGGGCAGCGTGTGGGGCGTGATTATTGGTGCCCTAATCATCGCCTCACTCGATAACGGCATGAGCATGCTCGACGTGCCAACCTTCTGGCAATACATCGTCAAAGGCGGCATCTTACTGCTCGCCGTGTGGGTCGATTCCATCAGCAAGAAAAAGGCCTAAATTTTCAAGGCAAAAGTGCGGTCAGCTGACCGCACTTTGTGTTTTTAGACTTTGAAAAGCCGTCATTTTACTTTATATTTAAGCAAGACATTGAGCTTACGAGGTGAACATGACGAGCGGGTTTTATCGTATTGCGCTGCTATTTAATGCCAACAAAGTCTATGACCGTGAGGTGATGGAGGGCATTGGGGAATATATGCAAGCCTCGCAATGCTCGTGGGATGTGTTTTTAAAAGACGACTTCCTCCACCACGACTGCCAGCTCAATCTCGATAATATTGACGGCATCATCGCCGATTTTGATGACCCCGATTTAGTCGACAAGCTCTCTCACACCGCGCTGCCGATTGTGGCGGTGGGCGGCTCTTATCACCGCGATGAGGACTACCCGAGCGAGATTCCCTACGTGGCCACCGACAACTTTGCCTTGGTGGAGATGGCCTTTACGCACCTGCGCGACAAAGGCTTGTGCCATTTTGCCTTTTATGGCACGCCGAGTGCGCAGCCTAAACATTGGTCTGCCGAGCGGCGTTACGCCTTTGAGCAGCTGATGGCGGCCAACCAGTTTACCCCTGAAATTTATCTCGGCCATGAAACCAAGCACGACAAGTGGCAAAATTCGCAACAAGAGCTCAATCACTGGATTTTATCACTGCCCAAACACACTGGCATCATTGCCGTGACAGACGCGCGCGCACGCCATTTGTTGCAAACCTGCGAGCATTTGCAGATTTCTGTGCCAGAGGAGCTGTGCATCATCGGGATTGATAATGAGGAGTTGATTCAATATTTCTCGCGCATTTCGCTAAGCTCTGTGGTGCAGGGCACCAAGCGGATGGGCTATCAAGCGGCAAAATTGCTGCACAAGCGGCTTTTGAATTTGCCGATTCACAGCCAACGTGTGATTGTCCCGCCGCTGCGGGTGGCCGAGCGCAACTCGACCGACTACCGCTCGATTCGTGACCCGCTGGTGATGAAAGCGATGCACTACATCCGCCTCAACGCCTGCTTGGGCATCAAGGTTGAACAGGTGCTTGATTATGTCAAAACCTCGCGATCCAACCTTGAAGGCCGTTTTAAAGACACCCTTGGCAAAACCGTTCACCAAGTCATTCATGACGAAAAAATCCAGCGCGCCTGTCACCTGCTCAGCGCCACCGACATCAGCATTAATGAGATTGCTGAAATGTGCGGCTACCCGTCAATTCAGTACTTTTATTCTGTTTTCAAGAAAATTTACCACACCACGCCCAACAATTTCCGCGCCCGCGCGCACGACAGCTTTTGACTCAACCGCCCTTTTTAATCCAGTAACGGTAGGGCTTGCTGTCACACTCGGCGCGCAACAAGGTGTGGTCCATAAATTGGCAAAAACTGGGCATATCGCGCGTGGTGGCCGGGTCGTCGGCAATCACCAACAGCACCTCGCCTGGCTGCATGCTGCGAATCGTTTTGCGCACCAGCATCACGGGTTCTGGGCAGCGCAGGCCTTGGGTGTCGAGGGTGGTATCTTCGCTAAATTGGCACATAACTCATCATTTTCATCGATTTTGCGCTATAATAGCGCGAAATGTCACTTTTTGCTATTGAGGTTTGCTTATGCCTGATTTAACCGCACTTTTCAAACGCCACATCAGCGCGGTGCAACAGCTGTTTTCCCAGCTGTGCGACACCTGTCGAGTGGAGCGCGTGTGGCTGCATTCAGGCAGTTTGCAGCACTACTTTTTAGACGATCACCCCGTGGCGTTCAAGGTCAATCCACTGTTTCGCTATGTGGTGCCGCTCAGTACGCCCGAATGTTGGGTATCACTCAACGGTCAAGATAAACCGCACTTGTACTTTTATCAGCCAGAGGATTATTGGCACAGCGTGGCGCCGCTGCCTGAGGCATTTTGGTGCGCAGAATTTGACTGGACAGTGGTGCGCCGCCTTGATGACATCCCGCACCTGATTTGTGGCCAAAACGCGCTCTATTTGGGCGAGAACACGGCGCTCGCTAGCACGTTAGGGTTCACTCACATCAATTTGCAAAAGGCGTTAAACCTGCTGCATTATCAGCGCAGCATCAAAACGGAGTTTGAGCTAGAATGCATGCGCCGTGCGCAAGCGCCTGCGGTGCGGGGGCACATTGCCGCGCGCGAGGCCTTTATGCAAGGCAAAAGCGAATTTGAGATTAATCTGGCCTATCTTCACGCCAGTGGCCAGCGCGACGACAACGTGCCTTATGGCAATATTATTGCCGTCAACGAGCACGCCGCCGTGCTGCACTACACCGAGCTTGATCTGCAGCGCGCCAAAGTGCGGTTGAGCATGATGATTGATGCAGGTGCGACCTACCAAGGCTATGCCAGCGACATCAGCCGCACTTATAGCGCGGACCCAAGCGATGAATTTGCAGAGCTGATTGCCGTGATGGATAACAATAAGCTTAAGATTATCAGTGAGTTGCGCAGCGGCTATAACTATTTGTATTACCACACTCAAATGCACCAAATGGTCGCTGAATTGCTGCACGATTTTGACTTGGTGCGCTTGCCGAGTGTTGATATTTTCGAGCAAGGCATCACGCGCGCGTTTTTCCCGCACGGCTTGGGGCACTTTTTGGGGCTGCAGGTGCATGATGTAGCCGGCTTTCAGCAAACGCCACGCGGCACCCACAAAGCGCCTCCAGAGATTTACCCAAGCCTGCGCTGCACCCGCAATTTAGAACGCAATATGGTGCTCACCGTTGAGCCTGGCATTTATTTTATCCCAATGCTGCTCCAACCGTGGCGTGAAAGTGCCCTCAGCAAACAATTCAATTGGGAGAAAATCGACCGCTTCTTGCCCTATGGCGGCATCCGCACGGAAGATAACGTGATTATCACCGAGCACGGGGCTGAAAACATCACCGCCGAGACCTTCGCGCGCTTCGCTGAGGGCTGTTAATGCGCTATGCCATCCCCGCTGAGCGTGTTGAGTTCAGTGAAGAGATCAAAAAAAGCCGCTTTATCACCTATCTCGCCCACACCGATGGGCTTGAGCAGGCGCGCGCCTTTTGGGCGGAGATTAAAGCGCTGCACCCCAACGCACGCCACTGGTGCTGGGCGGCCGTGGCGGGCAGCCCGAGCGATAGCCAACAATTTGGCTTTTCAGACGACGGTGAGCCCTCAGGCACGGCGGGCAAGCCGATGCTCAGCGCGCTACAAGGCGCCAACGTAGGGGAAATTAGTGCCGTGGTGGTACGTTATTTCGGCGGCGTGTTGCTTGGCACCGGCGGGCTGGTGCGCGCCTATGGCAGTGGCGTGCAACAAGCGTTGAGCCTGCTGACCACTGAAGAGAAAATTCTGCGCCAACGCGCGCAACTGCGCTGCCAATACGACCAAATGCCACTGGTGCAGCAGCTGATTAAACAATTTGATGCGTTGATTGATAGCCAAACCTTTGGCGCCTACGTGCAGTTTGAATTGCTACTTGACCCGCTCACTGCCGATGCGTTTGCACAGCAATTAACCGACCGCAGCCGTGGCAGTTTGCAACTGGAGAACCTATGACAATTTTACTGATCTATACAACCCGTGACGGGCAAACGTTAAAAATCGCCAACACCCTCGCCGAGCACTTGCACAGTGCGGGTCACCAAACCAAGCTTATGCCACTGGCCGAGGCGATTGATTGCGACCTGCGCCGGTACGACGGCGTGATCATCGGCGCATCTATCCGCTACGGCCATTTTGACCGCACTTTGGCCAAATTTGTGAATCGCCATTATGAACTGCTCAATCGCATCCCGAGCGCGTTTTTCAGCGTCAATCTCACCGCACGCAAAGCGGATAAAAACACGCCTGAAACCAACGTTTACACCCGCAAATTCCTCGCTCGCATCGACTGGCAACCGCACTTGGCTGCCGTATTTGCCGGCGCCCTCTACTACCCGCGCTACCGCACTTTTGACCGCGTGATGATTCAGCTGATCATGCGCCTAACTGGCGGCGAAACCGACACCCGCAAAGAGGTGGAATACACCGACTGGGACAGCGTACGCGATTTTGCGCAGGCGTTTAGCGAAAAATTATAAGCTGCAAAAGCATTACCAATGGCGTGATGCTATATGAAAATAGGAAATAAAAAAGAGAGGAGATAATTGGCACGCCCTACTGGATTCGAACCAGTGACCTACGGCTTAGAAGGCCGTTGCTCTATCCAGCTGAGCTAAGGGCGCCTTGCACGTTGGATATCAGAGAAATGGTCGGCGAGATAGGATTTGAACCTACGACCCACTGGTCCCAAACCAGTTGCGCTACCAAGCTGCGCTACTCGCCGACGTAGGAGTGCTATTATAAAAGGCTTGAAATTTTCGTCAACCGCTTTTTGCTTTTTTTCGCTCGAGTGATTAAATTTAATGCTTTTAGGCTTATCAAAACCGCACTTTTCTGACAAAATACGCAAAACGATTGCATAAAGAGGAAGGCCATGACCGCTGAAATCATCTCTGGCAGCGCGGTTGCCAAACAAATCAAACACGATATCGCTGAAAAAATTCAACAACGCACAGCCCAAGGCAAACGCGCGCCAGGCTTGGCGGTGATTTTAGTCGGCGCCGACCCCGCCTCGCAGGTGTATGTGGGCAGCAAACGCCGCACTTGTGATGAGCTGGGGATTTATTCAAAATCCTATGATTTGCCACAAGACACTGACGAGGCCACGCTGCTGGCGCTGATTGATGAGCTCAATGACGATGGCAGCATCGACGGTATTTTAGTGCAATTGCCACTGCCACGCCACATCGACAGCACCAAGGTGATCGAGCGCATTCGCCCAGACAAAGACGTAGACGGTTTCCATCCTTACAACGTCGGCCGCTTGTGCCAGCGCATCCCACTGCTGCGCGCCTGCACGCCTTATGGCATCATCACGCTGTTGAAAACCTTGAATATCGACCTGCACGGCCAACACGCCGTGGTGGTGGGCGCCTCCAATATCGTCGGCCGCCCGATGGCGTTGGAGCTCCTGCTCGCTGGCTGCACCGTCACCGTCGCCCACCGCTTCACGAAAAACCTGCCAGAGTTAGTCAAACAAGCAGAGATTTTAGTCGTCGCCGTGGGCAAACCGCACTTTATCCCAGGTGAGTGGATAAAACCTGGCGCCGTGGTGATTGACGTTGGCATCAACCGCACAGAACAGGGCCTCGTCGGTGATGTCGACTTCGACGCCGCCAAAGCCCACGCCAGCCACATCACCCCCGTCCCGGGTGGCGTCGGCCCAATGACAGTCGCAATGCTCATGAGCAACACGCTTTATGCCTGTGAGCATTATCACGATAACTAGGCTAAAAACCGCACTTTAAAGTGCGGTTTTACGTAGCCTATCAAAAATAAAAGCCCACCGAGGTGGGCTTTTTTATATCAATTGAATTATTATTCCGCAGCGGCTTCTTCAGCGACTTCTGGGCGGTCAACGAGCTCAATGTAAGCCATTGGGGCGTTGTCACCTGCACGGAAACCACATTTTAAGATGCGGGTGTAACCACCTGCACGGTTAGAAAAACGTGGACCTAATTCATTAAATAATTTCGCAACGATTTCGTTGTCACGAGTACGAGCAAAAGCTAAACGGCGGTTTGCAACGCTGTCTGCTTTCGCTAAAGTAATTAACGGCTCAACTACACGACGTAATTCTTTAGCTTTAGGCAAAGTTGTCTTGATAATTTCATGACGAACTAATGAACTTGCCATATTACGGAACATCGCTTGGCGATGACTGCTGTTACGGTTTAGTTGACGACCACTCTTACGATGGCGCATACGTTATCCTTCTTTCGAAAAGTCTTAACCAATACCAAAATTAGTCTTCAGCAATACTTGCTGGCGGCCAATTTTCAAGGCGCATACCGAGAGATAGCCCACGTTGTGCTAACACATCTTTGATCTCTGTAAGGGATTTCTTACCAAGATTAGGTGTTTTTAATAGCTCAACTTCAGTGCGTTGGACTAAATCGCCGATATAGTGAATTGTTTCTGCTTTCAAACAGTTAGCAGAACGAACTGTCAACTCTAAATCGTCCACTGGACGCAGAAGAACAGGGTCGAACTCTGGTTTTTCTTCTTTGATTTCAGGTTGACGAATATCACGCAAATCAACGAATGCATCAAGTTGCTCTGCCAAAATGGTGGCAGCGCGACGGATAGCCTCTTCAGGATCGATAGTACCGTTGGTTTCCATTTCGATCACTAGCTTGTCTAAGTCAGTGCGCTGTTCAACACGAGCAGCTTCCACGTTGTAGGCGATGCGATCTACTGGGCTGTAGCACGCGTCAACCAACAAGCGGCCGATTGGACGGTCTTCTTCTTGATTATGTTTGCGTGCAGAGGCAGGCACGTAACCGCGCCCACGTTGCACACGAATGCGCATATTAACAGAGGCGTTGGCATCTGTTAAATGGCAAATAACATGATCAGGATTTACGATCTCAACATCGCCATCATGGGTGATGTCACCAGCAACAACAGGTCCAATTCCAGATTTGCTCAGTGTCAGAAAAACTTCATCTTTATTCTGCACTTTAACCGCTAGTCCTTTGAGGTTAAGAAGCACTTCAAGGATGTCTTCTTGTACGCCTTCTTTGCTGCTGTATTCGTGTAAAACACCATCGATTTCCACTTCAGTTACACCACAACCTGGCATAGATGAAAGTAAGATTCGACGTAGAGCATTACCCAATGTGTGGCCGAAACCACGTTCTAACGGTTCTAAGGTCACTTTAGCGTGCGTCGGGCTGATTTGCTCGATGTCAACTAAATGTGGCTTTAAAAAGTCTGTCACAGAACCCTGCATTTTATCCTCTCTTTGCTCTCAAGCTCTATTATTTAGAATAAAGCTCAACGATCAGATGTTCGTTAATGTCTGCTGATAAATCAGTACGTTCTGGAATACGTTTGTACACGCCTTCCATTTTAGCAGCATCAACTTCTAACCATGTTGGTTTTTCTCTTTGCTCTGCTAATTCTAATGATGCTTTGATACGTGCTTGTTTTTTCGCTTTTTCACGCACGCTAATCACATCTTCAACAGAAACTTGGAATGATGGAATGTTAACCACACGACCATTAACAACGATCGCTTTGTGGCTCACCAGCTGACGTGCTTCTGCACGTGTTGCGGCAAATCCCATGCGATAAACAACATTATCTAAACGGCCTTCAAGTAATGTTAATAGGTTTTCACCGGTATTACCTTTCAGACGGTTTGCTTCTTTGTAGTAATTACGGAATTGACGTTCTAAGATGCCATACATACGGCGAACTTTTGTTTTTCACGTAATTGCGTACCATAGTCAGACAAACGACCACGACGGGCGCCGTGTTGACCTGGTGCGGTATCAAGTTTACATTTTGACTCAATCGCGCGGACACCTGATTTAAGGAATAAATCAGTACCTTCACGACGGCTAAGCTTGAGCTTAGGACCCAAATATCTTGCCATTTTCTTTCTCCAACAATCCTTAAACGACGGTTAAACGCGACGTTTTTTCGGTGGACGACAACCGTTATGAGGAATCGGAGTCACGTCAGTGATGTTGGTGATGCGGAAACCCGCAGCATTCAACGCACGAATTGTAGACTCACGACCAGGACCTGGTCCTTTTACCATAACTTCCAAATTTTTCAGACCGAATTCTTTAACCATTTCGGCACAACGTTCTGCTGCAACTTGTGCGGCAAACGGAGTTGATTTGCGTGAACCACGGAAACCAGAACCACCTGCTGTTGCCCAAGCGAGCGCGTTGCCTTGACGATCTGTAATGGTAACGATTGTGTTATTGAAAGATGCGTGAATATGAGCCACGCCATCAACGACTTGTTTTTTTACACGTTTACGTGTACGAATTGGTGTTTTAGCCATTATCATTTACCCCGACTATTTCTTGATCGGCTTGCGAGGACCCTTACGGGTACGCGCGTTAGTCTTAGTACGTTGACCATGTACTGGCAAACTACGACGATGACGTAAACCACGGTAACATCCTAAGTCTAAAAGACGTTTGATGTTTAAGGTTACTTCACGACGCAAATCACCTTCAACGGTAAATTTACCAACTTCGTCACGCAGTTTATCAATCTGCTCTTCAGACAGTTCCTTGATCTTAACATCTTCAGCAATGCTCGCCGCTTCACAAATTGCTTTAGCGCGAGTTTTACCGATGCCGTAAATGGATGTTAATGCAATTACAGCGTGTTTATGATCAGGAATGTTAATGCCTGCAATACGGGCCACTATGCACTCCTATTGTATAAAAGTTAATTGATATGCTGATCTTGAAAAGCCCGTTTCAGGATACTCAAACAGCATATCTGGTCGAAATGAGCTGAGCAGTATAAACGCTCAGCTCGCATTTTGCAAGGAAAATAAAATTAACCTTGACGTTGTTTGTGTCGAGGTTCGCTGCAGATCACACGCACGATACCGTTACGTTTGATAATTTTGCAGTTACGACACATTTTCTTTACGGAAGCACGAACTTTCATTGCTTTTCCCTTATCTCTTAGATGAGCAATTATTGCCCATAACCTTTAAGATTTGCTTTCTTCAGCGCAGATTCATATTGGGTCGACATGAGGTGACTTTGAACCTGAGCGATGAAATCCATAATTACAACTACCACGATAAGTAGTGAAGTACCACCGAAATAGAATTGTACATTCCATGCGGAAGTCATGATATAAGGCACTAAACAAACAAAGGTGATATATAACGCACCAATTAAGGTTAGGCGAGTCATAATTTTATCAATATAGCGTGCTGTTTGTTCACCCGGACGAATCCCCGGAATAAATGCACCTGATCTTTTCAGATTGTCCGCAGTATCTCTTGGGTTGTATTGCATTGCAGTGTAGAAAAAGCTAAAGAAGATAATCGCCACCGCGTAGAGCACTAAATATAAAGGCTCACCTGGGCGCAATAGCAATGATAAATTCGACAACCACTCAATATTTGTTCCATGACCAAACCACTGTGTTACGGTGGCTGGAAAGAGAATAATACTGGAGGCGAAGATCGCCGGGATTACCCCAGCCATGTTCACTTTCAGTGGCAGATGCGAACTTTGTGCGGCTAACATATGACGGCCTTGTTGGCGCTTGGCATAGTTGACCACAATTCTTCTTTGTCCACGTTCTACAAAAACAACAAAATAGGTGACTGCAAATACAACAACCGCAATCAACAACAACACCAGTACATTCATCTGACCTTGGCGCGCTTGCTCAATGGTGTGCCCAATAGCAGCGGGTAGGCCGGCAACGATACCTGCAAAAATTATCAAAGAGATTCCGTTTCCAATGCCACGCTCGGTGATTTGTTCACCTAGCCACATCAAGAACATGGTTCCTGTTACAAGGCTCACCACCGCAGTAACATAAAAACCAATGCCTAAGTTAGGGACTAGACCTGGAATCATATTTGGCAGGCCTGTTGAGATACCAATCGCTTGAATCGTGGCTAATACAAGCGTTGAATAACGGGTGTATTTGCTGATTTTACGACGGCCAGACTCGCCTTCTTTTTTAAGTTCTGCTAACGCTGGATGAACAGCTGTAAGCAACTGGATAATGATTGATGCCGAGATGTACGGCATAATACCGAGCGCAAAAACAGAAGCTCGGCTCAAAGCACCACCAGAGAACATGTTGAACATGTCAATGATGGTACCTTGTTGTTGATTGATCAATTGAGCTAATACGGCTGCATCAATACCAGGAACCGGAATAAATGAACCAATTCGAAATACGATTAAAGCTCCGAGAAGGAACCATAATCTTCTTTTAAGTTCACCTGTACCACCTTGGGTACTTCTTGCTTGATAACCTGGTTGCTTTGCCATTGACTACTTATTCCTCAACTGAACCGCCAGCGGCTTCAATCGCAGCTTTTGCACCTTTAGTAGCGCGCAGACCACGAACAACAACCGCACTTTTCACTTCACCAGCTAAAATCACTTTAACAGATTCGATGTGGTTAGAAATAATATTAGCCGCTTTGAGCGATTCTAATGTTACTTCACCGTCGACTTTCGCAAGATCGTCTAAACGAATTTCTGTTGTTACTTGTGCTTTGCGTGAGGTGAAACCGAATTTCGGTAAACGACGGTATAAAGGCATTTGACCACCTTCGAAGCCACGACGAACGCCACCACCGTTGTTACGGGATTTTTGTCCTTTGTGACCACGACCTGCAGTTTTGCCTAAACCAGAACCGATACCACGGCCGACACGTTTAGCACTTTGCTTTGATCCTTCAGCCGGAGATAGAGTATTTAAACGCATTCTCTTACTCCTCTACTTTAACCATGTATGAAACTTGGTTGATCATGCCACGAACTGCAGGAGTATCAATTAACTCCACAGTGTGATTGATACGGCGAAGACCAAGGCCACGAAGCGTAGCTTTGTGTTTCGGCAAACGGCCGATTGAGCTACGAGTTTGTGTTACTTTAATAGTTTTTGCCATGATCAATTACCCCAAGATTTCATCAACGGTTTTACCGCGTTTCGCAGCAACCATTTCTGGTGATTTCATATTTGCCAATGCATCAATCGTTGCACGGACAACGTTAATTGGGTTGGTTGAACCGTAAGCTTTAGACAATACGTTACGTACGCCTGCAACTTCGAGTACCGCACGCATCGCACCACCGGCGATGATACCCGTACCTTCACTTGCTGGTTGCATAAACACACGAGAACCTGTGTGCACACCTTTAACTGGGTGTTGTAATGTACCATCAGTAATCGCTACATTTACCATATTACGACGGGCTTTTTCCATCGCTTTTTGGATCGCTGCCGGAACTTCACGGGCTTTACCATAACCAAAACCTACGCGACCATTTCCATCGCCTACTACGGTTAACGCAGCAAAACTAAAGATACGACCACCTTTCACAGTTTTTGATACACGGTTTACCGCGATAAGCTTCTCTTGCAGTTCACCAGCTTGTTTTTCGATGTTTGCCATCTAAAATTACCTCTATTAGAACTGTAGACCAGCTTCACGAGCAGCGTCGGCCAATGCTTGAACACGGCCATGATATTTAAAACCAGAACGGTCAAAAGACACTTTTTCGATGCCTTTCGCTTTAGCGCGCTCAGCAATTGCTTTGCCCACAGCAGCGGCAGCATCTTTATTTCCGGTATATTTCACTTGCTCACCAATTACTTTCTCAACAGTTGAAGCAGCGGCAAGCACTTCTGAACCGTTAGGTGCAATAACCTGCGCATAGATATGACGAGGGGTACGGTGAACCACTAAACGGGTTGCGCCTTGCTCTCTCAACATATGACGTGCGCGGGTTGCACGACGGATACGAGCCAATTTCTTATCCATAGTGTTACCTTATTATTTTTTCTTAGCCTCTTTGGTACGCACAACTTCATCGTCATAACGTACCCCTTTGCCTTTGTAAGGCTCAGGACGGCGATAAGCACGAATATCTGCTGCCACTTGGCCGATAAGCTGTTTGTCTGCACCACTCAACACGATTTCAGTTTGAGATGGGCATTCCGCTTTGATACCTGCTGGCAATGCGTGCTCAACCGGGTGTGAAAAACCTAAGTTCAAAGCAAGCGCGTTGCCTTTTACTTGGGCTCTGTAACCAACACCCACCAATTTCAACTTCTTAGTGAAGCCTTCAGTAACACCGATAACCATTGCGTTAACAAGAGCTCGTGCTGTACCAGATTGTGCGTTAGCGACTTTACCGTTGTTACGCGGCGCAAAAGTCAGCGCACCTTCTTCTTGTTTAACTTCAACTTCATTGTGAATTTCGCGAGATAGCTCGCCATTCTTTCCTTTTACCGTTAATAGCTGACCATTGAGCTTAACCTCAACGCCGGCAGGAATATTAACGGGTGCTTTTGCAACTCGAGACATCTTCCTACCTCTCTATTACGCTACGTAGCAGATGATCTCACCGCCCAAGCCCGCTTTGCGTGCCGCGCGATCAGTCATCACACCTTGTGATGTAGAAACAACAGCAATACCTAATCCACCCATTACACTTGGTAACTCGTCTTTGCGTTTATAAATACGCAGACCAGGGCGGCTGATGCGTTGGATACGTTCTACAACACCTTTGCCTTCAAAATATTTCAATGTAATTTCCAACTCAGGTTTAACCCCGTCAGAAACTTTAACGCTTTCAATATAGCCTTCTTCTGCAAGCACATTGGCAATTGCCACTTTTAGCTTGGATGAAGGCATGTTGACCGCGATTTTGTTCGCAGCTTGACCGTTACGAATACGAGTCAACATATCTGCGATTGGATCTTGCATGCTCATGTGTCTTTACTCCCATGATTCCAATTTAAAGTGGTTATTACCAGCTTGCTTTCTTAAGGCCCGGGATTTCACCGCGCATTGCGGCTTCACGGACTTTAATACGGCTTAAACCGAACTTACGCAATACACCATGCGGACGTCCAGTAATACGGCAACGGTTACGCTGACGAGAAGGGCTAGAATCGCGTGGTAAAGCTTGGAGCTTCAACACAGCATCCCAACGTTCTTCGTCAGAAGCATTCACATCAGAGATGATTTTTTTCAACTCTTGACGTTTTGCATAGAATTTTTCAGCTAATTTAGCGCGTTTAAGATCACGCTGTTTCATTGATACTTTTGCCATTGTAACCTGCCTTATTTACGGAATGGGAAGTTAAAGGCAGCCAAGAGTGCTTGACCTTCTTCATCTGTTTTCGCGCTGGTTGTGATAGTAATATCCAAACCACGAACACGATCCACTTTATCATAATCGATTTCAGGGAAGATGATTTGCTCGCGCACACCCATGCTGTAGTTTCCACGGCCGTCGAATGATTTCGGGCTTAAGCCACGGAAGTCACGCACACGTGGAACAGCAATATGAATCAATCGCTCTAAAAATTCCCACATACGCTCACCGCGTAGGGTCACTTTACAGCCGATTGGATATCCCTGACGAATCTTAAAGCCTGCAACAGATTTGCGTGCTTTAGTGATTAGAGGTTTTTGACCGCTGATTGCTGCTAGATCTGCAACCGCATTATCTAACAATTTTTTGTCGGTCAACGCTTCACCCACACCCATGTTCAGGGTAATCTTTTCGACTCGTGGGACTTGCATGACAGATTTGTAGCCGAATTTATCTTTCAATTCGTTAACTACTTGATCTCTGTAATAATCATGCAGTTTCGCCATCGCTATACTCCATATTATTTAATTGTTTCACCAGTAGATTTGAAAAACCGCACTTTTTTGCCATCTTCAAATCGGAAACCTACACGGTCAGCTTTGTTAGTTGACGGGTTATAGATTGCAACGTTAGAAACGTCAATCGCCGCTTCTTTTTTCACAATACCACCAGCTTTACCTAAAGCTGGAACTGGTTTCTCATGTTTAGAAACCATGTTTAAACCTTCAACGATCACTTTACCGTTAGGCAATACTTTCGATACTTTACCACGTTTACCTTTGCCCTTTTCAGCGCTTCCGGTAATCATAATTACTTCATCGTTTTGACGGATTTTTGCAGCCATTGTCTTCTCCTTACACTACTTCTGGAGCCAAAGAAATGATCTTCATAAACTTCTCAGAACGAAGTTCACGAGTCACAGGTCCGAAGATACGTGTTCCGATTGGTTGCTCAGTGTTGTTGTTTAACACCACGCAAGCATTACCATCGAAGCGAATGACTGATCCATCTGGGCGACGAACACCCTTCTTGGTGCGCACCACAACTGCTTTTAAAACATCACCTTTTTTTACTTTACCGCGAGGAATTGCTTCTTTCACAGTAATTTTGATGATATCGCCAATAGCAGCGTAACGACGGTGCGATCCACCTAGAACCTTGATACACATTACGCTACGAGCCCCTGAATTATCAGCAACATCCAGCATAGTCTGTTCTTGGATCATATTAGTGCTCCGTTAAAATAAAAAAACACCCTTTCGGGACGAACCTACCCTTATATACAGTAGGGGCTGGAGTGTACCACAGAACCCGCCCGCCTGGCAAGGGCTTTGTGCGTTTAAAATGAAAAGTGCGGTCGAGCAAGCTGACCGCACTTTTGTATACGCTAAAAACTTATTATTGACTATCTGTGAGTGGAATATCTAGATCAGCCAAAACACGCTTAACCTCATCGTACCATGCTGCGATAACTTTCGAAGTTTCTTTATCATCACCTACGCAAGCCTGCAAAGGCATTCGTCCAGTTGGCAGTTTTCTAGATTTATCTGCCCAATCTAATATACGAATAGGACGACGATAAACAAGCCATTTAGCCATAGATGTATCATTGCGTTCTTCGTAAGCTTTCCCTATAACTTGGACTAATGCAATTAATTGTTTGCCATTTTTTATCGCTACAATATCGTTAATTTGCATATCATCACAAAATTTCCGAATCTGACCACAGGGATCTTTCCACTCGCCCAAGCCAATAAACCGCTTATGTTCTAATAAGGCGGGCACATAATTAGAAAAGTTACGCTCCTCGCCTCCATGCATTTGCATATGCCATAACTTAAGCACTATTATCCCTCAATCGCCATTCTAAAAACATCTTCAATGGTGTAGTCACATACTTTTTGTGCTTCACGTATTTGCTTATTCGTTAAAAGTTTTTCATTACGCTTAGCATCAAAGCATGGTACTACCGTAGTTAGTATGCCTCTATACATTAAATTTCCTCTATCCTCTTTTAAAGTTAATGCTACAAGATGGTTATAGTGCTCAACTGCATTTGGTAATAAAGGAAATTCATTGTATATGTGCATTTTTTTATAATCATCTAAACTATAATTTTTTTAATTTCATCTTTTGTCATGTCAGCACTAACAGCCATTGATGCTGTTGCCAGCATTACAATACCAATAAGATGTTTTACCATTTGTTTTTCATATAAAATTTTCCTATAACTCACAATTAATTTAGCAATAGATGTTTGTTTACTCTGTAAAGAGTAAACAACAAGGAGTATACTCCTTGAATTTTTTAGAAATCATATGGATATTAATGAGATAGAGATAGATTGTGAATTTATATCGAGATGATGAAGTGTGAGCTACAGCACACTTTTGTCAAGGGCGGTATCAAGGTAAAGTGCGGTCAAGGGCATAAAAAACCGCACTTTAAAAGTGCGGTTTTTGCTGGAGGTTTTATCGGCTATTGCACGCCGCGTTCGTTGAGCATGCGGTAGCGATCACAGCCGTGTTGTTTGCCTGTGTCGCACGCCTGCCCGTAGTAGGCTTTGGCTTGAGAGAGATTTCTACTGACGCCTTCGCCATTTTCATAGGCCACACCGAGATTGAAAAGCGCGTCGCCATTGCCTTGGGCGGCGGCTTTTTGATACCAAAACAGAGATTGGTTGTAGTCTTGTTTCACACCACGACCGAGTGCGTAGGCCACACCAAGATTGAGTTGTGAAACTGCCTCGCCTTGTTGCGCCGCTTTTTGATACCACTTGAACGCTTGGACATAATCTTGTTTAAGCCCGCGCCCCTGTGAGTAGGCCACTCCAAGATTGTGCTGTGCGCCGGCTTCACCTAGCTCGGCCGCTTTGGCATACCACTTCGCTGCTTGGGCAAAATTTTGTTGCACGCCTAGGCCCATATCATACATCATGCCAAGGTTAAATTGTGCCACGGCTACACCTTGGTCAGCGGCTTTTTGCGTCCATTCCAACGCTTTTTGATAATCTTGTTGCACGCCACGGCCTTCGCGATACAAACTCCCAAGATTATATTGTGCGGACTCATCGCCTTGCTCGGCGGCTTGGGTGTACCATTTCACGGCTTCAGCTAGGTTTTCTTTTACGCCAAGCCCTTTGTCATACATCACGCCGAGGTTAAATTGCGCTGCGGTGTAGCCTTTGTCTGCCACTTTTTTGAACCATTTGAACGCTTGCGCGTAATCTTGTTTAACGCCACTGCCGTGGAAATACATCAAGCCAAGTTCAAATTGCGCGTTGACATCTCCTTGCTCGGCTTGCTTGAACGTGGTGTTGAAATCCGCCAGCGGCTGGGCGTGCGCCATTGATGACAGGGCGACGAGAACAGTAGCGAAAAAAACGGCTAATCGTGCTTTAACTTTTTTCATGGTGTTTTATCCTCTCGGCATCATTTGAATAGCCCCAAACGCAGGGACACGTCGATGGTTCAACAGAAAGAAAAATTAACATCAGCTTAACATAAGGCGGTGATTTTGAAAATATCACGCAAAGGCATGACATAAAAAACCGCACTTTAAAAGTGCGGTTTTGTGTTACGAAACACTAAATAAGTGTACGAATAAACTCACCAATTGCTTGTATAGCGCAATTGCGCTGTAAGCCGCGTGGTCGATTCGGAAAAGGCAGAACAACAATCACCGTGCCATTATCATTGCGTTTCCAGCGGACAGACAGCTGTTCAATTTCAAGCTCTGTAAACGGCAGATTGTTATCTGAGAATGCACGATCAAAATCCGCGTGATAACTTTTAGCAAAACACAATATTAATTTGGGTTGATAGCGCAAGACATCCGATTTTATTCTTGGGAAGCGATATTCTCGACACCAATTGAGGTATTCATCCTTATTCTGAAACCCTAAAAGTGCGGTCAAACCATTGTGCCAATGTGCGGGATCTGTGTCTTGAAAGCTGAGCGGGAACAGATTCATTTTCAAATAACCTGTTTTTGCCCCTTTCATCCAAACCCGATGAGTGCGTGCAAACGCATCATAGTTTTCGACCTCTCCACCTGCTATTACACACAGTATTTTACACACCACTCTATCGTAAGGTTGCGTACAATTTTCCCTTTCTTCTTCAAACCCACCAATCGTCTGCCATTCTTTGCTCTCGATATACGATTGCAACTCTTGCGTGCTCATCCCGCCACCCCATTCAATGCCACAGCACCAAATAGCGGGATTTTGTTTTGAGCCAATATCACCACCGTTATAACCAGAATAGCCAATCAAGAAATCCTGCATCGTATTGGGCGTTATGAAGGCTTTTTTTCTGATTCCTCCCTATGGTGCAAGCTCGCCTGAATCTGTTGAATATACATATCCAGTTCTGCCGCAATGTCTTTGATTAAACGATCGCGCTTACGAGGGTTTTTTAACAGTGCAAACGCCGGGGATTCCAGCGTCCAGAAATCAAGTTTATTATGATCAAACCACTTCCATGCGAACCAAGCTGGTGAAGATTGAAACGCCTTGACCGTCGAAATCGCATCTTCGATGAGCGCATTTTCCTCATTCTCAACGTGACGTAATACGCCATAATAAAATTCATTCTCTAGCTCAATTCTGAATAATACAGGTATGCCACTTTCCAAATGATAAATCGGGAATTGTATACCGTAGTAACGATGGCGATTGCGTGAACGCGCATAATACTGATTAACATCAAATGAAAAGTCTTTCTTCTCAAACGCATATCCGCGTTCCATCAACTGAGCTTGCAATCCATTCCAGAAATAATTTTGTAATTCACGGCTGTCAACCTCTTTTGTATCGACAAAGAGATCGCAGCTTTCGAGCAACTCCGTGATGGTTTGCGCAGCAATGGGCTTACTAGACTGACTGTAAAGATCTTCTTTTAAAATGGCAACAATATCAAATAGTTCAGTTGCAATTCGAGTATAAAATTGCGGTAATACTTTTTGTTTATTGGCGCCCTCTTGCTCAAAATCGTTCAATACTTGGATAATTTCGGTAACTTTTTTAAAAATCGCATGTGTGTTTTTTTCTGAAGTATGTAACTGAACATAACCCAGTTCAAATAAAAGATCTTTGAGCTCATCAATGGTTTTTTCGGCATTACCTTGTTTAGTGGCGATAGTAATTTCACCATCCATAATAATTTGCTTGAGATTATTCAAAAAGTTATGATAAACCTCTTGTTTTTCTCAAACACTAATAAACTTTTATCACGTTTCTCTTCGCTAGCCGATTGCCCATTGAGCAAAAATACGGTAATAATAGCCGTCACTACAACACCAAATAACGTGCCCGTTATCTGAATAGGCAGTGTCTCCGCCTCTAGTGTTTTAAACATAACTGACACAATTAAAAAAGCAATAGTACAAATGGCAATACCATATAACCATTTATTTTCTTGTTTCATTTCTTTATTCTCTCACAAAAAAGCTATGCAAATTGCATAGCTTTATCACTACCACAAACTCAACACTAATTGCCCAAATGCGACCAAAATAGGCTGTCCATTCATGTCATAAGAATTTTGCGATGTCGCATTATATCTTGGCTTAATGACAGTCCCTACTTTCTCCCAAGTGTTAGATGGCGTAGCATGGTATTTGGGTTTTAGGTAACGGCCATCAAATTCCCACGTGTTTTCAGGTGTCGCATGATATTTAGGTTTTAAATAACGCCCATCAAATTCCCATGTATTTTCGGATGTTGCATGATATTTAGGTTTAAGAACTCTGCCATCACAAACCCAATCTGAAGGAAGTGTAATCTTTAACATATTGACACCTATAATTTTTTTCAGTAAGACCTTAGTTGTTATGTCAATAACAACTAAGGAGCAGTATACTGCTCGCGTTTTGATGCCAATAAAAATAAAAGTGCGGTCAAAGACATAAAAAAACCGCACTTTAAAAGTGCGGTTTTGTGTTACGTTGGTAGAAAAGGATTAGATAATCGCTTTTTCTACAACACGAACTAAAGTCCAAGATTTGGTTTTAGAAATTGGGCGACATTCGCGAATTTCTACCCAATCGCCTGCTTTAGCTTCGTTGTTTTCATCGTGAACGTGTAGTTTCGTTGTGCGACGGATAAACTTTCCATAGAGTGGATGTTTAACCATGCGCTCAATTGCGATAGTGAAAGATTTGTCCATCTTGTCACTGATTACACGACCTTGTACTGAACGAATTTTATCAGTCATTACTCACCCGCCTTTTGTGTTAAGACAGTTTTGATTCGTGCGATATTACGGCGCACTTGTTTCAACTGATGGGTTTGTTGAAGCTGACCGGTGGCTGCTTGCATACGCAACTTGAATTGCTCACCTAACAAGTTAACCAATTCAGCATTCAGCTCTTCAACACTTTTAGTTTGTAGTTCTTGAGCTTTCATTACATCACCGTCTTAGTTACGAAGGTTGTCTTGATTGGCAGTTTAGCCGCCGCTAATGCGAACGCTTCACGTGCAATCTCTTCAGACACACCATCCATTTCATATAGTACTTTACCCGGTTGGATCAAGGCTACCCAGTACTCAACGTTACCTTTACCTTTACCCATACGGACTTCCAATGGTTTTTCAGTAATTGGTTTATCTGGGAAAATACGAATCCAGATTTTACCTTGACGTTTAACAGCACGTGTCATGGCACGACGAGCGGCCTCAATTTGACGCGCAGTTAAACGGCCACGGCCAACTGCTTTTAAACCATAAGTACCGAAACTCACTTCAGTACCTGCCGCTAATCCACGGTTACGACCTTTGTGAACTTTACGGAATTTTGTACGTTTTGGTTGCAACATTTATTCAATCTCCTTATTTACGGCCTTTACGCGCTTTTTTAGGTTGCGCTTCAGGCTGTTCAGATTGCATAACTGCAGCCATTCCACCAAGAATCTCACCTTTGAAGATCCACACTTTTACGCCGATAACGCCGTAAGTTGTGTTTGCTTCAGCAGTGTTATAATCGATGTCTGCACGTAATGTATGCAAAGGCACGCGACCTTCACGATACCATTCAGAACGTGCAATTTCTGCACCACCTAAACGACCGCTTACTTCCACTTTGATGCCTTGAGCACCTAAACGCATTGCGCTTTGTACCGCACGTTTCATGGCGCGACGGAACATTACACGGCGTTCTAATTGTGAAGCAATGCTTTCTGCAACTAATTTTGCATCAAGTTCAGGTTTTTTCACTTCTGTGATGTTGATTTGCGCAGGAACACCAGTGATTTCTGCTAACTTGTTACGAAGTTTTTCAACATCTTCGCCTTTTTTACCGATAACGATACCCGGACGAGCTGTGTGAATAGTTACACGAATACTCTTAGCCGGACGCTCGATGTCAATGCGAGAAACAGAGGCATTCGCTAATTCTTTGTTCAAGAATTTACGTACTTTGAAATCGCTTTCAAGGTTGTCGGCGAAATCTTGTGTATTCGCAAACCAGGTTGATGTCCAAGGTTTAACAATACCGAGGCGAATACCATTAGGATGTACTTTTTGACCCATTGCTATTCTCCTACTTATCAGACACAACCACAGTGATGTGGCTTGTACGTTTTAAAATACGATCTGCGCGACCTTTAGCACGTGGCATTACACGTTTCATGCTAGGACCTTCGTCAACGAAGATTTTAGCAACTTTAAGATCATCGATATCTGCACCGTCATTATGCTCGGCGTTGGCAATGGCTGATTCTAAAACTTTTTTCACCAAAGCAGCTGCTTTTTTGTTGGTGTAAGTCAAAATTTCAAGCGCTTGCGCAACGTTTTTACCGCGAATAAGATCCGCAACTAAGCGAGCTTTCTGAGCTGAAGTGCGAGCGAAACGATGTTTTGCAATAGTTTCCATCTTTTACTTCCTTACTTAGCTTTCTTATCTGCGGCGTGGCCGCGGTATGTACGAGTCGGGGCAAATTCACCCAATTTGTGACCGATCATTTCATCGGACACAAAAACAGGAACGTGCTGACGACCATTATGGACGGCGATGGTCAATCCGATCATTGATGGAATGATCATTGAACGACGGGACCAAGTTTTAATTGGTTTTTTATCCCCGCTTTCCACCGCTTTCTCTACCTTCTTCAGCAAGTGTAGGTCAATAAAAGGACCCTTCTTGAGAGAACGTGGCATGGTTTATCCTCTTAATTTAAATAATTATTTACCACGGCGACGTACGATATATTTATCAGTACGTTTGTTGTGGCGTGTTTTCTTACCTTTGGTTTGAACGCCCCAAGGTGTGACTGGGTGTTTACCAAAGTTACGACCTTCACCACCACCGTGCGGGTGATCTACCGGGTTCATTGCAGTACCACGCACTGTTGGGCGAACGCCTCTCCAGCGGTTAGCACCTGCTTTACCTAACACACGAAGCATATGCTCGGAGTTACCAACTTCACCGATAGTTGCATGACATTCAGATAACACTTTACGCATTTCGCCTGAACGAAGACGCAATGTGACATAGTTACCTTCACGTGCAATAATTTGTACATAAGCACCCGCAGAACGAGCGATTTGACCACCTTTACCAGGTTTTAATTCAACGTTATGTACAGTGGTACCAACAGGGATATTACGCATTGGTAATGAATTACCAACTTTGATTGGCGCATGTGAACCTGCTTGTACTTGATCGCCTGCGCTAAGACCTTTTGGTGCAAGGATATAACGACGTTCACCGTCTTTATAAAGCACCAATGCGATGTTTGCGCTGCGATTTGGATCATATTCAAGACGCTCAACAGTGCCTGGCACATCTAATTTATTGCGTTTGAAGTCAATAATACGATAGTGTTGTTTGTGACCACCACCGATGTGACGGGTTGTAATACGTCCAAAATTGTTACGACCACCTGTTTTAGATTTAGTATCCAACAGTGGCGCATAAGGTTTACCCTTGTGTAGCTCAGGGTTAACCACTTTAACTACGTGACGACGACCAGCGGAGGTCGGCTTACATTTAACGATAGCCATTATTTTCTACTCCTCTGATTACTCTGCGGCACCGTCAAGAAAATCTAATTCTTGACCTTCTTGTAAAGTGACATATGCTTTTTTCCAGTCACTACGACGACCCATACGAGCACCATGGCGTTTAGTTTTACCTTTCACCACAACGGTACGTACAGAGTCCACTTTCACTTCAAACAGTTTTTCAACTGCAGCAGCGATTTCAACTTTGTTGGCATCTTTCGCTACTTTGAAAACGATAGTGTTTGACTGCTCAGCATTGTTAGTAGCCTTTTCAGAGACATGTGGTGCTTTGAGCACTTTTAGCAAACGTTCTTCTAGAATCATGCCAACATCTCCTCAATTTGCTTCACAGCATCAACAGTGACAACCACTTTTTCAAAAGCAATCAAGCTCACCGGATCGATTGTTTGCGCATCACGAACGTCTACTTTGTAGAGGTTACGCGCCGCTAAGAATAGATTTTCGTCTAATTCTGCTGTGATGATCAGCACATCTTCCAGTGCCATCTCTTTTAATTTTTGAACTAAAACTTTCGTTTTTGGCGCATCAACTTCGAATTTTTCCACCACAACCAAACGGTCTTGACGAACTAATTCAGACAAAATGCTTTTGATTGCACCACGATACATTTTTTTGTTCACTTTTTGGCTGTGATCTTGTGGCTTAGCCGCAAAAGTCACACCACCAGAACGCCAGATAGGGCTTTTCACGTTACCAGAACGCGCACGACCTGTACCTTTTTGACGCCATGGTTTTTTACCTGAACCTGCTACTTCAGCACGAGTTTTTTGTGCACGAGTACCTTGGCGAGCACCTGCTGCATAAGCAACAACAACTTGGTGAACCAACGCTTCGTTAAACTCACGTCCGAAGGTAGTTTCAGAAACAGTCAATGCACTTTGTGCATCTTTAGTCACTAATTCCATTCCTATCTCCTAGACTTATGCTTTTGCTTTAACAGCGGGTTTAACAATTAAATCACCACCAGTGGCACCTGGGACAGCACCTTTCACTAATAGCAATTTACGTTCGGTATCGACACGAACCACTTCCAGTGATTGAACGGTTACACGCTCAGCACCTAAGTGACCGGCCATCTTTTTGCCTTTAAATACACGGCCTGGTGTTTGGTTTTGACCAATTGAACCAGGAGCACGGTGAGACAAAGAGTTACCATGCGTTGCGTCTTGAGTACGGAAGTTCCAACGTTTCACAGCACCTGCAAAACCTTTACCTTTTGACGTACCTGTAACATCAACTTTTTTAACGTCTGCGAAGACATCAACATTAATTTCTTGACCAAGAGTGAATTCTTCATCACCGTTGGTACGGAATTCCCATAAACCGCGGCCAGCTTCAACACCTGCTTTAACGAAATGACCTGCTTCAGGTTTAGTCACACGCGATGCTTTTTTAGCACCAGTAGTAACTTGGACTGCGCAGTAGCCATCTGTTTCAAGGGTTTTCACTTGAGTCACACGGTTGGCTTCGATTTCGATGACAGTAACTGGAATAGACACGCCGGCTTCAGTGAAGATGCGGGTCATACCAACTTTACGACCGATTAAACCAATCATTGTAATAACCTCTTATTAACCTAGGCTGATCTGCACGTCAACACCGGCAGCCAGATCCAAACGCATAAGCGCATCAACTGTTTTTTCGGTTGGTTCAACAATATCAACCAAACGTTTGTGCGTGCGAATTTCGTATTGATCACGCGCGTCTTTATTAACGTGTGGTGAAATCAATACAGTGAAACGCTCTTTGCGGGTCGGCAATGGAATTGGACCACGTACTTGAGCACCTGTGCGCTTTGCTGTTTCTACGATTTCCGCAGTGGATTGATCGATCAGGCGATGATCAAACGCTTTCAAACGGATACGGATTCTTTGGTTCTGCATGAGACCAGAGCTCCACTTTAAAAATAAGATAATAAAAAAACCGACACCTCAGTTTCGCCTCTTAAAATGCAAAATGAAGTGCGATTAAGCCATATTTAGTTCCACAATCGGGAACATTGTTGATAAAGCCTGCGCTTTACCCATTTGGTAAATGATTACACCAAATGACTTCACGAAGAAGTTTGGGGATTATACTCAACCCTCGCCTTGATTGCAAGGCTTTTATCACAAAAAGCAAAGTGCGGTCGCACCGCACTTTGCCTATGCCGCTTATTTAAAATACCCTTTCGCGTTGTTAAAGCAGATATTTTGCACCATGTTGCCCAGCAGCGCGATGTCGTTCGGAGCTTCGCCGTTGACCACCCAGCTGCCGATCAGCTCGCAGAGAATGCGGCGGAAGTATTCATGGCGAGTGTAAGAGAGGAAGCTGCGCGAGTCGGTCAACATGCCGACAAATTGGCTCAGCAAGCCCAGTTGCGAGAGCTGCTGGAGTTGGCGCTGCATGCCGTCTTTTTGGTCGTTGAACCACCAGCCCGAGCCAAATTGGATTTTGCCGGCACAGCTGCCATCTTGGAAGTTGCCGATCATGGAAGCGATCATTTCGTTGTCGCGTGGGTTGAGGCAATACAAAATGGTGCGCGGCAGCTGATTAGTTTGGTCAAGGCTGTCGAGCAAGCTTGAGAGATTTTCAGCAAAAGTGCGGTCGCCAATGGAATCAAAGCCGCTGTCAGGCCCCAGCAACTTATACATCCGCGTGTTGTTGTTGCGCAGTGCGCCGATATGCATTTGCAGCACCCAGTTGCGCTTGTGATACTCGCGCCCTAAAAAAACATAAAGTGCGGTTTGGTATTGCGCAATTTCAAGCTCGCTCAGCGCCTCGCCATTTAAGCGCTGGGTGAGAATGCGATCGAGCACGCTTTCCTCTGGCACAGGGGCAAAACGGACAATTTCCATGCCGTGGTCGGCAGATTTACAACCGCACTTTTCAAAGTGCTCAAGGCGAATTAGCAGCGCTTTTTTGAGGTCAGCGAAAGTGCGAATGACCACATCCGCCGCCTCGCCCAGGGCGGTGAGGTAGTCAGCAAAATTCGGCAGCTCAATTTTCACCGCTTTGTCTGGCCGCCAGCTTGGCACCACATCAATGGCAAAAGTGCGGTCTTGCGCCAGCACTTGGTGATGCTCAAGGCTGTCGATCGGGTCATCGGTGGTGCCCACCAGTGCCACGTTCATCTGTTGCATAATGCCGCGCGCGCTGAATTCTGGCGTTTGCAGCATAGCGTTGCACTCCTGCCAAATTGTCGGCGCGGTGTCGGGGTTGAACAGCGTATTCGTGATGCCAAACGGACGCTTGAGCTCAAGGTGCGTCCAGTGATAAATCGGGTTGCCGATGCACAGCGGCACCGTTTTGGCAAACGCCAAATATTTGTCATAGGCGCTCGCGCTGCCGGTGATGCACTGCTCATCAATGCCCGCGGTGCGCATGGCGCGCCATTTGTAGTGATCGCCGGCCAGCCATATCTCGGCCATGTCGGCAAATTGATGATCTTGCGCGATCAATTTGGGGTCAAGGTGGCAGTGGTAGTCAAAAATCGGCATCGGCGCGGCATAGTCGTGATACAGGGTTTTTGCCACCGCACTTGAGAGCAAAAAATCGTCATCCATAAACGCTTTCATGTTATTCTCCTTGTGTCAGGTAATGGGCCACTGTCGCCTTCGCGCCACGCTCGAGCAGCATGGCGTAGGCCGCTTTCACCGCATTAACAAAGTGCGGTTCGCGCTGCAATGCCCCTGGGAATATCGCGGATAAATTCAGCAATTCATCGACCATCCCCTCGCCAAGACCGCACTTTTGATAAATTTCAGCAAATTGCGCCGCCATTGGGTCATGCACCTCAAAGGCCTCGCCTTGCTCATTCACGCCCGCCACATAGCGACACCAGCCCGCCACGCCTAATGCTAATAGTGAGAAATCAGAGCCTTTAGATAAATGATAGCTGATCGATTCCAGCATCCGCGGTGGCAATTTTTGGCTGCCGTCGGTGGCAATTTGGTAGGTTTGGTGCTTCAAACTCGGGTTGGTGAAGCGTGCAATCAGCAAATGCGCATAGCTGTCTAAATCGGTGCCCTCAGGCATGCTTAGAGTCGGCGCCTGCTCTTTAAGCATTAACTTCAGCGCCGCCGCGCGATAGTTGTCATCTTGCATGGTGTCTGAAATGTGTGCGTAGCCGCCGAGGTAGCCAAGATAGGCCAAAAACGAATGGGCGCCGTTAAGCATGCGCAATTTCATCTGCTCAAATGGGCGCACGTCATCCACCAATTGGGCGCCAGCGAGCTCCCACTGCGGGCGTTGATTGTCGACAAAATGGTCTTCCACCACCCATTGCAGGAAGTCTTCACACGCGATGCCGCATGGGTCTTCATGGCCCAAAATTGTGGCAATTTGCTCGAGTGTTTCAGGGGTTGCCGCCGGCACAATGCGGTCAACCATGGTGCACGGGAACGGCACATTTTGCTCAATCCATTGGGAAAGCGCAGGGTCGATTTTTGCCGCCAGTTGCACAACCGCACTTTTGGCTTTGGCGCCGTTTTCCATCACGTTATCGCACGACATCACCGTAAACGGCGCGATCCCACGCTCACGGCGCAGCATCAACGCACGCACAATATAACCGAGCGCCGATTGCGGCTGCTCGATGTTCGCCAAATCCTGTTTCACATACGAGTTATTCAAATCCAACTTGCCGGTGCTCGGGTCAATGCAGTAGCCTTTTTCGGTGATGGTCATCGACACAATCGCAATCTCAGGGTCGGCCATTTTTTCTAGCACCGCACTTTGCCCGTCGAGTTCGGGGTGGAGCGCCTGGCAAACTGCATTAATGCGCTTTAACGTATTCGTGTCTTGGCCTTTTTCCAGCACGCTGTATTGCAGCTCTTGCGCTTTCAAATCCGCAATCAACTGCTCGCCACCGACGAGATTCACCTCACAATAGCCCCAATCACTGTCGGATTTGCGCGCCACTTCATCGGCAATCAACGCCTGATGCGCACGGTGAAACGCCCCAAAACCGAGATGCAAAATCCGGCTCTTCAACTGCGATTTAGGATACCCAATGTCTTCAATCTTATTCATAATCTGTCCTTAAGCCATTACAACGGCATATAATCAAGTAGCACTTTTGGTAAAATCAAACTCAAATCTGGGATAAAGGTGACCAAAAGCAAGGTTAAAATCATCACGATAAAAAATGGAATCAGCGGTTTAAGCACTTTGTCAATGCTCACGCCGCCCACCGAGCAGCCGACAAACAAGGCGCTGCCCACCGGCGGCGTGCAAATACCGATACACAGACTAAATGTCATAATAATCCCGAAATGAACAGGGTCAACCCCAATATCGCTGGCGATCGGCAAGAAAATCGGGGTGAAGATCAACACCGCCGGCGTCATGTCCATAAATGTACCAATCACAAGCAAAATGCCAACAATCACCGCCATGATCACAATTGGGCTGTCGGAAATGTAGTTCAATGCGTCTTGAATCAAAAACGGAATATCCGCATTCGCCATCGCCCATGACATGCCTGATGAGGTGCCAATCAGCAGCAAAACAATGGCTGTGGTGATGCCTGAGTTCATGATAATCACAGGCAGCTCTTTGAGTTTGACCTCACGATAAATCACCACCGCCAAAATAAAGGTGTAAACCACCGCAATGGCTGAGGCCTCGGTGGCGGTGAAGATGCCTGCAATAATCCCGCCGATCACAATCACAATCAACAACAGTGATGGCATGGCGTCTAAAAACTTCCACAACACCTCTTTGCACGGCGGCAGTGCCTCAACAGGGTAATTGCGGCGTTTTGCGATAAAACCCGCCACCAGCATAATGCCCAGCCCCATCAAGATGCCAGGAACGTAGCCGGCTAAGAATAGCGCTGAAATGGAGGTGCCGCCTGAAACTAAAGAATACACAATCAAGGTGTTGCTTGGCGGAATCAAAAGCCCCGTTGGGCAGGAAGTGATGTTGACCGCTGCAGAGATCTCAGGGTCATAGCCGTCTTTCTTTTGCAGTGGGGACATAATGCCACCCATCGCCGCCGCGGAGGCCACGGCAGAGCCTGAAATGGAGCCAAACATCATGTTCGCCAACACGTTGCAGTGAAACAGCGAGCCTGGCAATTTGGCACCAAGCACTTTGGCCAGTGCAATTAACCGCCGCGCGATGCCGCCGCGGTTCATGATGTTGCCAGCTAAAATAAAAAACGGAATCGCCAGCAAGGCAAAGTTATCCAGCCCTGAGGCCAGCTTTTGGGTGATAACGGTAATTGCCATGTCGCTTGGCATGCTCATTGAAATGGTAATCAATGTCGCAATCGCGATAGCAAAAGAGATCGGCACGGACAGTGCCAACATAACAGCAAAGCTGCCGAAAAGGGTTAAAATAATCGTCCATTCCATAACAGCACCTTAAATTGGTTGACCAATTGTTGTCAGTGATCGTATTTTTTGCACAAAATCAATCGTGAGATAAAACAGCATAATCAGGCCAGATATTGGCAAGCAGAGATAAACCAAGCCCATGTCAATGGCCAAAGAAGGGGAAATTTGCCCGCTGACATGGGTATCCCACGCCAGTTCGCCACCGCCATAAATGAGAATATAGGCCGCAAAAAAGATCATCAGGGATAAAATCAGCAACTCTAACAAAACTTTCTTTCTGCCCTCGGTTTTCATCAGCAATAAATCAATGGCCAAATGCTGCTTCAACCCCGTGGCGTGCGCGGCGCCAATCAGCCCCACCCACATAAATAAAAAACGTGCCAGCTCGTCTGTGACAATACTCGGCGCCCCTAAAACATAACGCGAGATCACCTGCCAGACGACGCAAAACACCAGTAATACCGACAGCGTGACAGAAAACACCATCATGCAGCGGTTCATAAAATTGACAGCTCTATCCATAGTTTTTCCACTCAAGTTGAGAAACACGTCGTCATTGTAGGAGCAAGGGGGCATTTAGAAAATAGACACAGATCACACTTTTTAAATTGGAATGCCAATTTATATTTTTTATGTGACGATGGTCACAATAATGACAGAATTTATTTGCGTGCGAAGCAAAATAACCGCAATATCGGCATACCAATTTTATATTCACAACCAAAAAAGGGGATTGTATGAAACGTTCTAACTTGATGAAAACCATGCTTGCGGGTTTTGCGTTGACTTTTGCCGCCAGCAGTGTCTATGCCAGTGTCACTTTAAAACTCAGTCATAATCAAAACCGCTCTCACCCTGTGCATGCCGCATTGGATTTCTTTGCCAAACGCACCGCTGAGCTCAGTGGGGGTGATTTAAAAATCCGCGTTTACCCAGATGCACAATTGGGTTCACAACGTGAATCGCTCGAATTGGTACAAAAAGGCGTGCTTGGCTTGGCAAAATCCAACGCTGCCGAATTAGAAGCCTTCGCGAAAGATTATGGCGTGTATAACCTGCCATATCTCTTCAACAGCAAAGAGCAATATCACAACGTGATGAAAAGTGAGATTGGTGAAAAAATCCTACAAGCCTCACGCGACAGCGGCTTTATCGGCATTGCCTATTTGGATGCCGGCGCACGCAGTTTTTACGCCAAAAAACCGATTAAAACCCCACAAGATTTAAACGGCTTAAAAGTGCGGGTGCAACCAAGCCCAACCGCCGTGAACATGGTGAAAGAGCTCGGCGGCAACCCAACTCCGTTGGCCTATGGCGAACTTTATACCGCACTTCAACAAGGCGTGGTGGACGCGGCTGAAAATAACATTCCGTCATACACCTTAAGCCGTCACAGCGAAGTGGCCAAGTTCTTTAGCCAAGATGAACACACCATGGTGCCCGATGTGTTGGTGATCTCCACCAAAGTGTGGGACAGCCTGCCTGAAAAAGACCAACAAGCGGTGAAACAAGCGGCCAAAGAAGCGACCGAAAAAATGAGTGAGTTGTGGGTGGAATCCGAAAATAAACAACGCGAAAGTGCGGTCAAACAAGGTGTGGAATTCATCGAAGTTGACAAAGCACCGTTCAAAGAGGCTGTTGCGCCAATGTACACCGAGCTTGAGAAAAATAATCCTGAGCTATTTAAATTGGTTGAACAAATTCGCGCAGTGAAATAACGGTGCAAAATATGGTAACATTTGGTTAGACCAATTCTAACCCTTTGTTACCATAAGGTTGACCCATGACAGCTAAACAGGAGTTTCGCTCTTATAAAAAAATCGGTGAAATGCTTAAGCAAAAACTGGCTTCAGGGCTTTACGCCATTGGCGATCGCCTGCCGCCTGAGCGCGATTTTGCCGATGAATTGAATGTCAGCCGCACGGTGATCCGTGAGGCCATGATTATGCTTGAGCTAGAAGGCTTGATTGAAATTCGTAAAGGCTCTGGCAGCTATGTTGTTGCGCTGCCAAGCCAAACGTCACACGCAAGCCATTACGCGGGCGACATCGGCCCATTTGAGCTGTTGCAAGCTCGCCAATTGCTTGAAAGCAGCATTGCTGAGTTTGCCGCCATTCAGGCTAATCGCTCGGATATTGCCAAGCTCAAAGCGATTTTAACGCGCGAACACGCCACCCTTGAGCATGGTGATGAAGACTACATTGCTGATAAAGATTTTCATATCGCGATTGCGGAAATCACGCAAAATGAAGCATTGATTCGGCTGCAGAAAAACCTTTGGCGCTATCGCACCGACAGCCATATGTGGAAGGCGCTACACTCGCACATTCCCAACCAAAACTATCGTGTGCTGTGGCTGGCAGACCACCAAAATATCATCAATGCCATTCAGCGCAAAGACCCTGTCGCCGCCAAAAGGGCGATGTGGCAACACATTGAAAATGTGAAACAAAAACTGTTTGAGCTATCAGACATCGACGACCCAAATTTTGATGGTTATTTATTTAATATAAACCCCGTTGCGGTGGGGATTTGATTGGAGAAAGATTATGGAACAAACATGGCGTTGGTATGGCCCCAGTGATCCAGTGAGCTTAAGCGATATTCGCCAAGCGGGGGCAACGGGCATTGTGACCGCACTTCATCATATTAAAAACGGTGAGGTGTGGCGCGTGGAGGAAATTGAAAAGCGCAAAAAAGCAGTGGAAGACGCGGGTCTCACCTGGTCGGTGGTGGAAAGTGTGCCGGTGCACGAGGAGATTAAAACCCAAACAGGCAACTATCAAACTTGGATTGAAAATTACAAACAAACCCTGCGCAATTTGGCCAAGTGCGGTATCGACACCGTGTGCTACAACTTTATGCCAGTGCTGGATTGGACACGCACTGATTTGGCCTATGAGTTGCCCGATGGCTCGCGCGCGTTGCGTTTTGACCAAATTGCGTTTGCCGCTTTTGAAGTGCATATTTTAAAACGCCCAGGTGCCGAAGAAAGCTACACTGAGCAAGAGCTGGCGCAAGCCAAAACTTATTTTGACAACATGAGCCAAGCCGATATTGACCAGCTCACCCGCAATATTATCGCAGGCCTCCCTGGTGCGGAAGAGGGCTACACCTTGGCCGAGTTTCAAGCCCAGCTTGACCGCTACAAAGATATTTCGCCTGACAAATTCCGCGAGCACTTGGCGCATTTTTTAAATGAAATTATCCCTGTTGCGCAAGAAATGGGTATCAAAATGGCAGTGCACCCCGACGACCCGCCACGCCCAATTCTAGGCCTGCCGCGCATTGTCTCCACCATTGAGGATATGCAGTGGTATGTTGACACCCAGCCGCTGCCGGCCAATGGGTTCACCATGTGCACTGGCTCCTACGGCGTGCGCTCCGACAACGATTTGGTGGAAATGACCAAGCGCTTTGCCGATCGCATCTATTTTGCGCATTTGCGCTCCACCTGCCGTGAAGAAAACCCGCTGTCATTCCATGAAGCGGCGCACTTGCAAGGCGATGTGGATATGTTCAACGTGGTTAAAGCGCTGCTTGATGAAGAGTACCGCCGTTTGGGTGATGGTCAAACACGCCTTATCCCAATGCGCCCTGACCACGGCCACCAAATGCTCGACGACCTGCACAAAAAGACCAATCCGGGCTACTCAGCCATCGGCCGCCTCAAAGGCCTCGCCGAATTCCGCGGACTGGAGCTGGGCTTGAAAAAAGTCTTTTTTGATCAAAAATAAAAGTGCGGTCAACAAAAACCCGCCAGCTGGCGTGTTTTTTATCGTTAGCACATTAAAACAAGACGCGGGCTTTGATGGTGCCGTCAATGGCACGCAGTTGTTGCAAAATGTCGCGGCTGTTGTCGGTTTCCACATCAATCACCACATAGCCGATTGCAGGGTCGGTTTGCAGGTATTGCGAGGCGATGTTGACATTCGCGTGGGTGAAAATTTGGTTGATTTTGTTCAGCACACCTGGGCGGTTGTGGTGAATGTGCATCAACCGTTTCGCTTGGTTATGAGTTGGCAACGACACTTCAGGGAAGTTGACCGCAGAAAGGGTTGAGCCGTTGTCGGAATATTTCACCAATTTGTTCGCCACCTCAGCGCCGATATTTTCCTGCGCTTCAGAGGTTGAGCCGCCGATGTGTGGGGTCAAAATCACGTTATCAAACGCGCGCAGTGGTGATTCAAACGGGTCATTAATCGAGGCCGGCTCTGTTGGGAACACGTCGATGGCCGCACCAAAGAGTTTTTTCGCCTCCAAGGCTTGGGTTAAGGCGTCGATGTCCACCACGGTGCCACGGGCGGCATTGACCAAAATCGCACCTGGCTTCATTTCACTGAGACGTTGCGCGTCAATCAAATTTTTGGTGCTTTCGTTTTCAGGCACGTGCAGCGAGATGATGTCGCAGTGATTTAAAAGTGCGGTCATGCTGCCCATTTGTTGCGCGTTGCCCAGCGGCAGTTTGTTTTCGATATCGTAGAAAAACACCTGCATCCCGACCGATTCCGCCAGCACACTCAACTGCGAGCCGATGTGGCCGTAGCCGATGATGCCGAGCTTTTTGCCGCGCACTTCATGGCAGCCCGTGGCTGATTTGTTCCACACGCCGCGGTGCACTTCGGCGTTGGCTTTGGGCACGTTGCGCATCAGCAATAAAATTTCCCCCAGCACCAATTCTGCCACCGAGCGGGTGTTGGAAAAAGGCGCGTTGAACACAGGAATGCCGCGCGCTTTGGCGGCGGCTAAATCCACCTGGTTGGTGCCGATGCAAAAGCAGCCTACGGCGATCAATTTTTTGGCGTGCGCAAGCACTTCCGCGGTCAAATGGGTGCGCGAGCGGATGCCCACAAAGTGCGCATCTTTAATCGCTTCAATCAAATCGGCGTCATCAAGCGCCTTTTTGTGATATTCAATGTTGGTGTAACCCGCCTCGTGCAGGCAGTCAACCGCACTTTGGTGTACCCCTTCTAGCAACAAAACTTTGATTTTATCTTTGTCGAGTGAGACTTTCGCGCTCATGATGTATCCTTAGTCTGTAATGACTTTTGCCCCGTCAGGTGTGCCAACAATCACCACATCCGCGCCACGCAGCGCAAAAATGCCGTTTGTCACCACGCCAGCGAGGTTATTTAATGTTTTTTCCATTTCCATCGGTTGCATAATTTTGAAATTATGCACATCCAAAATCACATTGCCGTTGTCGGTCACCACACCTTCGCGGTATTCCGGCGCGCCGCCGAGGGCGACGATTTGGCGAGCCACATAAGAGCGCGCCATCGGGATGACCTCCACCGGCAGCGGGAAGGTTGAACCGAGCACATCCACTTGCTTGCTTTGATCCACAATGCAGACAAACCGCTTGGCCAGCGCCGCCACGATTTTTTCACGCGTGAGTGCCGCGCCACCGCCTTTGATCATCATGTTTTGTGGATTAATTTCGTCCGCACCGTCGATATACACGTCAAGGCTGGTGACTTGGTTAGCGTCAAACACCTCAATGCCAAGCGCACGCAGCCGCGTTTCAGAGGCTTTTGAGGCGGCCACCGCGCCTTCAATTTGGTTGGCGATTTTGCCCAGCTCATCAATAAAACAGTTGACGGTCGAGCCACTGCCCACGCCGACAATGCCGCCATTGGGCACAAACTCAATGGCCGCTTTGGCGGCTTGAATTTTCATTTCTTGCTGATTCATCTGCGCTCTCCTTCTTGTGTTATCTTACCCTCTTTGCGGGATTGTTCAATCAAATTAGATTAACATTCAAGTGCTAAAATTTTCATCATTCGGTTAAAAACAAGGCCAGCAGCTCGTTTAAAAACAGTGCGCCGTGGCGTGTCAGCTGCCAGTGGTGCTCGCTTATCGTGATATAGCCTTGGGCTTGCGCCTGCGCCATCAAAGGCGTAATCTCGCCTGCAGAAATGCCCGTGAACTGCTCAAACTCGGTCTTTGGGCACGGCTCAAGCAGGCGAAAGCGGTTCATAAAAAATTCAAACGTGCGGTCAGCGCGCGCGACCGCACTTTGTTGATAAAGATAATTGCCCTGCAAATAGCCTTTCGGGTGCTTGGTTTTGCTAAAGCGAATGATTTCACCGTCAGGAAAGGTGATTTTGCCGTGGGCGCCGCAGCCGATGGCTAAATAATCACCAAAACGCCAATAATTGAGGTTATGCTGGCATTGAAAGTGCGGTTTGGCATAGGCCGAGGTTTCGTATTGCTGATAGCCGTGGGCGGTGAGCAGCTGATGCCCTTGCTCAAAAATCGCCCACAAGTCGTCGTCATCGGGCAGCGTGGGCGCGCGCGAGGCAAACTGGGTGTTGGGCTCGATGGTGAGTTGATACCACGACAAGTGCGGTGGCGCGAGGGCAATTGCTTGGCGCAAATCATCAAGTGCTTGCTCAGGGGTTTGATTGGGCAGGCCGTGCATTAAATCGAGGTTGAAACTGCGCACGCCGCAGCGTTTGGCCATCGCCACCGCCGCAATGGCCTCTTGCGCGTTGTGAATGCGCCCCAAGCGTTTGAGCTTGTCGTCATCAAAACTTTGAATGCCCATCGACAGGCGCGTCACGCCCGCGCGCGCATAGCCGTTGAAGCGCTCCGCCTCGGCGGTGCCGGGGTTGGCCTCCAGGGTGATTTCAATATCGGGGGCAAAAGGCACCTGCGCGCGAATGCCGTCAAGCAGCCGCGCAATGCCTTCAGCGGAGAACAAGCTCGGCGTGCCGCCGCCGATAAAGATGGATTGCAAAGTGCGGTTTTGCGCATAGTGCCTGTCGGCGTGCAAATCCTGCAGCAAGTGGTCGATGTAAGCCGCTTCAGGAATCTCGCCGCGCAGGCCGTGGGAGTTGAAATCGCAATAAGGGCACTTTTGCACACACCACGGGATGTGGACGTACAAACTCAGCGGCGGCAAACTCACAGGGCTGCGCTCTATTGGCATTACGCGCCCACACCTGTGAGCTGGCTTTTCAGGCTGTCGAGCGCCTTGCCGCGGTGGGAGAGCGCGTGTTTTTCATCTAACGACAACTGAGCAAAAGTGCGGTTTTTCGATGGGTAGAAAAACAGCGGATCGTAGCCAAAGCCGTTGTCGCCTTGCAGCGCGCGCGCGATTTCACCGACACACTCACCTTGGGCGATAATCGGGTTTGGGTCTTCAGCGTGGCGTAAAAAGACAATCACGCTGACAAACTTCGCCTGCCGCTGGCCGTCGGGGACATCACGCAACGCTTGCAATAATTTGGCGCAGTTGTCGCTGTCGCTGGCCTCTTCCCCCGCGTAACGGGCGGAATAGAGCCCTGGCGCACCATTGAGTGCAGCCACCACCAAGCCTGAATCATCGGCAATCGCCGGCAGGCCACTTTGGGCGGCGGCATGGCGGGCCTTTTTCAGCGCATTTTCGACAAAGGTGAGGCCATCTTCCACCGCACTTTCAATCCCAAGTGCGGTTTGTGACACCACCTCAAAACCGAGCGCGCCAATCGCGCTGGCCATTTCCCGCACTTTGCCCGCGTTGCCGGTGGCGAGCACCACTTTTTGTTTGCTCATCGGTTATCCTTGGCTGGCTTGCAAATAGAGCATCTCCAGCGCCAGCGTGGCGCCCGCTAATGCTGTGATTTGCGATTGATCAAAGGCAGGCGAAACTTCTACAATGTCCATGCCAACAATGTTCACACCTTGCAATTGGCGCAAAATTTTCAAGATTTTATCCGGCGTCATGCCGCCAATCACCGGCGTGCCCGTGCCAGGAGCGTAGGCCGGGTCAAGGCAGTCGATATCAAACGTGAGATAAACGGGCATGTCCCCCACAGTTTGTTTGATTTTGGCCACAATCTCCGCCGCGCTCATGTCATTCGCTGTTGGCGCATCGAGCACGGTGAACGGCAAAGTGCGGTCAAACTCGGTGCGGATGCCAATTTGAATCGAGCGTGCGGCATCAATCAAGCCCTCTTTCGGCGCATGGTAGAACATCGTACCGTGGTCGTAATCACTGCCGTTGTCGTAGGTGTCGGTGTGCGCGTCAAAATGGAGCAACGCCAGCTTGCCAAAGTGCTTGGCGTGGGCACGCAGCAGCGGCAAGGTGATGAAGTGGTCGCCGCCGAAAGTTAAGCATTTTTTACCGCACGTTAACAGTTGGCTGGCGTGCTGTTCGAGCTTTTGCACAAAATCGGCGTTGTCGCCAAAGGCATAAACCAAATCGCCGCAGTCTTCAATCTTCAAGCGCTCGCGCACGTCGAAATCCCACGGGAAGCGGCAATGCTCCCACGCCAAATTCACCGACGCACGGCGAATGGCCTCCGCGCCTGAGCGAGTGCCCGCGCGCCCTGAAGTGGCTTGGTCAAACGGCACGCCGGTGATGACCCAATCGGCATTGCCCTCATAAGGCGAGAAATTAAGCGGCAGGCGCAAAAAGCCAAAATTGTTCGACACCAGAGAAATGTCTTCAGCGTGGTTTAAGGTGTTCATTACTCTTCCTCCAAGTAGGTGTAGCCGTTGAGGCCGCTTTCCAACTCTTGCAAAAACTTCAAGCCCTCGGCGGCGGAGAGGTTGGATTGCTCGATTTGCTCACGGTAGTCGTTAATCAATTTTTGCGGGTTGAGGTAAACATACTCCAGCATATCCGCCACCGTGTTGCCCTCGTCAAAATCGGAGATCATAATCTCGCCGTTGTCGTCGAGCAACACGTCGATGGTGCTGGTGTCGCCAAACAAGTTGTGCATATTGCCCAAAATTTCTTGATAAGCGCCGACCATGAAAAAGCCCAGCAATGGCGGCTCGTCCTCTTCGTAATACGGCAGCGGCATAGTGTTGGCAATGCCGTCGCCGTCAATGTAGCTTTTGATCATACCGTCACTGTCGCAGGTGATATCCAGCACCAGCGCGCGACGCTCGGTTGGCTGGTTGAGGTTGGTCAGCGGGCAGACGGGAAACAATTGGTCAATCCCCCACGCATCCGGCAGGGATTGAAACAGTGAAAAATTGACATAAAGCTTATCAGCAAAGCGCTCCTGCAGCTCGTCGATCACGCCGCGGTGGAAGCGGTGTTTTTCATCAAACATATTGCCGATTTCATGGCAAATGTTGAGATAAAGCTGCTCCGCCCACGCGCGCTGCTCGAGGTTGAGAATGCCAACGTTGTATTGGTTGTGCACATCGCTTAAGTCAAATTGGCTCTCGTGCACCCAGCTGCGCAGCGAGCGCTTCTCGCGGGACTCAAACACATCGCACCAAGTCTCCCACATGCTGTGCAGCACGCGCGGCGCGTCTTCCGCCGGTGGCGAGAGGATTTGATCTTTAAAGCGCTCCACCCCAATCACGTTGGAAATCAGCACCGCGTGGTGCGCTGTCACCCCACGGCCCGATTCGGTGATGATGGTCGGGTGCGGCAAGCCGTGCTCTTCACACGCCTGCCCAATGCCCCACACCACGGTTTCGGCGTATTCCGACAGGCTGTAATTGACAGAGTATTCCGATTGAGTGCGGTTGCCTTCGTAATCCACGCCCAAGCCGCCGCCCACATCAAAGCAGTTGATGTTCACGCCGAGTTTGTGCAGCTCCACATAAAAGCGCGCGCTTTCATGCACGCCGGTGGCCACATCACGAATATTACCCAGCTGCGAGCCGAGGTGAAAGTGCAACAATTGCAGGCTGTCGAGCTGATCGTGGCGTTTTAAAATAGCCACCAGTTCCAGCACTTGTGTGGCTGAAAGGCCGAACTTGGATTTATCGCCGCCTGAGGATTGCCATTTGCCTTTGCCTTGCGACACCAAGCGTGCGCGCACGCCTAAGCGTGGCTTGACGTTGAGCTTTTTCGCCTCTTCAAGCACCAGCTGGATTTCAGAGATTTTTTCAATCACCAAATAGACTTTGTGCCCGAGTTTTTCGCCCATTAAGGCATAGCGGATGTATTCACGGTCTTTATAGCCATTGCACACAATCACGGTGCGGGTGGCGCCCGCGTGCGCCAGCACCGCCATGAGTTCGGCTTTTGAGCCCGCCTCCAGCCCCAAGGTTTGCTTGGAGTTGATCAACGATTCAATCACGCGGCGATGTTGGTTGACTTTGATCGGATACACCAAAAAGTAATCGCCTTGATAGCCAAAATTCTCGCGCGCATTTTTAAACGCGTTATTAATTGAGCACAAGCGGTGCTGCAAAATCTGCGGGAAGCAAAACAGCGTCGGCAAGGTGCTGCCTTTTTCGGCCTGTGCTTTGGCAATCAGCTGCGTGAAAGTCACCCGCTTTTCTTTTGTTGCGGATTTGGGCAGACATACATCTCACCGTCGTCGTTCACGCCAAAATAGCCAATGCCCCAATAATCAATGTTATACACATCCCGCACCAAGTCGTTGTTGTGTTCAAAGGTTAGCTTTCTTTCTTCAACTGTTGCCATCTCAAGCATTCTCCCATGCGCTCAAGGCTGCCTGCGCAGCGTAAAAAACGTGTTCTAGTATAGCCAAATTGACCGCACTTTTGCATAAAAAAGCGTGTCATTCGTAATAAAAGTTGCTATTATAGCCGTCTAGATGTTTATCTATCCAAATTAATTACCCGTGTGGCCCAAAAGGACAACAAAAGTGCGGTCACACCAAAAGGAAACACTATGTCAAACTACTTATTCACCTCAGAGTCCGTCTCTGCTGGGCATCCTGATAAAATTGCCGACCAAATCTCTGATGCGGTGCTCGACGCCATCATCGAGCAAGACCCAAAAGCGCGCGTGGCGTGTGAAACCTACGTGAAAACTGGCATGGCGCTGGTTGGCGGGGAGATCACCACCTCCGCGTGGGTGGATATCGAACACATCGCCCGCCAAGTGATTTGCGATATTGGCTACACCTCCTCTGCCATGGGCTTTGATGGGCGCTCATGCGCGGTGCTCAATGGCATAGGCAAGCAATCGTCTGACATCAACCAAGGCGTTGACCGTGCAGACCCGTTAGACCAAGGCGCCGGCGACCAAGGCATTATGTTTGGCTACGCCACCAACGAAACCGACGTGCTGATGCCCGCGCCAATCACCTACGCCCACCGCTTGATGGAGCAACAAGAAAAAGTGCGTAAAGACGGCACATTACCGTTCCTGCGCCCGGATGCCAAAAGCCAAATCACCTTTTTGTATGAAGACAATAAAATCAAAGGCATCGACGCGGTGGTGCTCTCCACCCAGCACGCAGAAGACGTCAGCCAAGCGGATATTTATGAAGGCGTGATGGAAACCATCATCAAACCAATTTTGCCAAGCCAGTGGTTGTCGGCGCACACCAAATATTTCATCAACCCAACCGGGCGCTTTGTGATCGGCGGGCCGATGGGTGACTGCGGCCTCACAGGGCGCAAAATCATTGTCGATACCTACGGCGGTGCCGCACGCCACGGTGGTGGCGCCTTCTCAGGCAAAGACCCCTCAAAAGTAGACCGCTCAGCAGCCTACGCAGCGCGCTATGTGGCGAAAAACATTGTGGCTGCAGGCTTGGCCGATCGCTGTGAAATTCAGCTGTCCTACGCCATCGGTGTGGCAGAGCCAACCTCGATTATGGTGCAAACCTTCGGCACTGCGAAAGTGAGTGAGGACTTGCTGGTGAAATTGGTGCGGGAATTCTTTGACCTGCGCCCATACGGGTTGATTAAGATGTTGGATTTGATTCAACCTATCTACCGCGAAACCGCCACCTACGGCCACTTCGGCCGCGAGCAATTCCCGTGGGAAAAAACCGACCGCGCCACAGAACTGCGCCAAGCCGCAGGGCTATAAAATCAACGTGCGGTCAAAACCACCTCCGGGTGGTTTTTTCTTGTTCTCTTTTATAACGCCGTTATCGCGTTTTCTTTCCTTGTTTTCTTTCATGACTCCGTCATCACGCTACGGTTTCGCCGTTGGCGACTTCCTTTCTTTGCTCGCCCAAAAAAATCGGGGAAAGAAAGGGCGTTGCCATTTTTAAGGAAATCTCGCTTGTTGGGAATTTCTACGTCGCATTTAATACAGGCGCTTAAATGCTTCCTTGAAATTCATCCAACCGCTCCATTTCCGCGCGAAAAATGGCGGATCGAACTACGACATTCAGTGTTTTGTAGATCAAAGTGCGGTTTCAACGTTGCTTTAAAAGTGCGGTGACCGCACTTTACCTTTTTGAAAAACGAGCCTTGAACATCCACCCGCCCCGGAATAAGATGCTGAGCGTGTGCCTAAAGTGCTAGGCGAGTGAGGGTTTGATCCCGAGCGAGCCGTAGCAATTTGGCGCTAAGCGAATATCTTATGGACAGGGGCAAATGTCGTTTCTTTGCTTCCTTTCTTTGGACAAGCAAAG
>NZ_JABTBO010000066.1 GCF_014884965.1 Spirabiliibacterium mucosae | reverse complement strand
AAGTCCCAGGTGGTAATGATGGTAATGACGATGGCAAAGGTGATGAAGCCCCAGTTATCACATTCCCAGAGGATAGCAATGCTGACCGCACTTTGAATAAAGACGAAGTTGGCTCAGACAATAAGACACCAGTGAAAATTACTGTGCCTGAGGGTACAGAAGAGGGTGACACATTGGTGGTTGAGATTAATGGTGAGAAAGAGGAAATTCCAGTAACACCAGAAATCATTAAAGATGGTTACACCAAAGAAGTGCCAACTAACGACATCGACAATATCGATGTGAAAGCGCACGTGAAAGATCCTGCTGGCAACGAATCAGCTGAAGGCACTGGTAGTGTGAAAGTGGATACCACCGCACCAAATGCGCAAACCACTACATTGGTGATCGACACGGTTGCAGGTGATGATAACCAGCTGAGCCTTGACGAAGCGAAACAACCGACCGCGGAAGTAAAAGGTACTGTCACAGGCGAATTTAAAGCAGGTGATGAAGTTGTGGTTACTGTAGATGGTAACGAACACAAAACCACCGTGAATGGCGAAGGCAAGTTCACTGTAAACGTACCAGTGAGTGAGTTGCAACAAGATGCTGATAAGAAAGTGGAAGCGAAAATCACGGCAACCGATGCGGCGGGCAATAAAGGTGAAGTGACAGCTGAGCCGGCAGATTACAC
>NZ_JABTBO010000065.1 GCF_014884965.1 Spirabiliibacterium mucosae | reverse complement strand
CCTAGGCAGTCAGAGGCGAAGAAGGACGTGCTAATCTGCGAAAAGCGTGGGTGAGTTGATAAGAAGCGTTTAACCCACGATGTCCGAATGGGGAAACCCAGTAGATGAAGAATCTACTATCTTTAACTGAATCCATAGGTTAAAGAGGCGAACCGGGAGAACTGAAACATCTCAGTACCCCGAGGAAAAGAAATCAACCGAGATTCTGCAAGTAGCGGCGAGCGAAAGCGGAGGAGCCGTTAGTGATAGCACCAGAGCAAGAAGAACAGGCTGGGAAGCCTGACCGAAGAGGGTGATAGTCCCGTATTTAAAAGCCAGGGTGTGGTACTAAGCTAACAACAAGTAGGGCGGGACACGAGAAATCCTGTTTGAAGATGGGGGGACCATCCTCCAAGGCTAAATACTCCTGACTGACCGATAGTGAACCAGTACCGTGAGGGAAAGGCGAAAAGAACCCTGGTGAAGGGAGTGAAATAGAACCTGAAACCCTGTACGTACAAGCAGTGGGAGCCCTATCACTCAAGTGTATTGAGTGGGTAGAAAACCCAAAGTGCGGTTGACGTCGCGCAGCGACGGCCAACCCACAAAATCAAGCAGTAGCATTACCCCCAAGGGTTATGATAGTGCTGATGATGGTGCGATTTTACAGCGTAAAATCGCCAATCCGAAAGCAGTATGCTTGAGGATA
>NZ_JABTBO010000064.1 GCF_014884965.1 Spirabiliibacterium mucosae | reverse complement strand
AAACCAGCGGAAGAAAAAGCAAACGATCCAACGGTTAAACAAGACCCAGATCACCAAGGCGGCATGATTGTTGAGCCAGGTGAAGATAACAACAAAGTGACTATCGACTTCCCAGGTGAAGACGACAAGCCAAACAAAGTTGTGATCAACAAAGACCCAGACAGTGGTGAATGGAAACCAGAAGGCGAATTGCCTGAAGGCGTACACGTTGATAAAGACACTGGTAAAGTCACCATCGATCCAGATGCGGTTAAAGATGGCGGCAACGTCAGCGTGAAAGGTGAAGAAGATGGCAAAACACCAGCAACACCAGACCCAGTTGCGGCAGATGATGACAAACCAGCAGCACCGACCGTTGTGATCCAAGACGGTGATGACGAAACCATCAACGGCAACGAAGCTGACGACGGTGTGAAAGTGAAAATCACGTTTGACCCGAAAAACCCACCGAAAGCAGGTGACACCTTAAAAGTGGACACCGACGGTGACGGTCAACCTGATTTTGAGAAAGAGCTGACAGATAAAGACATCAAAGAGGGCGTTACAGTCACCATTCCTAAGAATGAGTTGCCAGAAAATGGTAAAGACTTAACGGTGACTGCGAAAACAGAAAGCCCGAAAGGTGACAACTACAACAGCGAGCCAGGCAAAGACACAAGCCACATTGACTTGCCAGTAGCACCGAACCCAGGTGACGATGGT
>NZ_JABTBO010000063.1 GCF_014884965.1 Spirabiliibacterium mucosae | reverse complement strand
TTGAGATTTAAATTTTGAAAACATAAAGTGCGGTCGCTAAGTTGGTTTAAAAGTGTGGTTAAAGCCATTTAAAAGTGCGGTTTTAAGGTGATTTCATATTTCTGTGGGTGTTGCCTGTGCTTGATTTAAAACTTATCTTTGCATAGTTGCACTGTGCAGTTAGGGTGTTTTATAGTAGGGGGAAATAATTAGGAGATGGTGATTATGGTGGTTAAACGACGCAAGCCCGCGACGGTGGGGGAGGTTTTGCAAGAGGAGTTTCTTTTGCCGTTGGATCTTAAGATTGGGGATTTGGCGGAGGTGCTTGATGTGCATCGTAACACGGCGAGCAGTTTGGTGAATGATGCTTCTCGGTTGAGCCTTGAGATGGCGGTGAAGTTGGCGAAGGCGTTTGGCACGAGTGCGGAATTTTGGCTTCGTCATCACTACCTTTGGTGATCTGTTTTCTTTCATAACTCCGTCATCGCGCTACGGTTTCGCCGTTGGCGACCCGATTTCTTTGCTCGCCCAAAGAAATCGGGGAAAGAAAGGGCGTTGCCATTTTTAAGGAAATCTCGCTTGTTGGGAATTTCTACGTCGCATTTGATGCAGGCGCTCAAATGCTTCCTTGAAATTTACCCAACCGCTCCATTTCCGCGCGAAAAATGGCGGGATCGAACTACTAACGCTCCGTGTTTTGTAGATCAAAAAGTGCGGTGACCGCACTTTCCATTTTTGAGAAACGAG
>NZ_JABTBO010000062.1 GCF_014884965.1 Spirabiliibacterium mucosae | reverse complement strand
TTGGGGCTCCCACTGCTTGTACGTACAGGGTTTCAGGTTCTATTTCACTCCCTTCACCAGGGTTCTTTTCGCCTTTCCCTCACGGTACTGGTTCACTATCGGTCAGTCAGGAGTATTTAGCCTTGGAGGATGGTCCCCCCCATCTTCAAACAGGATTTCTCGTGTCCCGCCCTACTTCTTGTTAGCTTAGTACCACACCCTGGCTTTCAAATACGGGACTATCACCCTCTTCGGTCAGGCTTCCCAGCCTGTTCTTCTTGCTCTGGTGCTATCACTAACGGCTCCTCCGCTTTCGCTCGCCGCTACTTGCAGAATCTCGGTTGATTTCTTTTCCTCGGGGTACTGAGATGTTTCAGTTCTCCCGGTTCGCCTCTTTAACCTATGGATTCAGTTAAAGATAGTAGATTCTTCATCTACTGGGTTTCCCCATTCGGACATCGTGGGTTAAACGCTTCTTATCAACTCACCCACGCTTTTCGCAGATTAGCACGTCCTTCTTCGCCTCTGACTGCCTAGGCATCCACCCTGCACGCTTAGTCACTTAACCATACAACCTCAAGTATTCTTAACCGCACTTTATATAACCTAAGTTATCTATCATGCTGTCTCTTGCGTTGCATACTTAAACAAACTCGTGCGTAGTTACCTACGCTACCTGTAATGCCTTTTTTCATCACAGGATTTTATACTCAGCTCTTACGTGTTTTGGTATTGCTACCGCCACCACGCTTGAGTTCTCTTCAGTTTTTAGCTTGTTTCCAATTTTTTAAAGAACAATACGATGAAAACATCGTGCTATGGCGTCCCCTAGGGGATTCGAACCCCTGTTACCGCCGTGAAAGGGCGATGTCCTAGGCCTCTAGACGAAGGGGACTTCCCATAGCACGTTGCTCTCTGTGCGCTTGCACCGCACTTTAAC
>NZ_JABTBO010000061.1 GCF_014884965.1 Spirabiliibacterium mucosae | reverse complement strand
ACTTTTCCTCTATTGTATTAAAAACTCTTTCTCAATTCTTATATGTTTTATTTAATATATCAATAGTTTCATTCAGCTTTTTATAAGAGTTATCATCATTTTCATCATAAACAAACTTTAAATTATTAATATTCTGATTAGCTTTAGTATGCACATCTAAAAAGAAACATTTGCTTTATTAGGTGTTGCATTAGGATTATTCCCTATCATTCCAATCCCTAAAGATCTTAAGAAAGGCATGCCCGAGTAAACCGTATCGCCTTCCACACCAAGATATTTTGTTCTAACACGCTTAAATAATGCTTTCGATTGTTCATGGATTTCATTTGAAGGACATTATTCACTTAAATATAAAAATCATAGTTATTATTAACTTCTATATTTATTCCATTTTTTACAAATATTACCAAATCTATAACAGTATTTATAACTAGCATTAAACCTATATCCCTTTTGATATAGACAAGCGCCATCAAGATCATCCGATTTAGCTTGTTCTTCAGGATCAATAGGTATTTCTAATCCACCTATATTTTTTGTTTTAAATGGTGCTAGTGATTGAGCATAGCAATACTGAACAATTTCTGCAGTAGGAACAGTGTTGTCATCTTTATGAACCCATATATCTTCTCTCCAAAAAGAAGAATACGGTGGATGCCAGACCCATAAACAACCACCCAATAAAAAGACAAAAGAAAATGAAGTAACCGCTACTTTTATCACTTACTTTCTCCAATAATCTTAATTGTTATATTTTCTAAATACCTTGCACTCGACTTCATTAGAATAATGGTAACAATATTTTGAGAATATATCCTCTTTAAAAACATATCCTAGATCATACAAACATTTTCCATGATTTAATGTAGCGTTATATTGATCATAATCAAGAGAATTCAATGGAAGATTTCTTTGAGTTAAATCCATCTTAATAGCTT
>NZ_JABTBO010000060.1 GCF_014884965.1 Spirabiliibacterium mucosae | reverse complement strand
ATCATTAAGCCCCCTCTGTTTGATTTTTGGGTTGGACTTCACTGCGTGAAGTCAACCGCACTTTTAAACAAAAGGCGCATTGCTTATCATCAAGCGTTTGGCTTAATGATGGGGCTCCCACTGCTTGTACGTACAGGGTTTCAGGTTCTATTTCACTCCCTTCACCAGGGTTCTTTTCGCCTTTCCCTCACGGTACTGGTTCACTATCGGTCAGTCAGGAGTATTTAGCCTTGGAGGATGGTCCCCCCATCTTCAAACAGGATTTCTCGTGTCCCGCCCTACTTGTTGTTAGCTTAGTACCACACCCTGGCTTTTAAATACGGGACTATCACCCTCTTCGGTCAGGCTTCCCAGCCTGTTCTTCTTGCTCTGGTGCTATCACTAACGGCTCCTCCGCTTTCGCTCGCCGCTACTTGCAGAATCTCGGTTGATTTCTTTTCCTCGGGGTACTGAGATGTTTCAGTTCTCCCGGTTCGCCTCTTTAACCTATGGATTCAGTTAAAGATAGTAGATTCTTCATCTACTGGGTTTCCCCATTCGGACATCGTGGGTTAAACGCTTCTTATCAACTCACCCACGCTTTTCGCAGATTAGCACGTCCTTCTTCGCCTCTGACTGCCTAGGCATCCACCCTGCACGCTTAGTCACTTAACCATACAACCTCAAGTATTTTGATACTTTAAGTTGAACGTTAAACAAACTCGTGCGTAGTTACCTACGCTACCTGCAATGCCTTTTTTCATCACAGGATTTTTATACTCAGCTCTTACGTGTCTTGGTATCACTACCTCAACCACGCTTGAGTTCTCTTCAGTTTTTAGCTTGTTTCCAATTTTTTAAAGAACAATTACGGTTTTTCAACCATACCTAAGCTATCTTAACCGCACTTTGGTTTTCACCGCGCGGAAAATACCTTAGGTATGCTTGGTGGAGCTAAGCGGGATCGAACCGCTGACCTCCTGCGTGCAAAGCAGGCGCTCTCCCAGCTGAGCTATAGCCCCAGTCTTGACTGCACTTTGTTATTCTTTT
>NZ_JABTBO010000006.1 GCF_014884965.1 Spirabiliibacterium mucosae | reverse complement strand
GCATGTCGCTCTTTATAGCTTTTGAAATCAATTTCATCAATGATATTAATCACTTGACGCAAAAGCACACCATCTTTCATGTAATTATTGTTATCTTCAAACACAAATTTGACTATACTTTGACGAGTAGGTGTATTTTCGTTGATATCAAGTGATTTCAAAGTAGGAAATAATTCATTGTTTACAAAGTCGAGTAAATCATCTCCCGTTAAAGCATCGCCATCTTTATTATCTACAGCCCAATTTCGCCAACGTAAGTGTTCAGGAATGATAGATTGATAATTTTCATCATAAAGTTCCCACTGTGCTTCTTTGGCGTCATAAACTTTGAGGAAAAGTAGCCACACCATTTGCTCGATACGTTGGGCATCACCATTCACACCAGCGTCGTTACGCATTTTATCTTGCAGTGATTTTACAAAGTTATTTAGGCTCATACATTATCTTATATATTGGTTAGAATAAATATTTTGTCGTAATTCATAAAGTGCGGTTGTAAAGCCACTCATACCACCAAAGGCAGAGATAATTTCGCTATCTCCCATTTTATTAAATGGTGAAATTTGTAACACTTTTGGATTTTCAATTACTTCAACACCTCTGTCCGCATAAAAATCAATCAATTTGGACAACACATCTCTCGCTAAACCTTCATAATGGTTTAGATAATCTGTTTTCTTAATATTCTCTGCCCTTTCCTTGCGGGTTAATGGTTTTTTGTCAAATGCGATATGGCACAACAAATCAAAGTCATCAAGATTTGGATTTTTTACATGTTCCTTGAGTATATCAAGCCCAACGCCTGATTCATTTAGAATGTCAATGATTGCCTGCCTCTTCGCTGCATTTGTCCAATTTTGCAAAAAATCATCCAGCGAAGCGTAATTACTTAGTAATGTTTTTTTTGTATAATCTTTAATACTTTCTGTAATTAATCGTCCTGTAGGATCCAAAATTTGAACCCGTTCATGAATAATATCTACTTGAACCTTGCCCACCCCAACTACGGGTGCACCTTTATTATTATCATAATCCTCTTCATCTGTCGTCGGATTATAATCTGGAACTGGTTCAAACACTGAAGAATCATCAAATGATGTATTTGGCTCTCCTGATGGCTTCTCATCAATCACATCAAGTGGATCACCATCAAATCGAGGATCAGCAAACAAACGACAATTTCCCCTGAAATCCATAATAGTGAAAAACCATTTTCCATGCTCTGTTTTTAATCGTGTTCCACGCCCAATAATCTGTTTAAACTCTGTTATTGATCCAATGTTTTATCTAAAACAATGAGTTTAACTGTCTTGCAATCAACACCTGTACTTAACAATTGAGATGTGGTTGCAACAACAGGATATGGCTCATGCTCATTAATAAAATACTCTAATTGCTTTTTACCCTCTGCATCATCACCTGTTATGCGCATAATATAACGGCTGTCTTTCTGCTTCATATCCGCATTTAGATTTCCTAAAAGGGTGCGCATCCGCTCTGCATGGTTTTGTCCAACACAAAAAACAATTGCTTTAGACATTCTCCCATTATCTTTCAACCATTGAGTGATTCGCTTGGCCACACGCAAAGTGCGGTCTTGAAGGACAATATTTTTATCATAATCTCTCTCATTATATTCTCTATCTTCTATTTCGTTGCCTTCATCATCTAGTAAACCTCGTGATGGTCGCCAATGGTCATCAACATTAATGAGCGATCGAATGACCTTATACGGAGCAAGAAAGCCATCTTCAATTCCTTGCTTAAGAGAATAGGTATAAATTGGTTCACCAAAATAATCAAATGTGTTAGCCGTTTCATCTGCTTTCGGTGTTGCTGTAAGACCAATTTGGGTTGCTGAAGAGAAATATTCTAACACCTTGCGCCAACGAGAATCTTCCCGAGCACTCCCTCTATGGCATTCATCAACAATAATAAGATCAAAAAATTGTGGTTGTAGTTGTCTAAATGGTTCTTCCTCATCCTCTCCAGCCAACTGTTGATAGAGGGCAAGATAGACCTCATAGGCTGGATCTAAATTCTTGTTTTTACCTTTGTCATTATTCGTTCAAAAGGCTTAAAATCTTGTATCATTGTTTGATCTAGCAAGATATTCCTATCCGCTAAAAACAACACCTTTTTCTTTAAGCCTGATGATTTCAAGCGATGAATAATTTGAAATGCAGTATAGGTTTTACCCGTACCTGTTGCCATCACAAGTAATAGTCTATTTTGTCCTTTAGCAATTGCTTCAAGCGTTCTATTTATCGCGATGGACTGGTAATATCGCGGTGTAAAATCACCTTGTTTAAACGCATAGGGCGTTGAAATGATTCGCTCAACTTCAGGTGTAATCTGCTTTGCGTGAGTGAAACGACGCCATAGTGTTTCAGGGGATGGGAAGTCATTAAGAGAAATTATACTTTCAATGCCCGTGGTCATATCGTATTCAACAAAAGCATCACCATTGGATGAATAAGCGAATGGAATATCTAAAATTTTAGCATAAGCTATAGCTTGTTGTAGGCCGTCTGACACACCATGGTTATTATCTTTTGCCTCAACGATAGCAATTGGCTGATTAGTGCTTAACGTTTTGTAATAAAGCAGATAATCTGCCCGTTTTTGAGCTTTTCTAGTCGGCTTTTTCCCATTGAGAAGAATAGTACCATCAGTAAAAGCATATTCCATTCGGATATGCTCTCTCTTCCAACCACTATTATCAAGTGCCGGCGTGATATAACGTAACTTGATATCTTCTTCGCTCAATTTTTGTTTTAAGTCGTCACCCATATTCCCATAACCCTATATTATCGGAAGTTGCTGTTTATTATACTTCGCTTTTGCGTTTGATTAAATATCCCGTGTGACGCTTTGGACGTGGGCGAGGACGTGTTGCAGGAGCTGGGATTTTTCGGGGTCGTTGGCGTGTTGGGTGATTAAATACTCCAAACGTTGGGCGTAGTCATCGATGCCGTGGGCGAGTTTTTGTTGGCGGTATTTTTGCCATTTGAGTTGTTCGCCGCGGTTGAGGCTGGCGTGAAAGTGCCGGGCGCGGTAGTGAAACAGCAGCTCTGGGATGCGCGGGTCGGTAAAAGTCAGGTTGTGGTTGGCCAGCTGCTCAGGGGCAAGCTCGCGCAAGATGGCAAGGTTGTTTTTGTCGTTGTCATTATAAAAGCCAGCATAAAGTGCGGTTTCCACATTGAAATCGGGCTCAAAGCTGCGCTCATCATTAAAGATATCGGCGACTTTGTCGCGAATGTCACTGCTTTGGCGCAATTTTTGCCAATTCGCCAGGCAGGCGTCGCGGTCAAGAGCCAAACGCTCGGCCGTTTCAGGTCGCACTGTGTTCAGTGGCGCTAAAATCGGGCATTTATTGATGTGGACCCCTTTCAGTGGCACGGCAGTGATGCCTTGGGCCTCGAGCTCCGCTTTTGGGGTGTAAAGCCGCTCGCGCAGCGTGTCGGCATCAAGGCATAAGAGATCGTCAATATCGGCAGTTAAATCACAGCAGATAACTCTATTTTGATTTTGCAGATCGAATGCCAGTGGCGCGATGATGCTGATATTATTGCGCGCCGCGCCAAACATGCCAGAAACGTGCACCAGTGGCGTCATGGATTTCAAATCAATCAACTTGTTGACCGCACTTTTGCTGCGCAAATTGAGGAAGAAGTCAAACAAGCGCGGCTGGCGCGTTTTAATCAGCTTGGCGATGGCAATGGTGGCGTACACATCAGCCATCGCATCGTGGGCGTTTTCATGGGCAATGCCGTTGGCTTTGGTCAGCAGTTCAAGGCGAAAGCTCGGCAGGCCGTTGTCGTCATAAACCCAGTTGATGCCCTCGGGGCGCAGCGCATGGCAGGCGCGCACAAGATCGAGCAAATCCCAGCGGGAGTTGCCGTTTTGCCAGCTGTATTCATACGGGTCGATAAAATTGCGGAAAAAGGTGTAGCGCGTCATTTCATCGTCGAAACGAATGTTGTTGTAGCCCACCACGCAGGTGTTGGGCTGGCTGAATTCGTCGAGAATTACTTTGGCAAAGTGCGGTTCGTCGAGGCCAGCTTGGTTGCATTGTTGCGGCGTGATGCCTGTAACCAGCACGGCTTCAGGCTGCGGCAGGTAATCATTGGTTTGCTTGCAGTAGATCATCACCGGCTCGCCGATGATGTTGAGATCCCAATCGGTGCGGATGCCAGCAAACTGCGCAGGGCGATCGCGCGCGGGGTCAACGCCAAAGCTTTCATAATCATAGAAAAAGAACGTTTGTTGCGCCATCACGCCACCCATGAGTCAAGATAAAATAAGCACAAAATCGCCACAATCCCAATGCCGATGCCAGCAAAATTGATGCGCGACATTTTTTCTTTAAACAGCCACAAGCCAATCAAGCTGCCCAGGCAAATCACACCTACGTTCATGCCAGCAAACACCAGCGTTGGGTTTTGGCTAAACGTGCGGTGAGCAAGCAGGTAGAAATAGATGTTCATAAAATTCAAGCCGCCAAGCAGCAGGCCTGAAAGCATACTTTTGCCCTGCCAGCGCATGCCCGTGAGCAGCTGGCGGCCTTGCAGATAGGCAAACATCACGCACGCGGCGATGGCGAAAATCGCAAATAATGTCAGCGGCAAGGCGCTGCCAAGTTTGGAAACTTGTTTAAGCAGAATATCAATCACGCCAAAGCCCAGCCACACAATAAGCAAGATGACCGCACTTTGACTTTTGGACGATGGCCCAGGGCGCTTGAGCAGGCAAAGCAGCGCAATAAACGCCAGCGCGACGCTGAACACGCGCGTGGCCGCCAGTGGCTCACCAAAAAGCGTGAAGGCGGCGATGATCGGCAAAAATAACGACAATCGTTGCGCGGCATCGGTGCGTACAATGCCGGCGCGCTCAACGGCGCGAAACAGCACCAAAAACACGCTTGGCAGCAAAATGCCCAAAGCCAGCAGCAACACGCCCGCGCCTTGGTTCATGGCTGCTTGCACATGCTCGGCGCTGAGATCAGGCTTGAGCAGCCAAAAGGTGAGCAAAAGTGCGGTCAAGTAATTAAACGCAATCGCCTGGCGGATATCAATGTTGTTGCGCCGAGCGAGTTTTAAAAAGACCGACACCGCCACGCTGCAAGCAATGGCAATCAATAAAAATGCCATAATCTACTCTTCCCGCGCGCCAAAGCCTTTCAAGCCCACCACGTGGACATATTCGTGGTTGTTGGCCACTTTCCGCGTGAGTTTGTAGGTGGTGCCTTTTTCTGGGCTGATGTTTTCAGGTGCGGCAATCAGCAATTGCATATCCAGCCGCTCGCACAGTTCAAACAGGGTTGAAATCGAGCGCGCATCAAGCCGCGCGGCTTCGTCGAGGAACAACAAGCGGCATGGCAAGATGTCTTTGGCGCGAATGCGGCGAGATTCTTCCTCCCAGCTTTGCACCACCATCAGCAAAATCGACATCCCCGTCCCGATCGCCTCACCGGTGGAGAGCGCGCCACTTTCCGCGCGCAGCCAGCCGTCGGCACCACGGAACACTTCCACTTCCAGCTCAAGGTAGTTGCGGTAATCCAGCAACTCTTCACCCACGGTTTGCGCGCTGCGTTGGCCCATATCAATATGCGGATTAACGCGTTGATAGAGCTTGGCTAGCGCTTCGGAGAAGGTGATTTGCTGGTTGTTGAACAAATCTTGGTATTCCTCTTGCTCGCCTGACAGTGCGTTGAGCAAAATGGCGTGGGTGTCGCGAATGTTCACCACCAAGCGCACGCTCTTCACCTGGCCGAAGGCAATGTTTTGCAGCCCTTGGTTGAGCATACGGATGCGGTTTTGCTCGCGCTGAATGGTTTTGCGCATGATATTGGCAACACTTTCGCTGGAAATCGCCAGCTTGCGCTCGCGGTTAGTGAGCTCTTCAGTCAAGCGAGAAAGCTCCACTTCCATCTGCTCAATCGCGTCGATTGGATCGTCGGTTTTGATGATATCTTGGCGGATGCGCTCACGCAGATGTTGGTAAACATCAATGAAAAACCGCACTTTGTTCTCTGGCTTGCGTGGGTCTTCCGATTGACGCAGGCTGTCGCGCAGGTATTCGTTATCCGCCACCGCGGTGCGCAAGGCACCAAGGGCTTTATCCGACATTGAGCGCAAGTCATCGGCGCTCATGTAGGCCAGCTCGCGCTTGTTAAGGCGTTTTTCCACATCACTGTTGCGTGATAAGCGCAGCACCGCGCACCAGCTCATTTTTGCACCCACCACCAGTGAGCGCTGGGTGCGGTAATCCCGCTCGACTTTGCGAATGGTGCGGGTGAGGTTTTCCCCTTCTGCTTCGAGCAGGGCCAATTGTTTTTCCAAATAGCTGTGGCGCTGGCGATTTTGCGCCAGTTGTTGGTGCAGCTCGTCGCGGCGTTTGAGCGCGCGCTGCTCGGTTTGCGCATCCGCACGGCCGCCGATTTTGTCCATTTCAGAGAGCAACTCTTGCAGCATGCTTTGGCGCGCATCAAGCGAGCTTTTCAGCGCAATGCTGACTTGGTTGTATTCGCCAAAGGCCTTTTGTTTTTGCTGTAAGCTATCACGCAGGGTTTGGCGCTGAGCTTGCAATTGCTCCAAGCGCTCACGCAGTTGTTGGTTGAGCGTTGAGCCCTCACTTTGCAGCTGGTCGGCATAAGCAAAGTGCGGTTTGCGCTGTTGCACGTCAGAGAGTGCATAAAGGCACTGCTGCGCGCGTTTTTGCTGGGCAAGGGTGGTGTCGTAATCTTGCTGCAAGCGCTCAAATTGCTGCGGGTCGCTTTGCAGGCTGCTGGCAATTGGCTGGAGCTGCTCAAGCTGCGCGCCGTATTGGCGGACAAATTGCACGTCGTCTTCGGCTTCAAGCAGCTGCGCGCGGTACTCTTCCACTTGCTCTGTCAGCTCATCGTCGGCGAGCAGGTCAAAGTGCGGTGCGAGTTTGTTTAGCAACCGCACTTGCTCTTTCACTTCGCTTAATTGGTTGCGAGTTTGCTGTTCACTGGCGGTGAGTTGGTTGATCTCGCGCTCAATGTCGTTGCGTTGCGCGGCCAGCGATTTCATTTGCGCTTCAGGGTCTGGCATAAAGGCCAGCGCCAAGTGCAACCCGACAAATTGACTCAAGTGCTGATGCAGACGTTGGCATTTTTGCACGTCAAAAGCCAATTGCGCGTGGCGCTCGTTGACTTCAACAAGCTCGGCTTGTAGCTCTTCAAGGCGTTTTTCCCGCGCGGCGCGGCCAAAAAGTGGCACGGTTGGGAATTTGGAATAACGCACCTCGCGCTCACTCACCTGCACCACCACACCGGCGTCAAGCTCTTGTGCGCTGAACACGTTATCGTCAAACGCGGCCGGGTCGCCTTCAATCAAATAGAGATCATCTGGGCAGTCTTCAAGCTCGGCGAGTTGCTTTTTCACCGCCTCCAAATCTCGCACCACAATGGCGTGGCGCGCTGGGCCATAAAGCGCGGAGAAATACGGCGCATCGTCAAGCGCCACGTCGTCATAAAGCTCCGAGAGCAGCACGCCGTCAAAGCGCTGGGCGAGCACATTCAGGCGCGCATCTTCCGAGCCATCTGGTTGGCTAAGGCGGCTGATTTGCTGCTCGAGTTGCGTTTTTTGCCCATGCAGTTGGTCGCGCTCAAAGGTCAGTTCGCGCTCTTTTTCCAGCTGCAATTGCATAAAGTTCATCACATCTTGGCTGTCGTCAAACGCCTGGCCGCTTTGCTCACGCACGCGCTCAAGGGCGGATTGCGCAGTCAGCCAGGCTGGCGCTTTGCGCTCTTGCTCGGCATAAAGTGCGGTCAGCTGCTCGCGTTTTTCACGCAGGCTTGAGCGCGCCTCGCCTGATTCCGCCAAATTGGCTGAAAGTTCGTCAAGCACATCTTGCTGCTCAGTTAAATAGTCGTCCAGCGCTTGGCCGTCTTGCAAATCCAGCCCGCTGCGTTGGTTAAACTGCGCGAGCATTTGGCGGGCACTTTGTTGCGCCATTAATTTGTTTTCCAGCTCGTTGAGCCGCGCGCGGATGGAAACCGCACTTTGCGCCATCGCTTTTTGTTGTGGGTAGGCATCTAGCAGCGCTTTGGCCTGGGCGTAGGCATTGGCGCGCGCCACCTCACCTGCAATCTCGCTTAAAAGCCCAAAGGCTTTTTCAAACTGGTTATGGCCAGCGCTCGCCACCGACAAACTCTGCTCAAGCTCCAGCACGCTTTCGGTGAGCTGCTCCACTTGCGCTTCAAATTCATCGCTGTATTGATCGAGGTTTTTCAGCGACAACTCCGGCAGCCCGCACACGGTTTGGGCGCGCTCCATCGCTTTTTGCGCTTGTTGGAATTGCACCGCTTTGGTTTGCTGCGCGTTGAGTGCTTCTTGATAATCCGCCAGCTGGTTGCGCACCGCTTCAACGTCGTTGTCGCTTTGCTCAAGCTGCATTTGCGCCTCTTCCACCGCTTCGCGTGCGGTTTCCACCACCAGTTGCTGCTCTTCAAGTTTTTCGCGCAGGGTTTGCACTTCTTCTTGGTAGCGGTTGATTTTATCTTGATGACGCACGGCATTTTGCACCAAATTGAGCTGGTCGACCGCACTTTGGTGGTCAATCTCAAGCCGCTCTTGCGCTTCGCTCAACTCTTGCGCCTCACGGGCATAATCCACCACCCGTTGCTGCGCGTTGAGCAAATCTGCTTTGGCTTTGAACAAGTTGTGGCGGAAATTGAGCGCGATGTCGACATTGGTGCGCCGCTCGTTAGCGTTGCGCATATAATCTGATGCCACATAGGCGGTGGATTCATTAATCAAATGTTTGAACAAATCGCGATCCGATTGCGTGACTTTGATAGCCTCAAGCGTCATGCGGTTTTCACGCAGTGCCGCTTCCATGTCTTGAAACGCTTTGCGCACGCCTAAATTTTCTGGCAGCAAATAATCACGCAACGAGCGCGTGATGGCGCTGGAAATCCCGCCATACAGCGAGGCTTCAATCAATTTATAAAATTTGCTGCGGTCTGAGGCTGATCGCAGGCGTTTTGGCAACAACCCCAGCTCAAACATCATGGAGTGATAATCCGTCACTGAGTTATATTGCTTGAACTGCACATCTTGCCCGTCGCAGCGCTCTTTGAGCTCTTGCAAAGTGAGCACGCGCGCTTGTTTGTCGTTCACCGCTTGGGTGAAAAGTGCGGTCAAATCCACGTCCAAACTCAAGCCTTGGACGGAAAACGGCTTGATATCCACCTTTTTATCTCGTCCAGCAATTTGTTGCAGCCGTACACCCACCAGCACGCGCTGCTGGCGTGAGTTGAGCGCATCGATGGCGGCATAACACACGCCTGGGCGCAGCTTACCGTGCAGGCCTTTGTCGCGCGAGCCACCGCTGGCGCCGGCCTCGGTGGTATTGCGAAAATGCAGCAAAGTTAAATCGGGGATTAATGCGGTGACAAAGCCTGCCATGGTGGTGGATTTCCCGGCGCCGTTACCGCCTGACAGCGTGGTGACCAAGGCATCCAAATCAAAGGTGCGGGCAAAAAAGCCGTTCCAGTTAATCAGTGTTAATGCGCGGAATTTGCCACGCGGGAGGTCACGCTCAAGGGCAAATGGATTGGCATTGGTTGTTACGTTGTCACTATTTTGCTCAAACTGTTCCATTATTCATCATCCTCAAGCTTGTCGTCATTGGCTAAATTGGCGCTGTTGTCATCTTCATCCACGTTGTTATCGTCACCTTCGCTTTGCGCTAAAGACTGTGGCGTGGCAATTTCACCGTCGCGCAGCAATCGTGCTTGCGCCTCAAGTGGGTCGTCGCCGGCGCGCACTTCCGCCCCAAAGCGGAACACGGCTTCAGAAATCACAAATTTGCCGCTGTATTGGTCACCTACGGTGGTGATCATGCCAAGGCGTTTTAAACGATTAAGCGCGGCGCGGGTGCGCTCGGCGAGTTTTTGTTTGTCTAAATCCGAGCCCGATGAGCGCTGGTTGACTGCTTTGAGCAATTTGGCTTCATCGGCAAGGTTTAATAATTCGTCATAGACCTCTTCATTGCTGAAAATGCCCTGCTGCGCCAAGCGTTCTGGGCTGAGGTAGAGATAACACAGCACTTTGCCCACCAGCATTTCCAGCTCAGAGAGCACACTGCGCGAAATCAAGGTGGTGGCTTTTGGCCGCAGGTAGAAAAAGCCCTCTGGCGCGCGGATCAGCTCCACGTTGTAGCGGCGATAAAACTGCTCAAGCTCAAATTGGAAATCCATCAAAAAGGCGTGGTTGTCCAAATCATCCACGCTGATGTGGCGCCCAGCGCGCAATTGGCTGTCAACGGCCGGGAAAAGCGGGTTAGCAATTGCCTGAGATAATTTCACGGGCATCACGTCGTTTTGGGTGTTTTCACTGTTCATCTCAAAAACCTTGCTTATTTATATTTATCGATCACGTGCGCTTGCACTTGTGCGCCGTAGTCATTCACGTTTTGCCACGCTGGCGTGTGCAGCGCGGATAAATCTTCACTGGCCATGCCAAGCTTGATGGCTTGGTCAACAATAATGCGCGCCACATCAAAATGACGCGACAGCGGCTGCGCGGCCAATTGCTCGCGCAAAATCTGGCCTAAATCGATCGGCTTTTCACCCTCGCGGTAGCCAATCAACAGTGTTTGCATTTGTTCAACAATGTGCTCGTGCACATCGGCTAATGACTCAAATTCGAGCTCCGTTGGCAGCTCACCGAGGGCGTCTTCTTCACTGAGCACGGCCTCTTCGTCACGCAAATCCACCAGCCGTTGGGCGTTGGCCACCCACAAATGCCACGGGGCATCAAAATAGTTGTGAATGGATTGACGCAGCCGGCGGGAGAACACGCGGTTTTTGTCCATATCAATGGCGGTGCGGATGAATTTGTGCACATGGCGGTCGTAGCCAATCCACAAGTCAATCGCCTGTTGCCCCCAGCTGATAATGCGGTCAAGCTTGGCTTGCAAATTCACCACCAATTGCGCCACAAAATCGAGATCATCGCGGCCAATAATGCAATCTTGAATGCGCAGCAGTTGCGCTTGCAGCTTGTCGCCGGCGGCATTCAAGGTGTCTTGCAGCTCGCGCAGATTGCCTGAGGTTTCATCAAGCAATTGTTCGCAGCTTGAAAGTGCGGTTTGCCAATCTTGGGTTAATAATTGTGCGATTTGGTCCTTAATCCCCTGCTGGTTTTCATCCATAATCCGCTGGGAGAGATCGATACTGTCAAAAATCTCCGCCACCGAGTATTTCAGTGGCGCATAAACATTACGCCGCCAGTGGAGTTCGTCGCCGTCTTCTTCGGCGGCGCTGGAGGCACGCTGAATTTCATCGGCCACGATGGAAAGCTGAACCGACAGGCGCAAGGTGGAAAACTCACGCTGGCGAATGTAGTAATCCGACACGCCCACGCCCAGTGGCGTGAGGCGATAAATCGACAGCCCCTCGGTGAACTCGCTGCTAAAGCGGTTTAAAAAGCGCTGTTTGACCAGCTCATTGATGGCATTGTTAGCGCGCTGAGTGACGGTGTCGTCCGATTGGCCAAAGTTTTGTGACACAAGGCGGAAAAGATCGAAGAGATCGTGCTCAATCATCTCGCCGTCGATGCGCTCGTTGTTGTAAATCGCGATGGAGAGCAAAAACGCCAACCGCTCGGTGGAAAGTTGCAAGGAGAACTCACGCTGTTTGGCCCAATTCACCAGTTCGGGGATGGTTTGCGCTGTGTCTGTCATAAAATCAACTCGCGTAGTGGGATCAAGGTCTATTAAAGTGTTTAATTATAACTTAAATTTCACCCAACAACAGCCCAAAAAGCCCAATTAATCCCGCAATTTTTCAAGAATATAACTGTCGCTGTCGTTTTTCATTAAATACAAACGTTTAAGCTGATAAGGATCGTCGCCAAATCGCACTTTGCCTATTTTGGTGGTGAACGCCATGCGAATGCCAAGATCACGCGCCGCTTGGCGGGCGGTTTCGGTGTGTGCCCCAAATGGATAGGCTAAATAATCGGCCCGCGGGTTGAAGGCGTGCAAAATTTGGCGCGCACGTTTAAAATCCATGAAAATATTGTGATAATTGCGCTGAAAAATCACCGGCCGCAGCTTGGAATAGCGGTGCAAAAAGTGGGTGTGGCTTTGCACGTCAAACACGTCTTGCATTTTGCGCAAATCCTTGCGGTTGATGAACTGCAAATGCTCTGGATCCCACTTTTGCGGGGTGTATTTAATCCGCGAGGTGATCATAAAAATCACCGCGCGCATATCCAGCGCTTTCAAAATGGGGTAAGCATAACGGTGGACGGATTCCAGCCCGTCGTCGAACGTCAGCACCACCACTTTGTCGGGCAAGTTTTCGCTGGCTTGCAGATAACCCTCAAGGTCATAGAGCGAAATGGTGCGATAACCGAGTGATTTAATCAGCTGCATTTGGTGCTTGAACGCGCGCACCGAAGTGGTGGTGGAGGTGCGCTGAAAGCGGGTGTTTTCCTGCTCTTTGAGCAGGTGGTGATAGGTCAACACTGGCACGCCTTTATCCAGCTCGACCGCACTTTTCTCAATAAACGCCTCACGCCCACCGAGCTGAACGGGATAAAACTCCCCTTGCGCTTTGCCCATAATCGGGTAACGCAGCCCCGCGTCAAGGCGCGCCAGCTTGCTTGATTGGCGATCGGCTTTTTGATAGATCACCGCCGCGGTGCGGGTGATGACATAATCAGTCACCTTGCGGGTGTGATCACGCTCTGGCAACTGGCCAACGCAGGATTGCGGCACAAAGCCCAGCGTGTTGCCAAAGGCGATCGCCACCTTGCCGTCGTTGCTTGGTGCGCGCACGCGCAGCGCTTGGCCGTTTAAAATTTCACCGACTTGCACCGTTTTGCCCAGCAAGCTTGTGCTGATCGGGCATTGGGCGGCTTGCGCGATGGTGCCTACTGCAAAGGCAGCGGCAAAAGCCAAAGTGCGGTTGAGCGCGGTGAATGACACGGTGATCCTCTCATGATTGAACATAAGCGTGGAATTATAAGCGCTTTTGGCGTTAAAAACTAGGCAAAATCCCGCCAAAGACTAGCAAAACGCGCCATTAGCCAGTATCCTATGCGCAATTTTGATTTTTCAGGCCAATTTTATGCATGATACAACCTCAATGAGCCAACAACGCAAAGCCAACTACAACGCCAACAAACTCCACAAACGCCTTCGCCGCAACGTGGGCAACGCGATTGCTGATTTCAATATGATTGAAGACGGCGACAAAGTGATGGTGTGCCTCTCTGGCGGCAAAGACAGCTACACCTTGCTCGATATTTTGCTCAATTTGCGCCTCAATGCGCCGATTCATTTCGACATTGTTGCCGTCAACCTTGACCAAAAGCAGCCAGGCTTCCCTGAAGAGGTGTTGCCACGCTATTTAGAGAGCATCGGCGTGGACTACCGCATTGTTGAAGAAAACACTTACGGCATCGTCAAAGAGAAGATCCCCGAGGGCAAAACCACCTGTTCACTGTGCTCACGCCTGCGCCGCGGGATTTTATACCGCACGGCCACTGAGCTGGGCGCGAGCAAAATCGCACTTGGCCACCACCGTGACGACATGCTCGAAACGCTGTTCTTGAATATGTTTTATGGCGGGCAGATGAAAAGCATGCCGCCAAAACTGCTCAGCGACGACGGCAAGCACATCGTCATCCGGCCACTGGCGTATTGCAAAGAAAAGGACATTGTGCGTTATGCCGAGATTAAGCAGTTCCCCATTATCCCGTGCAACTTGTGCGGCTCACAGCCGAATTTACAACGCCAAGTGGTGAAAGAAATGCTACAAGGCTGGGATAGATCCCACCCAGGCAGGCTGGAAAGTATGTTCCGCGCGATGCAAAACGTGACGTTGTCACACCTGTGCGATACGCGCCACTTCCCGTTCACGAGCCTCACCCAGGGCAGCGTATTGGAGGGCGAAGGTGATATCGCCTTTGACAAACCGCACTTTGCCCCTTTTGTTGATGACGAGCAAGCCGAATACCGCGCTGAGGGCGAAATTATGATTAAGGCGGTGGAGTGATGTTCAACCGTCTGTTTGGCTTTTTTGAACGCCGCATTGACCCCTACCCCGACAGCCCGCCCCAAACGCCCAACGCTGGCGTGTTGTCTTTTATCTGGGCAGGTTTAAAAGGACTGCGCGGCTGGCTTTTGGCGCTGATTATCCTCAACACTGGCATGGGGATTTTCTCCGCGCTGCTATTTAAAATCATGGGATTATTGGTCGATTGGTTGGGGCAATCCACCCCTGAGAACTTTTTAAGCCAGCACAGCACAAGCTTGTGGGCAATTGGCATCATGCTAGCCCTTAGCCCGATTTGGTTGGGTTTAAAAAGCTTGATCCAATTTCAAACCTTGCAAGGCACCTTCCCGATGCGGCTGCGTTGGAACTTCCACCGCTTGATGCTGGGGCAAAGTTTAGCTTTTTATCAAGACGAATTTGCCGGCCGCGTCTCCGCCAAAGTGATGCAAACCGCACTTGCTGTGCGCGACACCGTGATGGTTTTTGCCGACATGGTGGTCTATGTCGCGGTTTATTTTATCTCCAGCGGCGTGATTTTGCTGCAATTTGACGGCTGGCTGATCGTGCCCTTTGTCTGCTGGTTGCTGCTCTTTACGCTGATGATGATCTACTTCGTCCCACGCTTGGCGCAAACCGCCAGCGCACAGGCCGACGCACGCTCGATGATGACAGGGCGCGTAACCGATGCCTATGCCAACATTGCCACCGTCAAGCTCTTCTCCCACGGCCAGCGGGAATCGCACTACGCCAAAGACTCGATGCAATCGTTTATGCTCACCGTGCATGCGCAAATGCGCTTGGTCAGCCGCTTGGAGGTGTGCAACCATATTTTAAACACCTCGTTGGCCGCCGCCACGGCTGCCATTGGCGTGTGGCTGTGGTATCAAAGTGCGGTCAACGTCGGCGTGATTGCCGCCGCCACCGCCATGGCGCTGCGCGTTAACGGCCTGTCGCACTGGATGATGTGGGAGGCGGCGCGCTTGTTTGAAAACCTCGGCACCGTAAAAGACGGCATCACCACCTTAAGCAAGCCCCACACAGTCGTAGACGCCCCTGATGCCAAGCCACTGGTGGTGCGCGGGGGCGACATTCAATTCAACGATGTCAGCTTTAACTACGGCGCTAACCGCACTTTGCTTTCACATTTCAATTTGCACATCAAACCGGGCGAAAAAGTGGGCTTGGTTGGGCGCTCAGGTGCGGGCAAATCGACGCTGACCAACTTACTGCTGCGCTTTTATGACGTCAACGGAGGGGAGATTTTAATCGACGGGCAAAACATCAACGCCGTGACCCAAGAGAGCCTGCGCGCGCAAATTGGGCTGGTGACGCAAGACACCTCGCTGCTCCACCGCTCCGTGCGGGAAAATATCATCTACGGCCGCCCGGATGCCAGCGACGCGCAAATGCAGCTTGCAGCGCAAAAAGCCGCCGCCGACAGCTTTATCCCACAATTGAGCGACGCGCAAGGGCGCACTGGCTATGACGCCCACGTGGGCGAGCGCGGCGTGAAGCTCTCTGGCGGCCAACGCCAGCGGATTGCCATCGCCCGCGTGATGCTAAAAGACGCACCGATTTTGCTGCTCGACGAGGCCACCAGCGCACTCGACAGCGAGGTGGAAATTGCCATTCAAGAAAATCTCGAAAAACTGATGCAAGGCAAAACCGTGATCGCCATCGCCCACCGCCTGTCCACCATCGCCGCCATGGACAGGCTGATTGTGATGGACAAAGGGCAAATCATCGAGCAAGGCAGCCACAGCGAGCTACTGGCGCAAAATGGCGTTTACGCCAAACTGTGGGCCCACCAAAGCGGTGGCTTTTTGGCCGAAGACGAAAAGGAAAAGTGCGGTTAACCGCACTTTAATTAGCTATCAAAGGTATTGCACTGGCGGATATCGCCGCTGTCTAACCCGCGCTTGAGCCAGTACATACGCTGCTTGGCGCTGCCGTGAGTGAAGCTGTCAGGCACCACGTAGCCTTGGCTTTGTTTTTGTAAGCGGTCATCGCCCACCGCTTGGGCTGCGTTGAACGCCTCTTCCAAATCACCTGGCTCCATAATGCCTTGTTCATTGGCATAATGGCCCCACACGCCGGCAAAGCAGTCGGCTTGCAGCTCAATTTTCACCGAGATTTGATTCGCCGCCGTTTTGCTGCCACTGCGCTGCATCGCTTGGTGTGCTTTCGGCAAAATGCCGAGCAAATTTTGCACATGGTGGCCTACTTCATGGGCGATAACATAGGCAAAAGCCGCGTCGCCTGAGGCTTTAAGCTTGTGCTGCATGTCTTGATAAAACGACAAATCGAGATATACACGGTGATCTTCTGGGCAATAAAACGGCCCCATCGCCGCCTGGCCTGTGCCGCAAGCGGTTTGTGTTGCGCGGGTGTAAAGCACCATGGTCGGCGGCGTGTAGCGCTCGCCTAGCTGGTTGAAATATTTGCCCCACACATCTTCGGTATCCGCCAGCACCACTTTTGAAAAGCTAGCCAGCTCTTGCTCTTGCGCGCTTGGGGTGTAGTTTTGCGTTTGCTCCTCGCCTTCAAAGCCGCCCACAAGGCCAGATAAATCCACGCCATAATAAGCCCCCACCAGCACGATGATGAGCCCCACAATGCCGCCTTTGCCCCCGCCAATAAAGCCACCACCTTGGCCGCGGCGGTCATCAATATTGCCGCTTTCTCGTCTTCCTCTCCAACGCATAATTACCTCATCAATGTTATATCCAGTTGCGCTATCGCCTGCTGCACGGCTGGCGTTTGAAAATGCTCGCCGCACGTCGGCGCGCAGCGCACGTCAATTGTTTGCCCATTATACGCAAATTGCAAGCAATAGGCATGCAAATAAGTGCGGTCAGCGGCCTCACCGCCATAGCGTGCGTCGCCCAAAATAGGCACGCTGAGGCTTTTCATCGCCACGCGTAATTGGTGCGTTTTGCCGGTTTGCGGCATCAGGTGATAAAAGCGCAAATGCGGTGCCAGCGAAACACTTTCAAAGCGCGTCACGGCGGGGTTTTCTCGCCCCAAGCTTAGGCGATAGGCGCCATTGCGCGCTTTTTGCATATCCCCAATCACCCAGCCTTGCTTTTTCTTTGGCTTGCCTTTGGCGAGTGCGATATAATGCTTAACTATCGCCTTTTGGGCAAAAAGTTGCTGGAATTGCGCCGCACTTTGCGCCGATTTTGCTAAAATTAGCGCACCCGAGGTGGCTTTGTCCAAGCGGTGTACCAGCCACAATTTGGCCACGCCAAGCTCTTTTGCAACTTGCTCGAGCAAGCCTGTGGCGTTGTCGTCTTTGTGAACCGAAAGCCCAGGCGGTTTGTCCAACACCAAGAATTGCGGATGTTGATAGACAATACGAAAAGATGTTGTCATACTCCACCTTCGCTGTAATTAAAGATCAAATATAGTATGAATAGCTCGCTTTCGCAAATTTTAAGCATTTTAATCCCCACCACCATTTGGGTGCTCGGCATTGGCATCACCGCGCGTTTGGCGTTTAAAAAACAAGCCGTGTCGGTGACATTGGCGTGGTTTTGATTATTTTATGATCCCGATTTTTGGGATTATCGCGTATTTAATTTTAGGCGAAATCAAGCTTGGCCGCCGCCGGGCAGAAACCTTTAAAAAGCTCACACCGCTTTATCAGCAGTGGTTTCACAGCTTTGATGAGTGCTCCAACCTCACCTTGCGCCATGAGCATTTGCGCTTCAAACCGCTCTTTGCCTTGTGCCGCAAAGCCCTTGGCATCCCCTGCGTGTTGGGCAATGAGCTACATATTCTCAACACGCCCAGCGCGATTTTTGAAAGCCTGATTGCAGACATTGAACGCGCGCAACACAGCATTTCAATGACGTTTTACATCTGGGCGCAGCGTGGCTGGGTGGAAGAGATTAACCGCGCGTTAGAAAGTGCGGTTGCGCGCGGCGTGAAGGTGCAACTGCTGCTGGATTCTGTCGGCAGCAAGGCCTTTTTAGCCAGCCGCCGCTGCCGACAAATGCGCAGCCGTGGGATTCATATTGAAGAGGCGCTGCACGCTAATTTGATTCGGATGTTCTTCCGCCGCGCCGATTTGCGCCAACATCGCAAAATTGTGGTGATTGACGATTTTGTGGCCTACACTGGCAGCATGAATATGGTTGACCCGCTCTATTTCAAAGCCGATCGCAACGTGGGGCAATGGGTTGATATCATGGTGCGTATGCAAGGGCCGGTGGGGCTGATTTTGCAAGGCATTCACAACCTAGACTGGCAGATGGAAACCGGCAACGCGATCCATTTGCTGCCGCAATGCCCACTAAAACCACAACAACCGAGCGACACCCACGGCGTACAAATCCTGCCCTCTGGCCCTGGCTTTTCAGAGAGCATGATGAGCCAATCTCTGCTGCTGGCGATTAGCTCTGCGCGCGAGTCCATCACTATCACCTCGCCCTATTTTGTGCCGAGCCACACCATTGCCAGCAGCTTGGCCACCGCCGCCATCCGTGGCGTGACGGTCAACCTGATTGTGCCGAAGAAAAACGATTCTTGGCTGGTGCATTGGGCCAGCCGCACTTTTTTTGACGAATTGCTCAGCGCGGGCGTGAACATCTACCAATTCGACGGCGGGTTGCTGCACACCAAAAGCATTTTAATCGATCGCCGCCTAGCCCTGGTGGGCACCGTGAACATGGACGCACGTAGTTTTATGCTCAATTTTGAAGTCACTATGATTGTCGACGACTTGCGCTTTGGCGATGAGGTTGACCAACTGCAACAACGCTACATCACCCAATCGCACCTGCTCAACGCGCAACACTGGGCCAAGCGCCCCCTCCACCAACGCCTACTCGAACGCGTCTGCTTCTTGTTTAGCCCGTTGTTGTAGTCTTTGTGACAACGTCACACTAATCCAGCGCGTGGTAAAGTGCGGTTTCAAGCTTTTCGCACTGCTCGGGTGTGAGGGCTTCGCCGTGGGCATTTTGCAGGATAAAAAAGTCTTCCGCCTTTTCGCCGATGGTCATGATTTTGGCGTTAATCAGGCTTAAATTCTGCTCGCTAAAAATCGCGCTGATTTGTGCCAACAGGCCAGGTTTGTCGAGGGTGAAAATTTCAAGCTCGGTTTGATCGCGCTTGTCACGGTTTAAAAACCGCACTTGGGTGGTGATGGCAAAGTGATCTAGCCGCGTGTTTTGCCGCGGCGTGGCGGGCTGATATTCTCCGATCAGCGCAGCGTGCACCGCACTTTCAATCTCCCGCCGGCGGTCGAATTTGGCCAGCTCGCCGTTATGCTCGGTGAAAATAAAGCTATCGAGGCAGTAGCCATCATGGCTGGTGATGATTTGCGCATCGTGAATCGACACCTTTTTCGCCTCCAGCGCGCGGGCAATTTTGTTGAAGACGTAAGGCTTGTCTGGGCAATAGACAAACAGCTCCGAGCCACCACTGCTAAAGCGGTTGCTGGCCTTGCACACCAGCTCGGTGTTGGGCGTGATTAAACGCAGATGCCACGCCAACTGGGCGCCATTGTTGCGCAAAAAATACTCCTGCGGGCAGCGCGCCCAAAATGCCTGCACTTGCGCCATGCTCAAACGTTGTGTGCGAATCTCATCACTGAGCGCGTCAAGGGCTTGCAGGCGATGGGTGAGAATTTGCTCAGACACATCCAATGGCGCATCGTGACCAAGCTCCAGCTGCTTGGTGGTGAATTGATAGAGCGTTTGCAGCAGCGAGCGCTTCCAGCTATTCCAAAGTTGATTATTGGTCGCGCTGATATCCGCCACCGTGAGGCACAACAGATAATCCAACCGCACTTGGCTTTTCACTTTTTGCGCGAAGGTGTTGATAATCTCAGGGTCGTAAATATCCCGCCGCTGGGCGGTGATTGACATTACTAGATGGTTTTGCACCAGCCACGCCATGGTTTCCGCCTCGCTTTCACTGAAAAAATGCAGCTTAGCGAACTCATACACATCAATCGCGCCAAGCTCGGCGTGATCGCCGCCGCGGCCTTTGGCGATGTCATGAAAAAGTGCGGTGATATAAAGCAGCGCGCGACTTGGCAACTGCGGGAAAATCGCCGCACACAGCGGGTGAGCCTCACGGGCTTGCGCGCGCTGGAAGTTTTCAATATTCAGCAGCACGCGTAGCGTGTGTTCGTCCACCGTGTAGGCGTGGAACAGGTCAAATTGCATCAGCCCGTCAATATTATCCCACGCGCTGAAATAAGCGTTCAGCACGCCACATTGGCGCATCGGCACCAGCGCGCGGGCAATGGCGTAAGGCGCCTTGAGTAAGGTGACAAACGCGCGGCGCACGTCAGCGTCTTCAATCAAATCCTGCTGGCGTTGTGCAAGCGCGCGGCGCAATTGGCGCAAGGTGGCGGCGTGAATATAGCGCTCAGGTGCGGCAGTCAGGTGGATAAAAAGGCGGATAATCCGCTCAGGGTGCTCACCAAATGTGACGTTGTCACCGATTTGTATGGCGTTGCCTTGCAGCCAAAAATCCTCATCAAGTGCGCGCCGTGGCACGCCGTGGGTGGTGTGGAGAAATTGCTCGGCATAGTCTTGCAGCAGCATTTGGCTGAGCGCCATCACATTGTGCGTGTGGCGGAAATACTGGCGCATCATTGCCTCAACGGCGCGGTTGGCCTCGCTTTGCTCAAAGCCTAAAAGCGCACTTAAGCGCACTTGGTGGGCAAACAGCAAGCGATTGTCAGCACGTTTGAGGAGCAAATGCAGCGCAAACCGCACTTTGAATAAAAACTGCTGCGCACGGTGCAAAAGGTCAAATTCTTCTGGGTAGATAAAGCCCGATTGGCGCATCTGCTCAAGGCTTTGATCCCCGTTGTGGCGAAGCGTCAGCCAGCTGAGCAGATGCAGATCCCGCAAGCCGCCTGGGCTGTATTTGACATCAGGCTCAAGGTTGTAACTGGTGTTGTGAAAGCGTGCATAACGCTGCTCGCGCTCGGCCATCCGGCCGTGGTAATAAGCCGCCAGTGGCCAAAAATCCTCACGCTGCGAAAGTGCGGTTAGCGCTGTCGACAGTGTTTCATTGCCGCATAAAAGGCGCGCTTCCAAAAAGGTGGTAGCAATGCTCAAATCCGCTTGGCCATCGTGCTCGCATTGCGCCAAAGTGCGCACCGCCTGCCCGACATTCAAGCCGCAATCCCACAAAAATTGAATCAACTGCTGCCAGCGCTCGGTGAGCTTAGGTGAAAGTGCGGTTTGGCTAAGCAGCAGCACGTCAAGATCAGAGTGCGGGAACATCTCTTGGCGGCCGTAGCCGCCGACGGCGAGCAAACATAAAGTGCGGTCGTCAAGGCCATATTGGCGCCAAAGTGTGGTTAATAAGGCATCAAAATAGCGGCTGCGCGCGTGTAGCAATTCACCCACCGGCGTTGTGCTCAATTGCGCCATTTCGCGCGTTTTCAGCGCGGCGAGCTCGGCTTTGACGTCGGCAGGCGTGAGCATATCAGCTGTTATGCATTATGCGTGCGATGCGCCCTGCGGCGATTTCTTCATCGCGGATGGTCATGATTTCGCAGCCATCTTCGGTGATCACAATTTGGTGCTCGTATTGCGCCGACGGGCTGCGGTCTTTGGTTTTCACCGTCCAGCCGTCGCCCATCAAGCGAATCTCTTTGCGCCCAGCGTTGACCATCGGCTCAATGGTGAACACCATGCCCGGTTTTAAAATCACGCCACCGTCATCAGCATAATAATGCAGCACTTGCGGGTCACAGTGGAACTCGCTGCCCACGCCGTGGCCGCAGTATTCCCGCACCACCGAATAGCCTTTGCTTTCCACGTATTGCTGGATCACCTTGCCAATTTGGTTTAGCCGAATGCCAGCGCGCACGGTGTGCAGTGCTTTGTAGAGTGACTCTTGTGTCACTTCACACAGCCGCTTGCCTTTGATGGTTGGCTCGCCGACAAAATACATTTTGGAGTTATCGCCGAAAAAGCCGTCTTTAATCACGGTCACGTCAATGTTGACGATATCGCCGTTTTTCAACACACGTTCATCACTTGGAATGCCGTGGCAGACCACTTCATTGATGGAAATACACACCGATTTCGGGAAGCCGTGGTAGTTCAAACACGCCGGGATCGCCTGCTGGGTTTGGGTGATGTAATCGTGACAAATTTTGTCCAGCTCGCCGGTGGTGACGCCCGCTTTGACATAGGGCTCAATCATCACCAGCACATCTTGAGCCAGCGCGCACGCGGTGCGAATTTTCGCCAGCTCTTGCTCTGTACGAATAGGAATAGCCATGAGAAATCCTTTGTTAAATATGAGTGTTGGAATTATAACGCAAATCATTGTGATTGTAAGCGATAAATCCGCTTGAACACACGCGGGGAAAGTGTGATATAATCCGCCAATTCTCAATTTTATGGCGCAATAACTATGAACGATGCAATTCCTTTAACATTCACGGACGCGGCGGCCAATAAGGTCAAGGCACTGATTGCCGATGAAGAAAACCCGAATTTGAAACTGCGGGTGTATATCACCGGCGGCGGCTGCAGCGGCTTTCAATACGGTTTCACCTTTGATGAAAAAGTCAACGACGGTGATTTAACCATCGAGAAAAACGGCGTGGCGCTGGTGATTGACCCGATGAGTTTGCAATATTTGATCGGTGGCACCGTGGACTACACCGAAGGACTTGAAGGCTCGCGCTTTATCGTCGACAACCCGAATGCCACCACCACCTGCGGCTGCGGCTCGTCTTTTAGCATTTAAGGCGGATGGATTACCAATTTTCGTTTGATGCCACGCACACCTTGGTGGTGAAATGCTCCATGGGCCACGAGGCGATTGCCCGCTGGGCCAATGACGAGCTGCCCCACACAGCTGAGGCCATCAGCGCACTGAAAGCGCGCATTGAACGCGCCATCGCTCACCACCAAAGTGCGGTTGAAACCGTGCCTGGTCATGAGTTTGACCTCATCTTTGATGGCTGTGATGTGTGCGTGCTGGCCCACAGCCTAGGTGCGCCTTATGATGAAATGTTTGACGACGCCTTGCATGAATATGACGCCGAGCTTGTCGCCAGTTGCGGCAGTGATGATTTTGTGGCATTTTTAGAGCATCTGCAGGCGTTTTTGGCGGGGCGTTAATGATTTCAGTATTTGACCTTTTCAAAGTGGGCATTGGGCCGTCGAGCTCACACACCGTGGGGCCGATGAAAGCCGCACGCGCCTTTGTGCAAGAGCTTGCGCAACAAGGCCTGCTTGATGGCGTTGAGCGCATTGAAGTGGGCATTTACGGCTCGCTTTCGCTCACCGGCCTTGGCCACAGCACCGACACCGCACTTTTGCTTGGGCTGGCTGGCTTCAGCCCCGATGATGTGGAGATTGAGGCGATACCGCACTTTCTTGAGCGCGTTGAGCGCGACCAGCAGCTAGCACTCACTTCCAGCAAATCCATCGTCTTCATTCGCGCGCGGGATTTGGTGTTTCACCGCACTTTTTTACCGCTGCATGAAAACGGTATGCGCTTTCGCGCCTTTGCCGGCGGCGAGCTTTGCTATTCACAAACATATTACTCCATCGGCGGTGGCTTTATTGTTGATGAAGCGCATTTTAACCAAGTCGAAACTGCCCCGCAGCCGTTGCCGCTGCCCTATGCCAGTGCTGCAGATGTGCTCGCCGCTTGCGACAGCCACGGCATTGCCATTTCCACCTTTATGCTGAAAAACGAATGTGCCCTGCGCCCAATGGCGGAGGTGAAGGCCTATTTGCATCACATTTGGGCGACGATGTGGGCGTGCATTCAACGCGGCATGCACACCGAGGGCATTTTGCCTGGCAAGCTCAAGCTGCCCCGTCGCGCCACCGCGTTGCGCCGCTTGCTGGAATCCAACAATACGCTGTCAAACGACCCGATGAAGATCATCGATTGGGTCAATATGTTCGCGCTGGCCGTGAATGAAGAAAACGCCGCTGGCGGGCGGGTGGTGACTGCACCAACTAACGGCGCCTGCGGCATTGTGCCGGCGGTGTTGGCCTATTATCAACAGTTTATCTCACCGCTTAACGACGACATCATTGAGCGCTATCTCCTTAGCTGCGGCGTGATTGGCTCGCTGTATAAAATGAATGCTTCCATTTCAGGCGCCGAGGTGGGCTGCCAAGGTGAGGTGGGCGTGGCCTGCTCAATGGCAGCGGCCGGCTTGACCGAAATTCTCGGCGGCAGCCCTGAGCAGGTGTGCATTGCCGCTGAAATCGCGATGGAGCACAACCTTGGGCTGACCTGCGACCCCGTCAACGGCCAGGTGCAAGTGCCGTGCATTGAGCGCAACGCCATCGCCGCGGTGAAAGCCATCAACGCCAGCCGCATGGCGCTGCGGCGCACCACCCGCCCGTCAGTCACCCTTGATAAAGTGATTGAAACCATGTTTGAAACAGGCAAAGACATGAACGCCAAATACCGCGAAACGGCTACCGGTGGCTTGGCCATCAAAATCGTGCCTTGTGATTAATGATCACAGGGCTTGTTCTGCGCAGGCGAATAACTCATAGCACGGCTCAACCGCACTTTGCTTTTGAGGGCAAGCTTGAGTAAACTAGGCTTTTTATTTTAACCTAAAAAATATGCAGCCTTTATTCAACTTGCCCCTGCCCGCGCTTGCAGGGGATCATAAACGCTTAGGCAACCACATTGGTGATGCCGATGTGCTTGCCATTGCCCAAATTGCTGAGCAATCGGCGCGCTTGTGCGTGGTGGTGACACCTGACACCCGCGCCGCGCTCAATCTCGAGAAAAAACTGCGCTCGTTGAGCACGCTGCCGGTGTGCTTTTTCCCGGATTGGGAAACGTTGCCTTATGACAGCTTTTCGCCGCACCAAGATATTATCTCGGCTCGCTTAAGCGCGCTGTTTTTCCTGCAGCAATCACGCCACGGCGTGTTTATTTTGCCAGTCAACACCTTGATGCAGCGCCTGTGCCCACCGCACTTTTTGCAAAATAACGTTTTGCTGGTCAAATCAGGCGATACGCTCAAGATTGAGCAATTTCGCCGCCAGCTTGAAAGTGCGGGCTACCGCGCGGTAGAACAAGTGCTTGAGCACGGTGAATTTGCCATTCGTGGCGCACTGCTTGACCTCTTCCCGATGGGCAGCGATGTGCCGTTTCGGTTAGACTTTTTTGATAATGAAATCGACACCATCCGCACCTTTGATGTTGACAGCCAGCGCAGCTTAGACACCATCGCGCAAATCAATTTGCTGCCGGCGCACGAGTTCCCAACCGACGACAAAGCGATTGAGTTTTTCCGCACCCAATTTCGTGAACGCTTTGAAATCCGCCGCGACAGCGAGCATATTTATCAGCAAATTTCTAAAGGCACGCTGGCCGCGGGGATTGAATATTGGCAACCGCTCTTTTTTGAGCAGATGGCAACCTTGTTTGACTACCTGCCCGAAGGCGCGCTGTTTATCAATTATGCCAATAATGGGGATAAAGCTGAGCGCTTTTTTGCCGACACGCAAACACGTTTTGACAGCCGTAAAGTTGACCCGATGCGCCCGCTGCTGCCGCCCGATGAGCTCTGGCTGCGACCTGAGGCGGTGAATCGCGCGCTGAAAGATTACCCGCAAATCACCTTCACGCCGGAAAAATTGCGCAATTCGGTGCGCCAAACTAATCTGGCCGTTGAGCCGCTGCCAAACCTGGCGTTGGCAAACCAAAGCAAAGAGCCGCTGCAAGCGCTGCGTCAATTCCAAGAGGGCTTTGCAGGGCGAATTGTTTTTTCTGTCGAATCTGAAGGCCGGCGCGAAACCCTGCTTGATTTGCTCAAGCCGCTGAAACTCAAACCGCACTTTGCCGCCAGCTTGGGCGAATGCCAAAGTGCGGTCAACGTGCTTATCAGCCAGCTTGAGCACGGTTTTGCGAATCAAACCGTAGCGATCGTCACGGAAACAGACTTGCTCGGTGAGCGGGTGCAGCAACGCAAGCGCGATGCGCGCAAAAGCATCAACCCCGACACCCTCATTCGCCACCTCGCGGAGCTCAAACTCGGCCAACCCGTGGTGCATTTGGAGCACGGTGTGGGGCGCTACGGCGGCTTGACCACCCTGGAGGCCGGCGGCATAGCGGCAGAATATTTGGTGCTGGAATACGCCAATGAGGCCAAATTGTATGTGCCTGTTTCCTCACTGCATTTGCTCAGCCGTTATGTCGGCGGCAATGAAGACACCGCGCCACTGCACAAGCTCGGCAGTGATGCTTGGGCCAAAGCACGCAACCGCGCGGCGGAGAAAATCCGCGACGTGGCCGCCGAGCTGTTGGACGTTTACGCCAAGCGCGAAACACAAACGGGCTTTGCCTTTGAGTACAACCGTGAGGAATTTAAGCAGTTTTGCGACAGCTTCCCGTTTGAAGAAACCGCCGATCAAGCGATGGCGATCAACGCCGTGATCAGTGACATGTGCCAGCCCAAAGCGATGGACCGCTTGGTGTGTGGCGATGTTGGCTTTGGCAAAACAGAAGTGGCGATGCGCGCTGCGTTTTTGGCGGTCAACAACAACCGCCAAGTGGCCGTGCTGGTGCCCACCACACTGCTGGCGCAACAGCATTATGACAACTTTAAAGACCGCTTTGCCAATTTGCCGGTGAACGTGGAGGTGCTCTCGCGCTTCAAAACCGCGAAAGAGCAAAAGGCAATTTTAGCCGATTTGGCCGAAGGCAAGGTGGATATTTTGATCGGCACCCACAAGTTGCTGCAATCGGATGTGAAATTCAAGCGCCTTGGCCTGCTGGTGGTGGACGAAGAGCACCGCTTTGGTGTACGCCAAAAAGAGAAGATCAAACAGCTGCGCGCTAATGTGGACATTCTCACCCTCACTGCCACGCCAATCCCACGCACGCTCAACATGGCGATGAGCGGCATGCGCGATCTCTCCATCATCTCCACGCCTCCGGCGCGACGGCTGACGATCAAAACCTTTGTGCGCCAAAGTGACCCCCTCACCATTCGCGAGGCGGTGCTGCGGGAAATTTTGCGCGGCGGGCAGGTGTATTACTTGCATAATGATGTCTCCACCATTGAAAATTGCGCCGAAACGCTCGCCGAGCTAATTCCAGAGGCGCGCATCACCATTGGCCATGGGCAAATGCGCGAGCGCGAGCTTGAGCGCGTGACGAGTGATTTTTATCACCAGCGTTATAACGTGTTGGTCTGCTCCACCATTATTGAAACGGGCATTGACGTGCCGAGTGCGAACACCATCATCATTGAGCGGGCGGACAAATTTGGCCTGGCGCAACTGCATCAATTACGTGGCCGCGTGGGGCGCTCGCACCATCAAGCCTACGCCTATTTGCTCACACCGCACCCTAAACGCATGACGCCTGACGCGCGCAAACGCCTTGAAGCGCTCGAAAGCCTTGACAACCTTGGCGCCGGCTTTGTGCTCGCCACCCACGATTTAGAGATCCGCGGCGCCGGCGAGCTGCTTGGCGCGGAGCAAAGTGGGCAGATTGAGTCGATTGGCTTTTCGCTTTATATGGAGCTGCTGGAAAGTGCGGTCGACGCGCTCAAAAACGGCCGTGAGGCGAGCCTAGATGAGCTCACCGCACAGCAAGTGGACATTGACCTGCGCATCCCAGCCTTGCTGCCAGAGGATTATTTGGGGGATGTGAATATGCGCCTGTCGTTTTACAAACGCATTGCCAGCGCCAGCGACAGCCAAGGGCTCGATGAGCTGAAAGTGGAATTGATTGACCGCTTCGGCGCGCTGCCACAAGCAGCGAAAAACTTGATGCAAATTGCCCAGCTGCGCCAGCAGGCCAAGCCGCTCGGCATTCAAAAAATTGAAGCCTACGCGCAAGGCGGGCATATTGAGTTTAAACCCAACGTGGAGCTTGACCCGCAGCCGTTTTTGGCTCTAATCCGTGAAAACCCTGGCGTTTTCCGCTTTGACGGGCCGGCCAAATTCCGCTTTTCCACCGCACTTGAGGGCGCAGTTGAGCGGTTAGATTTTGTCACACAACTGTTGGCGAAATTGGCGTAATCAGGTATTGTATCCTCACGACCAATTCAAAGGAGCAGATATGTATTTTGATCAAATCAAGGCACAGTTGAGTGAGGCAGCAGGCGTGTTGGATGCGTTTTTAAGTGACGATGACAACATTGCACACATTGAGCAGGCGGCAAAGCTGCTTACGGCGAGTTTCAAGCAAGGCGGCAAGGTGCTCTCGTGTGGCAATGGTGGCTCGCATTGTGATGCAATGCACTTTGCTGAAGAGCTCACCGGCCGCTACCGCGAAAATCGCCCAGGCTACCCGGGCATTGCCATTTCAGACCCAAGCCATTTGAGCTGCGTGAGCAACGATTTTGGCTATGATTTTGTCTTCTCGCGCTATGTTGAGGCGGTGGGGCACACAGGCGATGTGCTGCTGGGCATTTCCACCTCGGGCAATTCGAAAAACATCCTCAATGCCATTGCTGCTGCGCGCGCCAAAGGCATGAACGTGATCGCCCTCACGGGCAAAGACGGTGGGCAGATGGCGGGGCTGGCCGATGTGGAGATTCGCGTACCGCACTTTGGCTATGCCGATCGCATTCAAGAAGTGCATATCAAAGTCATCCATATTTTGATTATGTTGATTGAAGCGGAAATGGAAAAAGCCTAACTTTTCACCACCACGGGGCGCTGCCCCGTTTCCCCTTAACGCCTATCTATGCACAAAAAATGCAATAAATTGAATTTTTATGCCATTTTTTGCCTTTTTTATGAAAAATTATTTGCATAAAAGCCGATTTGTGATTACCATTTAGCATCATTTATCAGCAAAGGCACTCGAGATGAGCATTCGCATTGAAAATCTCAATTTTTTCTACGGCAAAAAACAAGCCCTCTTTGATATCAATTTTGAAGCCAACAGCAGCGACATCGTGGTATTGCTCGGCTCCAGTGGTGCGGGCAAAAGTACGTTGATCCGCACCTTGAATTTGCTTGAAACGCCCCAATCTGGCCGACTGACCATCGCGGGCAATGAGTTTGATTTAAGTCTTGCGAAAACCGACCCGAAAAAAATCCGCAAATTGCGCACCGACGTGGGCATGGTGTTTCAACAATACAACCTGTGGCCGCACTACACGGTGCTGCAAAATTTGATTGAAGCGCCGATGAAAGTGCTCGGCATGAGCAAGACCGATGCCATTGAACGCGCCCAGCGCCTGCTCAAACGCCTGCGGGTGGAAGAGCACGCCGATCGCTACCCTTTGCATTTATCCGGCGGCCAGCAACAGCGGGTGGCCATTGCACGCGCTTTGATGATGAAGCCGCAAGTGCTGCTGTTTGATGAGCCGACCGCCGCGCTGGACCCTGCAATCACCGCGCAAGTGGTGGCGATTATTCAAGAGCTGCAAGGTATGGGCATCACGCAGGTGATCGTCACCCACGAGGTGGCGGTGGCACGCAAAGTGGCGACCAAAGTCATCTACATGGAGCACGGCCACATTGTCGAAATGGGCGATTCAAGCTGCTTTGAAAACCCACAAACCGAGGCCTTTGCCCAATATTTATCACACTAAACACAACATTCACTTAAGGAGATAACATGAAAAAAGTATTACTGACCGCACTTTTCGCCACCACCGCGATGAGCGCCAGCGCATTGGATATCACCTTTGCCACCGAGCCGACCTACCCTCCGTTTGAAAACACCGATTCCAACGGCAAAATCGTCGGGTTTGATATTGATATCGCCAACGCCATTTGTGCTGAAATCAAAGCCAACTGCACCTTCCAAAACCAAGCGTTTGACAGCCTTATCCCTGGCTTGAAATTCAAACGTTTTGACGCGGCGATTTCTGCCATCGACATCACCGACGATCGCGCCAAACAAGTGAGCTTCTCTGACCCGTACTACGACAGCTCTGCCAGCTTCATCGGCGTGAAAGGCAAAGCAACCCGTGAGAGCGCGAAAACCGTTGGCGTGCAAAACGGCACCACTTTCCAACAATATGTGGCTGAAAACGACAAACAATACAAAGCCAATGCATACGCCACCTTGCAAAGTGCGGTGCTGGATTTGAAAAACGGCCGTATTGACTTGATCTTCGGTGACACTGCGGTGCTGGCTGACTGGATGAAATCCGACGACAACCTTGCCTTCGCGGGTGAAAAAGTGACTGATCCGAAATTCTTCGGCACCGGCATGGGCATTGCGGTGAATAAGAGCAATACCGCACTTTTAGAGCAGCTCAACAAAGGCTTGGCCGCCATTAAAGCCAATGGCGAATACCAAAAAATCTACGACAAATGGATGAGCGGAAAATAATAAGCTGGCGTTATGTTTAATAACTTCCTTTCGCTGATGCTCAACGCCACCTTGATGACCATCGGGCTGGCGTTGTGCGCACTGCTGCTGGGGATGGTGCTGTCCATCCTCTTTGTGGTGCTGGAAACGGCGAAATTCAAATGGTTACGAGTTTCCACCTCGGTTTTGCTCACGCTATTTCGCGGCTTGCCTGAAATCTTGGTGGTGTTTCTTATTTACTATGGCTCCACCCAAGTGCTGTTTATGATAACGGGCGACTATGTCGAGTTTGGCGCCTTTGGTTGCGGGGTGATTGCGCTGGCGATTATTTTTGCCGCCTATGCTTCTCAATCCCTGCGTGGTGCCATTCAGGCCATCGCCTTGGGGCAATGGGAGTCCGCCGCTGCCTTGGGGCTGACACGCGCGCAGGCGTTCATTCATGTGATTATGCCGCAAGTGTGGCGCCATGCGCTGCCGGGCTTGAGCAATCAGTGGTTGGTGCTGCTCAAAGACACCGCACTTGTCTCTTTGATTGGGGTGAGTGACATTATGCGCCAAGCAGAATTGAATAACGCCAACACCCACCAGCCGTTTACGTGGTATGGGCTGGCGGCGATTTTGTATTTGGTGATCACCATTGTGAGCAAAATCGGCATTCGTCACCTTGAGCAACGGTTCACACGCTTTGAGCGGGAGGGCGCATGATTAGCGATTATTTTGCCACTATCGCACAAGGCATCCCAACGAGCTTGCTGCTTACACTCGTCTCGCTTGCCGTGGCCTTTGTGCTCGCCATTGTCTTCACCTTTATTTTAGCCTCCAATTTGCGCTGGCTGAAAATGCTGGTTAATGGCTACATCACCGTGTTCACCGGCACGCCACTGTTGGTGCAAATCTTTTTAATTTATGCAGGCCCTGGCCAATTTCAATGGATTATCGAAAGTCCATTTTGGCATTTGCTCTCTGATGCGTGGTTTTGCGCGATGCTGGCCTTGGCGCTCAACTCGGCGGCCTACTCTGCCCAATTGTTCTATGGCGCGGTGAAAGCCATCCCGAAAAGCCAATGGGAAGGCACCGCCGCACTGGGTTTAAGCCGCTGGCAAACCCTGCACATTTTGGTGCCGTTCGCCTTAAAACGCGCTTTGCCGTCGTACACCAATGAGATCATCTTGGTGTTTAAAGGCACGTCGCTGGCCTCGACCATCACCATTATGGACATCATGGGTTACGCCCGCCAGCTTTACGGCACGCAATACGACGCCTTGCTGATCTACGGCTTGGCTGGGGTGATTTATCTCGTCATCACCGCCATTGCCACCGTGCTGCTGCGTTATTTGGAAAATTACGTATTGCGCTTTGAGCGGCTTGAAACAAGCAAAGCCAACTAACAAAAAATAAAAGTGCGGTCAAACCGCACTTTTTATTTTACCAACTGCCGCCGGCGCCACCGCCACCGAATCCGCCACCGCCGAATCCGCCGCCGCTGCCACCACCAAAGCCGCCTCCGCCGAAACCGCCACCAAAGCCACCGCCAAACCCGCCACGGTCGTGACGAGAACGCGAGCGTCTCAGCGCACCTTCCACATTGCTTGGGCTGACATACACACTGCGGTGCCCACGCAGGATTTGGATAAAGACAAACAAGATAAACAGCTGCACCGCCAAGCCAATCAGCCAGCCTACGGTGTTATCCTCATCTGCTGGTGCTTGCGGGGCGTATTCCCCCACGCTGGCTTTGATGATCGCCTGCACGCCGTTGGCAATGCCTTGGAAATAGTTGCCTTGCTTAAATTGCGGCGTGATTTCATGGCGAATCAGCTGCGAGAGCAACGCATCGGGCAGTGCGCCTTCAAGCCCACGGCCGGTAGCGATGAACATTTTGCGATCATTTTTCGCAATCAGCATCAACACGCCGTTGTCTAAATTTTTTCGCCCCACACCCCAGTGGTCACCCAAGGCAAAGGCATATTCAGAGATGTCGTTGTCGCCGACACTGGGGAGCATCACCACCGTGATTTGCGAGCTGGTTTTGCGGCTGTAATCCTGCAAATAGCTCTCCAGCGTTTGGGTTTGCGCCGCTGTCAATGTGTGAGTGTAATCATTAACATAGCGAAACGGCGACGGCACAGGCGGGAATTCGCTCGCCGCATGGGCAACGCAGGCTACTAAGGCCAAGAGCAGCAGCAAAGTGCGGTGTAGGTATTTCATCGGATAATCACCTCATTTGGCAGCTCATCAACGTCGTCATCTTGATACGGGAAGTGTTCTGCCAAGCGCTCACCAATCAGCTCAATGGCATTGATGATGCCGTGAGTGAGGGCGTCCACACTGGCGTGTTGTGAAATCACATCACAACACTGCTGCCAAAATGCCGCCTCCACGCAGCAATCAATGCCACTGTCGCCAATCACGGCGCATTGGCGCTGATTGAGCGCCACATAAATCAACACACCATTGTGTAAGGCCGTTTGCGCCATGCCAAGCTCGGCAAACACCTGCTCAGCACGTGCCACAACGGGCGTGGTGTGGGATAACGCATCACCCAACTTGGCGTTTTTTTCGATAAACACCCGCAGCTCGGCCGACGAGCGCTTTTCTAAAGCGCTAATCGCCGCTTCCACTGCGGCGGTGTCAATGGCTGATTTTGCAAATAAAGGCATAAAACCGCACTTTTAGTTGAAGTTCACGACAGGTGCGTTTTCAGAGCCCGCTTGTGCTTTGAAATACGGTTTGTCTTTAAAGCCAAACAGCATCGCCACCAGTTTAGTTGGGAATTGGCGCACTTTTTGGTTGTACTCTTTCGCTGCGGCGTTGAAGTCGTTGCGCGCTTTGTTGATGCGGTTTTCCGTGCCTTCAAGCTGGGCTTGCAGGTTTAAAAATCCATCGTTGGCGCGCAATTCTGGGTAACGCTCAACGGTGACCAACAAACGTGACAACGCAGAGCTGACCTCGCCTTGATTTTGTTGGAATTGGTTCAACTGTTCTTGGGTCATGTTCGCTGGGTCAATTTTGGTTTGTGACGCTTTTGAGCGAGCATCTACCACGGCGGTGAGGGTTTCGCGTTCAAAATTCGCTTGGCCTTTTACAGTGTTGACCAAATTTGGAATCAATTCAGCGCGGCGTTGATATTGGGTTTCCACATTCGCCCACACCGAGTTAATTTGCTCTTCCGCGCGCACCAAGCCGTTGTAGCTCGACATCAACGTGAAGCCTGCGATCACCGCGATGACAATAATAACCAACCATTTTTCATGATATTTCCTTAAAATAAAAGCACGCAACGTGCGGTTCAATCAAAACTCTATTGTGCGCAACTTTGCACAAAATTGCAATCACAACACCACGGTGCAAAGTGCGGTTTGAGGCATAAAAAAGGAACGCGAACGTTCCTTTTATCACTTGCAAGCAAGTTACAGTGCAGATTTTGCTTTTTCAACTAAGGCTGTGAATGCCACTTTGTCGAATACAGCAATGTCTGCCAAAATTTTACGGTCGATTTCAACAGAGGCTTTTTTCAAACCATTGATGAAACGGCTGTAAGACAATCCGTTTTGACGAGCCGCTGCGTTGATACGCGCGATCCACAATTGACGGAATTGACGTTTGCGTTGACGACGGTCACGGTAGGCATATTGACCTGCTTTGATAACCGCTTGGAAAGCAACGCGATACACGCGAGAACGCGCACCATAATAACCTTTAGCAGCCTTAAGAACTTTCTTATGACGAGCTCTGGCAACAACACCACGTTTTACACGGGCCATAGGGAATCTCCTTGAATATTTTTAACTAAGATGAACTAGACGTACGGCAAACAAGCAACGACTAATACTTGATCGGATTTGGCAACCATGGATTTATGGCGCAAATGACGTTTACGTTTAGTTGACTTCTTGGTCAAAATATGACGCAAGTGAGATTGTTTACGCTTAAAACCGCCAGAAGCTGTTTTTTTGAAACGCTTCGCAGCACCGCGTACTGTTTTAATTTTTGGCATAATTTGGATAACTCCGCATTGTATTGTTAATCAAACAAAATAATCAGGCGTAAAAGTGCGGTTGCACTCTTAACTTGCAAGCCTCATTACTTTTTCTTAGGGGCAAGCACCATCACCATTTGACGGCCTTCCAGTTTGGATGGAGCGGACTCCACCACGGCGATGTCTGCGAGATCGTTTTTCACACGCTCAAGCAGATCGACCCCGATTTGTTGATGGGCCATTTCACGTCCGCGAAAGCGGATAGTGATTTTGGTTTTATCCCCATCTTCGAGGAAACGTGTCAGGCTGCGTAGTTTTACCTGATAGTCACCCTCGTCTGTACCAGGTCGGAATTTGATTTCCTTAACCTGAACAACTTTTTGCTTTTCTTTTGCTCTTTGGCAATTTTACTTTTTCGTAGAGGAATTTACCGTAGTTCATAATGCGGCACACTGGTGGCTCCGCATTCGGGCTGATTTCCACTAAATCAAGCGCGGCTGCTTCCGCTTTTTCCAACGCTTCTTGAATATCGACAATCCCAACTTGCTCGCCTTCGGCGTCAATCAAACGAACTTCTTTCACTTTGATTTCTTCATTAATACGATTCGGGCGATTTGCTTGAACTCTTTTCACAGTCTTAATAATCTCATTCCTTTACTGGTTAAAATTTCGCCGCACTTGGCAGCCCTCAAGCTTTCGAAAAAGCATAACGCACGGATTATACGCACTCTTAAAATGATTTGCAAGCGCTGACCGCACTTTGCTTTCGTGGGCTATTAGAATACAAGGCAGATGCTAACAATATTTTATTCCCAGTACTCATAAAAGAGTTCCTTATTAGAAATTATAATATTGCTGTAAATAGTCGTCTAATTTTGCATCATTATCTGTATCTCCAACGCTTTTATAACCACCAGCAAGATATGCAGGATAAAGCCCATAAACATCTTGAACTGAAGCTATAATTTTATGAATTATCGGATCATAGTACAGATAATAAGTTGCATCAAAAACACAACCCCCAAAGCTTTTTCTATCCTTTCTATTATAATGATCATATAAAATAATACGTGTTTTTTCATCAATAAAACTGGCATCATAAATTCGCCCTTCAAACTCAAGCATTTTAGGAAATTGAATATCACTGTGCTCAACTTCCCGTAAAAACTTCCATTCTAACGGTGGAGTCGAAGGGGTTGCAACGGTGGTGATTCCTCTCAACCTACGCCATTCATCGGGTTTGACATAAATTTTAATGGCATCTTTCTCTATCATTTTGGCACGGATAGGGGTGGTGATTTCGGCAATAATCCAAGGTTGAAACGGTAAATAAAAAGATAGGCAAAGAACAAACAGACGAAATGCCTTGGTTTACATTTGGATAAAAAATTCAATAATTTGCTCATAGTTTATTCTTCGCAATAAAAAAGCAAGCCCAAGGCTTGCTTTTCTTATTACTCTTCGCTGGTGAGCTTGAGTTCACGGTTGTGGACTTGTTGTTTGAGTTGTTCCACAAACTCATCCACGGCGATGGCGCCAAGGTCTTTACCTTTGCGGGTGCGCACGGCGATTTTGCCTTCTGCCATCTCTTTGTCACCGCACACGAGCATATACGGCACGCGTTGCAAGGTGTGTTCGCGGATTTTAAAGCCGATTTTTTCATTGCGTAGATCGGTTTTCACCCGCAGGCCAGCGTCGGAGAGTTTTTTCGCAACCTGTTGCACATAATCCGATTGGCTGTCGGTGATGTTCATCACCACCGCTTGAGTTGGCGCTAGCCACGCTGGGTAGAAGCCGGCGTATTCTTCGGTGATAATCCCGATAAAGCGCTCAAGGGAGCCTAAAATCGCACGGTGGATCATCACCGGCGTTCTGCGCTCGTTGTCTTCCGCCACATAAGAGGCATTCAAGCGGCCAGGCAGCGCGAAGTCGAGCTGGATGGTGCCGCATTGCCATTCGCGGTCAAGGCAGTCGTGCAATGTGAATTCAATTTTCGGGCCGTAGAACGCGCCTTCGCCTTCTTGAATTTCAAATTTTAAGCCGTTGTGCTCAAGTGCAGCGGCAAGGTCAGCCTCCGCTTTATCCCACATTTCATCACTGCCGATGCGTGATTCTGGGCGGGTGGAGAGTTTGACATCAATGTCTTTAAAGCCAAAGGTGCTGTAAATGTCATACACCATTTTGATGCACGAGGTTACTTCGCCTTCCACCTGCTCTTCGGTACAGAAAATATGCGCATCATCTTGGGTAAACCCGCGCACGCGCATCAAGCCGTGCAGGGAGCCCGACGGCTCGTTGCGGTGGCATGAGCCAAACTCGGCCATGCGCAGTGGCAAATCACGGTACGATTTCAGCCCTTGGTTGAAAATTTGCACGTGCCCTGGGCAGTTCATCGGTTTGATGGCGTATTCACGGTTTTCCGATGAAGTGGTGAACATCAAATCACCGTAGTTTTGCCAGTGGCCAGTGCGCTCCCACAATACACGATCCATCATAAATGGCCCTTTCACTTCTTGATAATCGTATTGTTTCAATTTAGTGCGCACGAATGTTTCCAGCTCGCGGAAAATCGTCCAGCCATTGTTGTGCCAAAACACCATGCCTGGCGCTTCTTCTTGCATGTGGTAGAGATCAAGCGCTTTGCCGATTTTGCGGTGGTCGCGTTTGGCGGCCTCTTCAAGGCGTTGCAAATAAGCGGCTAGTTGTTTTTATCCGCCCACGCGGTGCCGTAGATGCGTTGCAGCATTTTGTTGTCGGAATTACCGCGCCAGTAGGCGCCCGCCACTTTTTGCAGCTTGAAATGGTGGCAGAATTTCATGTTCGGCACGTGTGGGCCGCGGCACATATCAATGTATTCTTGGTGATGATAAAGCGCAGGGGTGGCGTCTTTCGGGATATTTTCATCCAAAATGGCCAGTTTGTATTCTTCACCGCGCGCTTTAAAGGTGTCGTAGGCTTTTTGCCAGTCAACCACTTCTTTCACCACGTCGTAGTCAGTTTTCGCCAGCGCCAGCATCCGTTTTTCGAGCGCGTCAATGTCTTCAGCAGTCAAAGAGCGGTCGAGATCCACATCGTAATAAAAGCCATTGTCGATCGTCGGCCCAATCGCCATTTTTACATCGGGGAAAAGTTGCTTGATCGCGTGGCCCAACAAGTGTGCGCACGAGTGGCGGATGATTTCTAACCCGTCTTCGTCTTTGGCGGTGATGATTTCCAATGTGCTGTCATCGGTTATGAGATCGCAGGCGTCTTTGCGCTCGCCATTCACACGCCCTGCAATACAGGCTTTGGCCAAGCCGCTGCCAATGCTGGCGGCAACGTCATGAACGGATACAGCGTGCTCAAATTCACGTTTTGAGCCATCGGGTAAAGTAATAACTGGCATAAAATGTCCTTTTACAGTGGTCGCCCCTACGTAAGGCAACATGTGGTTGAAAAAATAATCACAGCTCATGCGGCCTTGACCCACAATGTCGAGGCAAGCACAAGCTAATAGGGGCGATAGTATAGCACCATTTTCGCCCAACCGCACTTTTATTGAGAGCTTGATCACAAAAGTGCGGTTTGTTTGCTGAAATCGCAGTGCGCGCGCGCAAAATGCTATACAATAACAATAGGATAATAGCCAAGGGGGTGGAATATGTGGAAAGCGATTTCGCAACTGTTAGCCGATCAGCTCGGCGCATATTATTCAATCAAGTCGAAAGAGGCGGTGCAAGACGGCGAGCAACACCACGCGTGGGTGATTGACGACGGCACGCTGCCTGTGTTTGTGAAAGCCAATGACCGCACTTTTCGCTCCACCTTCCGCGCAGAGGCCGACCAGCTTGAAGCGCTTGCCGCCACCAAAACCGTGCGCGTGCCGCGCGTTTACGGCGTGGGCTGCTCGGAAAACAGCAGCTTTATCGTGATGGAATACCTCCCGCTTGAGCCGATTTCCCCCGCACACTTTGGCGAGCTGGGCCGCCAGCTGGCGCGGCTGCACAGTTTCAATACCACCGACAGCTACGGCTTTGACTACGACACCTGGCTTGGGCCGGTTTATCAACCCAACGCCTGGCGCAAAAATTGGAGCACCTTTTTTGCTGAAAACCGCATTGGTTGGCAGCTGCAATTGTGCAAAGAAAAGGGCATTAATTTTGGTAATTTTGAAAATATTATCTCGGCGGTGAGCTTTCACCTTGCAAAACACCAGCCGCAGCCTGCCCTGCTGCACGGCGCGTTTTGCCGCAAAAATCAAGGCCTCAGCCAAGGGGAAATTGTGCTATTTGACCCCGCGTGCTATTGGGGCGATCGCGAGTGCGATTTGGCACTCAATGCGCTGTTTGAACATGATCTTGAGGCGTTTTATCAAGGTTACAGCGAGATTTGCCCAATCGATCAAGGTTATGCCTATCGCCAAACCATTTATCAGCTCTATTATCTGCTCAACTTCAGCCACCGCTTTGGCGGGGATTATATCGAGCAGGCGATGGAACAGATTGATTTAATTAGCTAAAGGTAAAGTGCGGTTTTGACCGCACTTTTATTTTTCCAGCGGTGCCAGGCCTGGCAAGCTTGCAAAACTTTTCGCTTTCACGGTGTGATAAAAATCCTGCATAAAGGCGCGCTCGGCGTCGGTTTCACGCATGGCGGCATAAAGTTGGCTGAAAAGCCCTTTGCGGGTGATTTTGCGCGCCACCACATAGCCGCGTTCAAGATACGGCAACACCGCCCAATACGGCAGCGCGGCCACACCACGGCGGCTAGCCACCAATTGAATAATGGCAATCGTCAGCTCGCTGGTGCGCCTCTCAGGGCGGATGCCTTTCGGGCTGAGCACTTTGCGCACCAAATCCAGCATATCATCAGGCACGGGATAGGTGATCAAGGTCTCATCGATAAAATCCTCCGCCTGCCAAGTGTTTTTGTTCGCCAGCGGATGATCTTTGCTGCACAGGCCGACCATTTCATAGGCAAAGAGCGGTTTGTGCACAATGCCTGGGGTTTCTTCAATTTCAGAGACGATCGCCAAATCCGAGCGGTGGGTGAGCAAAAGCCCGATAGCATCGGTATGAAAGCCAGAGACAATATCCAACTCCACCAGCGGCCAATGCTGGCGGAACGCGTCCATCGCAGGCATCAGCCAGTCAAAGCAGGTGTGGCACTCCACCGCAATGCGCAATTCACCTGCGTCGCCCTCTTTCACGCGCACAATGTCAAGCTCAGCCTCGGCGATTTTTGGCAAAATGTCGTAGGCGAGTTTGATCAAGCGCTCACCGGCGGCAGTGAAATGCAGCGGCTGGGTTTTGCGCTCAAACAGCGTCAAGCCGTATTGCTCTTCAAGCTGCTTGATTTGGTGCGACAGCGCAGATTGCGTGAGGTACACTCGCTGTGCGGCAAGGGAAACACTGCCCGCCTCTTTCAGCGCAACCAAAGTTTTCAAATGGCGTAGTTCTAAAAATATCGGCTTCATTAATCAAATTCATAGTTATGTGAAAATTATGATGTTGCATAATACCCTAAAATCTTGCATTCTGCATCACAGATAGACATTTAGACGTCTATTTGAGATTAAAAAAATAAAACTGGAGAAAACTATGACGACATTTCATTTAAGCGGCTTTCCGCGTGTGGGTGCAAAACGTGAATTAAAATTCGCGCAAGAGCGTTACTGGCGCAAAGAATTGGGCGAGCAAGATCTGTTAGATTTAGCCAAAGCCCTGCGTGAAAAAAACTGGAAACACCAAGCTGAAGCGAGCGCGGACTACGTGGCCGTGGCTGATTTCACGTTCTATGATCACATTTTAGACCTGCAAGTGGCCACCGGCGCCATCCCAGCACGTTTTGGGTTTGACAGTCAAAAATTGACATTAGAACAATTTTTCGAACTGGCTCGCGGCAACAAAACACAACACGCCATTGAAATGACCAAATGGTTTGATACCAACTATCACTATCTCGTGCCAGAATTTTTGAAAGACACCGAGTTCAAAGCCAACCCTGCGCATTATGTACAACAAGTGCAAGAAGCCAAAGCGCTTGGCTTGACACCGAAAGCCACCTTAGTGGGCCCAATCTCGTTCTTGTTCTTAGGTAAAGAAAAAGGCAAAGAAGCGTTTGACCGTTTGTCACTGTTGCCAAAACTGTTGCCTGTCTATGCAGAAATCTTAAGTGCGGTTGCCAAAGCAGGTTGTGAATGGATTCAAATCGATGAGCCAATTTTGGCCGTTGACTTGCCACAAGCGTGGCTGGATGCCTTCAAAGACACCTACGCGCAATTGAGCAAAGTGGATGCCAAATTATTGCTGGCAACTTATTTCGGCTCGGTGGCAGAACACGCGGCTTTACTCAAAAGTTTGCCAGTCGACGGCTTGCACCTTGATTTGGTGCGCGCACCTGAACAAATTGACGCGTTCAAAGATTATGACAAAGTGCTTTCTGCTGGCGTGATCGACGGGCGTAACATTTGGCGTGCCAACTTAAATGCCGTGCTTGATGTGCTTGAGCCATTAAAAGCGCAATTGGGTGATCGTTTGTGGATCGCGCCAAGCTGCTCTCTGCTGCACGTGCCGTATGATTTGTCAGTTGAAACCAAATTAGACCAAGACCTCTACTCATGGCTTGCCTTCTGCTTGCAAAAAGTCGACGAGTTGCGTGTATTGAAAACCGCACTGAATGACGGCCGTAGCGCTGTACAAGCGGAACTTGACGCCAGCCAAGCCGCGGCTGATGCGCGCGCCAGCTCTAAAGCGATTCACCGCCCAGAAGTGGCTGCCCGCTTGAAAGATTTGCCAGCCAATGCGGATCAACGTAAATCCCCATTCGCGCAACGGATTAAATTGCAACAAGAATGGCTGAAGCTGCCATTGTTGCCAACCACCAATATCGGGTCATTCCCACAAACCACCGAAATCCGCCAAGCCCGTGCAGCCTTCAAAAAAGGCACACTCTCGGCTGAAGATTACGAAGCGGCGATGAAAAAAGAGATCGCCTATATCGTTGAACAACAAGAAAAATTGGATCTCGACGTGCTCGTTCACGGTGAGGCAGAACGTAACGACATGGTGGAATATTTCGGCGAATTGCTTGACGGCTATGCGTTCACCAAATTCGGTTGGGTGCAAAGCTACGGCAGCCGCTGCGTTAAGCCACCAATTATCTTCGGCGACGTGGTCCGCCCAGAGCCGATGACTGTTTCATGGTCAACTTATGCCCAAAGCCTGACTAAAAAACCTATGAAAGGCATGCTCACAGGCCCGGTTACCATGCTGCAATGGTCATTTGTACGCAACGACATTCCGCGTTCACAAGTGTGTAAACAAATCGGCTTGGCATTGAATGACGAAGTGCTTGACCTTGAAAAAGCAGGCATCAAAGTGATTCAAATCGACGAGCCAGCCATTCGTGAAGGCTTGCCGCTCAAACGCGCTGATTGGGATGAATACCTCAACTGGGCAACAGAAGCGTTCCGTTTGACATCACACGGTGCAGAAGACTCCACTCAAATCCACACTCACATGTGTTATTCTGAGTTCAACGACATTCTGCCAGCGATTGCCTCAATGGATGCTGATGTGATCACGATCGAAACCTCACGTTCAGATATGGAACTGCTCACCGCCTTTGGTGACTTCAAATATCCAAACGACATTGGCCCAGGTGTTTACGACATCCACAGCCCGCGCGTGCCACAAGCGAGCGAAATCGAGCACTTGCTGCGTAAAGCGCTGGATGTTATCCCCGCTGAGCGTTTGTGGGTCAACCCAGACTGCGGCTTGAAAACCCGCGCCTGGCCTGAAACCAACGCCGCGTTGGAAGTGATGGTGAACGTCACCAAACAATTACGTAAAGAGTTGAACTAATCAACCAAAACACAACCTCAAAGCCACTGCGTGCAGTGGCTTTTTTTGATCCAAAAGGCAAAGCGCGGTTTTTCGCCAGTTGAGTCACTTTTGTGTTGACAACGCTGGCATAAACCGTTATTTCTATAAAGGTTCACGTTTGCGAGTGAACAGAAGAGGCGCAACGGTCAGGCAGTTATCTCAACGCGTCGGGCGGAGATAATCAGGGGAGCGTTGCCGAGGTAAGTGGCATCCGACAATGTCATTTATCGGCCGCTAGGGCTGAATCCCTAGGGCTGTCATCACCGAGGTGATGGAGTGCTTCAATCCAACCGCACTTTCCTTTCTGTTTACGCAATCAAACATTTTAACCATCGTTTAACATTACAGGAAATTTTATGTCACATCTCTCAGTTGCAAAATTCGGTGGCACCAGCGTTGCCAACTACCCCGCCATGCAAGCCTGCGCGCGCATCGTGATTAATGACCCTAACACCCGCGTGGTGGTGCTCTCCGCCTCCGCTGGCGTGACCAATATTTTAGTCGAGCTGGCCAACGGCTGTGATGCCACACGACGCGAGCAATTGCTGGCGCAATTGCATCAAATTCAATACGCCATTTTAGATGAAATCAAAGACAACCGCGCCATTTGTAGCGAAATTGACCGCCTGCTGGCGAATGTGAAAAGCTTAGCGGAAGCCGCCAGCCTGGCCACCTCCCCCGCGCTAACCGATGAGCTAATTAGCCACGGTGAGATGATGTCGACAAAAATATTTATTGATATTTTGCGCGAGCTCAACACCCGCGCCACCTGGGTTGATGTGCGCCAACTGGTGGCCACCAACAGCCACTATGGCAAAGCCGCCCCAGATGATGCCAAAACACAAAAAAATTGCGACAACGTTTTAAAACCGCTGATTGACCAAGGTGAGCTGGTGATCACCCAAGGGTTTATCGGCCGTGATGAACTGGGCAAAACCACCACCCTTGGCCGCGGAGGCAGTGACTACTCCGCGGCGTTGTTAGCGGAGGTGCTTAACGCCAAAGATGTGCTGATTTGGACCGATGTGCCTGGCATTTACACCACCGACCCACGCATTGTGCCACAAGCGCAAAAAATCGACACCATGAGCTTTGCCGAAGCCGCGGAAATGGCCACCTTCGGTGCCAAAGTGCTCCACCCTGCCACCCTGCTACCAGCAGTGCGCAGCAATATCCCGGTCTATGTTGGCTCCAGCAAAGCACCGGATGCCGGCGGCACCTGGGTGACACGTGACCCGCAACCGCGCCCAACATTTCGCGCCATCGCACTGCGACGCGACCAAACCTTGTTGACGCTCACCAGCCTGAGTATGCTGCACGCGCAGGGCTTTTTGGCCAACGTGTTCGCCATTTTAGCAAAATACAAAATCTCCGTTGACACCGTCACCACCTCTGAGGTCAGCGTGGCCGTCACTCTGGATAAAACCGGCTCTGCCTCATCAGGTGCAGCGATGCTCTCCAGCGAGCTGATGGACGCCTTAAGCGAAGTGTGCCACGTCAAAGTTGACACTGGCCTTGATCTCGTCGCCCTTATCGGCAACGACTTGCACCTCACCGCCGGCGTTGGCAAACGCCTGTTCACCACCCTTGAGCCGTACAACATCCGTATGGTCGGCTACGGTGCGAGCACCAACAACGTCTGCCTGCTCGTCCCAAGTGAACACGCCAACGACATCGTCGCCAAGCTCCACAGCGAATTGTTTGAATAAAAGTGCGGTTGCCCCTCAAATACAACTTGAGGGGCGTTTGAAATCACATATGAATGACACTGAGGTCGAACTCAGTGCTGGAAATCACTGTAATACCCTGTTGTTGCAATGCACTAATCACATTTTGATAAGCATTTGCCATGTTTTCAATGTCTTCACGGCTCACAAGCCGAGGAATTGTGTGATCTTGTAATTTTTTAGTTTCATAACGATCTTTATTGCGCTGTATGCTTAAATCAACATCAATGGGCAATGTCACAATCACTATTTGATACCCAGCATCTCGAAAGGGTTTAATGATATTTTCAGCTGTTTCTAATTTTGAAAAAGTCGCTTCATAAATCACGTTGATATTGTTTGAAATGGCTTTGTCTCGCAGCGCGAGTGCAAACCGAAAGGCATAATTACCCGTTTTTTTATGGGCATTATATCTGCCAACTTTTCTGATAAACTCGGTTAATTTGGGGTGAAGTTTGCGATAATTATCAGGCTGGATTTTTAATGCATTGGTTTCGATTTGATCAATAAAGGTGGATTTACCGCTGCCACTCACGCCAGTGATAAAAATCACACTAGGTTGGCTGTGCGCTTTTAGGTGATTTTCTTCTAACTCATTATAAAAAACTTTATCAACTAGAATGTCATCAACTCTCGCATCTCTCGCCATAAGAACCTCTAAAGCTGCATGCGCAATTTATCGTATTTTTCATTTAGCTCAAAAATTCGCTCAACAATATTTACCGCCTGTTCTGGGTTCGTTTTATAAACATTGGAATAGGCTTTTTTCAATGCCAATAACTCTTGCTTATCTTGCGGCTGAATGGCATCTCGTTTACCTGACATCTCGAGCATCAGCATATCGGATTTGGTGTCGGCAACCGTTTCCACCACAACATCTGTCAACACCACATAATCTTGCTCAAGGCTATGGCGTAAAAACTGCTTTTTTTGGCTGTTAAGCATCACATCACCTTTTGAGTTACACTATCTTCATGCGATCATCATATCAACTCAAAAAATAAAATCAAACCGCACGTTAACGTGCGGTTTATTTTGAGTAGCGTTTGGTGGGGCTGGCTTGGTCGAGGGATTTGAGCCAATCGAGTTTTTGCTTGATTTTGCCCTCCACGCCGCGATCGGTTGGGAAATAGTATTGCGTGTCGGCCAGCTCAGGCGGGAAGTAGTTTTCACCCGCGGCGTAGGCATTTTCCTCGTTGTGGGCGTAGCGATACTCGGCGCCAAAACCAAGTTCTTTCATCAGCTTGGTCGGTGCGTTGCGCAGGTGCTCGGGCACGTCAAAATCGGGGCTTTCGGTTGCGTGCTGCTTAGCGGCTTTGAAGGCGGTGTGCACCGCATTGCTTTTTGGCGCCACGGCGAGATACACAATCGCTTGGGCAATGGCGCGTTCGCCTTCATAAGCGCCCACGCGAGTAAAACAATCCCACGCTGCCAAGGCGACTTGCATCGCACGCGGGTCGGCGTTGCCCACATCTTCTGAGGCGATGGCGAGCAGACGGCGGGCGACATAGAGCGGGTCGCCGCCTGCGGTGATGATGCGCGCATACCAATAGAGCGCCGCATCAGGCGCTGAGCCACGCACCGATTTGTGCAAAGCGGAGATGAGATCGTAATAGCGATCGCCTTGTTTATCAAAGCGGGCTTGCCGCTCGCCGAGCACGTCGGTGAGCAGTGCTACCGTCAACGTTTTCGCACCGTCTTGCTCGCTCGCCATGTCGATCATCATCTCCAAGCAATTGAGCGCCAAGCGTGCATCGCCGTTGACGTATTCCGCCAGCATGGTGAGCAAATTGTCATCCAGCACAATGGCCTGGCCACCGTAACCGCACTTTTCATCTTGCAGCGCGCGCTCCAGCACGCGTGTGATGGCGTGAGTATCTAATCCCTTCAGGCGATAGACCCGCGCGCGGGATAAAATCGCGCTGTTGAGCTCAAAAGAGGGGTTTTCGGTGGTCGCGCCAATGAAAATAATCGTGCCGTCTTCAATATAGGGCAAAAAGGCATCTTGCTGGCTTTTGTTGAAGCGGTGAACCTCATCAACAAACAAAATCGTGCGTTTATCACAAGTGCGGTTGTGCTGCGCCTGCTCAATCGCGGCGCGGATTTCTTTCACGCCCGATGTCACCGCCGAGATGCGTTCCACCTCGGCGTTGATCCGTTGCGCCATGATTTCTGCCAAGGTGGTTTTGCCTGTACCAGGCGGCCCCCAGAGGATCATGGAGTGAATGTGGCCGGCCTCAATTGCGCGGCGCAGCGGTTTGCCCGGGGCGAGAATATGCTCTTGGCCATAATAATGGTCAAGAGTTTGTGGGCGCATCCTCGCCGCCAGTGGGCGGAAATCGGGGGCGAAATCGAAGGTTAAATTGCTCATCACCGCACTTTGGGTTAGCGTTGGTCGTCTAACTCAACCCCTTTTGGCACTTTGAAGCTAAACACGCTCGCGTCAATCGGCAAGTTGTTGATGTTGCGCAGCTGATACAAATTCGCCTGCCCGTCTTGCTCGATGGTGCTGAAGTTTTTCAACAAGCCGTTGGCATCAATGCGGATTTGGAATTTTTTAATGTTGCTGTTTTTGGCTTTCGGCACCAAGGTGAAGTTGTCGCCTTGCTGGGTAACTTTGTACTGCTGCCACTTGGCCGCGTCATTGGTGGTGAGCAAAATAAACGGCGTGTTGACAATCGCGTCAGCCACTTTTTTGGCGGTCACTTGCTGCACAAATGGGTCGTAATACCACAGCGTTTTACCATCAGCAATAATGTGAGTTTCTTGCGGGCTTTGGGTGTCTAGACGGAACAAATTTGGGCGTTTCACCTGAAATTTGCCGCTGCCTTCTTGCACCAATTTGCCTTGCGTGGTGGTCACGCGCTGGGTGAAATCGGCTTTGTATGATGATACTTGCGATAAGCGTTGTTGCAAATCACCCGCCGCGTCGGCCAGCGCGGTGCTGGCGATGGCGCCCAGTGCAAAAGTGAGTAACGTTTTTTTCAATACTGTCATAACTGTCCTCTTAATCAACCTGTTAGGTTAGACCGCACTTTACCTGCGAAGTTCTAGAAGTCATTGCGCGGGGCTAAGATCTCGCGCTTGCCGTTGGTTGGCGCGGAGACAATCCCCTGCGCTTCCATTTGGTCAACAATGCGCGCGGCGCGGTTAAAGCCGAGTTTGAAATTGCGCTGGATAGACGAAATGGAAATTGTGCCTGTGTTGAGGACAAATTCCACCACAGTATCAAACAGTTCATCGAGCTCATCATCACTGCCGCCGATCGCACTTTGGGTTTCTTCGTCATCTTGCGAAACGGTGATTTCATCAAGATATTGCGGGGTACCACGCGCGCGCCAGTCATCGGCGACACTTTGCACGTCGCTGTCGGTCATAAACGCACCATGAATACGCACCAGCTCTGAGGTGCCAGGGCCGGCGTAAAGCATATCCCCACGCCCGAGCAGCGCTTCTGCGCCGTTGGTGTCTAAAATGGTGCGGGAGTCAATTTTGCTCGCCACGGTAAAGGCAATGCGGCTTGGCACGTTGGCTTTAATCAGGCCTGTGATCACATCCACCGACGGGCGTTGGGTGGCCAAAATCAAGTGAATACCCACCGCACGCGCTTTTTGCGCCAAGCGTGCAATTTGCTCTTCCACTTGTTTGCCGGCCACCATCATTAAATCGGCAAACTCATCGACCACCACTACAATGTAGCTCATTTTTTCCAGCGGTGGCGGCGCGTTGTCCATACTGTCGCGCGGCTTCCAAATTGGGTTTGGAATCGGCATTTGCATCTGCTCGGCTTGTTTGATTTTTTCATTAAAGCCTTCAATGTTGCGCACATAAAGCGCTGACAGCAGCAGATAACGGCGTTCCATTTCGTCCACGCACCAGCGCAGCGCATTAGCCGCTTTTTTCATGTCGGTCACAACCGGCGTTAACAAGTGCGGTATGTCTTGATAAATCGACAATTCCACCACTTTCGGGTCAATCATAATCATGCGCACGTCTTCTGGCTTGCGTTTATACAGCAGGCTCAAAATCATGCTGTTCACGCCCACCGACTTCCCAGACCCAGTAGCACCGGCCACCAGCAAGTGTGGCATTTTGGCCAAATCTACCACCACAGGCTCGCCACTGATGTCTTTGCCCAGCGCCATTGGCAGCAATGCTTTGCTTTCTCTAAACTCGCGGCTGTCAAACACCTCACGCAGGCCAACCGTTTGGCGGTGTTTGTTTGGCGTTTCAATCCCGATATACGGCTTGCCTGGAATCACTTCGGCAATCCGAATGGCACTGAACATCAACGCCCGCGCCAAATCGCTATCCAGCCCTGACACTTTTGAGGCTTTCACGCCAGGTTCCAGCTCAAGCTCATAGCGTGTGACCACCGGGCCGACCAGCACGTCTTTGACCTGCGCTTTTACGCGGAAGTTGGCCAGCTGCTGCTCAATGCGCGCGGAGGTGGCGTGGATTTCGCTTTTGTCGACCGACAAACTCTGGGTTTTCATCGGCTCGAGCAAATCCAGTGTTGGCAATGCGGTGCTCGGTTTGGCTTTTTTGCTTGGCATGCTACTTTGCAGCAATGGGTGAATCAGCGTGCCGTGAGCGGCGTAATCTTGGTATTGCGGCGGCTGTTTTTGCGCGTGCGCTTGAATTTTCGCCAACTCTTCTTCGGCGCCTAGTGCTTTGGCGCGCTCGGCCAGTTCTTGCGCTTTTTGTCGCTCTTGCTCGGCAAAGGCTTTGGCTAATTGCGCTTGCACGGGGTCGAAAAGCGCCTCGTCATCATCACGTTCAACCGCACTTTGATTTTGCGTTAAGAGCTCATCAGGCAAGGTGAGGTCGAAAAGATCATCTTTGGGCTCTTCACGGGCTTCTTTGCCCACATTTTGCGCAATTTCATTCATCGAGCGAATGGTTGGGATGCTCACCGCAGGCAGCTCTGGCACTTCAATCACCGTGGTATGGGAAAAGTCAGGCATTTCCTCAGGCTCGGCCAGTACCGTTGGGCTTTCAATCGGCGGCAATGGTTTGAGCGCGACCGCACTTTCCACCTCAATTGGCTCAAGCTCGGCCAGCTCTTCAGGGCTTTTCACTGCAATCGGGGCAGGCTCCTCACTTGGCGGCATAAATAGCGGATCAAGCTCGCGCGGTTGGGGTTCTTCATCGTCATATTTTGCTGTCAGCCAGTGATAGCCACTAAGCAGCAGCATCACCAGCGACATGCCCGCGCTTAAAATAAAGCCCACCACTGCAGCACAAAACGCCACCATAAAGGTGCCAAACATGCCCAGCGTTGGGTAGAGATGTTTCACGATAAACGCGCCCAGCACGCCGCCTGCGAGATGAATTTCACTATTAGACAGCAGCAAAGACGCCAGCGCGGTCAGCCCGCATAGCAGCAAAGCAAAGCCAAACAGGCGCACCAGCACGCGGCTTTTGCTGAAATTGTCTTGCCAGCGGTTGCGCAGCAGCAAAATGGCTGAAATCACCAGCACAAACGGCAAAAAGTTGGCCAGCGAGCCAAACAGCGCAAATAAAATATCAATGCACATCGCGCCAAAGTGGCCGGCCTTGTTGAGGGTGTCTTGCTGCGGGCTGGCGACAGTCCAGGCGTTGTCAAACGCGCTGTAGCTCGACCAGGCGATAATCAAATAGACCCCAAAAAGCACGCACAAGCCCAGCACGAGCTCAACGAGGTAATGCTTGGCGCTGTAAGGTGGTTTAAATCGTTGAATCATAATTTACTCTGTTTTGGCCTTGGCTTTAATTTGAATGAGGTTGCTTTTTTTCACTTCTTCCATCACCACATAGGTGCGGGTGTCGTTCACCCCTGGCAGGCGCAGCAAGGTGGTGCCGAGCAGTTGGCGATAGGCCGCCATGTCGGGCACGCGGGTTTTTAACAGGTAGTCAAAGTCCCCTGAAACTAAAAAGCACTCTTGAATTTCATCGAGTTTTTGCACCGCTTGGTTAAATTCTTCAAACACATCGGGCTTGCCGCGCACCAGTGTGATTTCCACAATCACCAGTAGCGGCGAGTCCAAAAGCTCTGGGTTGAGCAGCGCGCGGTAGCCCATAATAATGCCCTGCTTTTCCAGCCGGCGCACGCGCTCAAGGCAAGGGGTGGGCGAAAGCCCGACTTTTTTCGATAAATCAATGTTGGAAATTTTGCCGTTTTGCTGCAGCTCTTGCAAAATTTTGATGTCGGTGGCATCAAGCGTTTTATTATTTTTTTTAGACATAACAGTTCCCATCACAAAGTGCGGTATCAGTTTACTTGATTTTCACCTGATTTTAAACAAAAAAGCCCGCACGCGGCGGGCTTTTGGGCACAACTCAATTATTGATAACGTTTGAATACCAGCGTGGCGTTGGTACCGCCAAAGCCAAAGCTGTTGGACATCACGGTGTCGAGTTTCACATCGAGTTTTGGCTCGGTGACAATGTTCATGCCTTGGGCTTTTTCATCCAGCGTGTTGATGTTGATGCTCGGCGCGATGAAATCGTGGTTAAGCATTAACAGGGAATAAATCGCCTCATGCACGCCTGCCGCCCCCAGCGCGTGGCCGGTCATCGCTTTAGTAGCGGAGATGGCCGGTGTGTTGTCACCAAACACCTCACGCACCGCTTCTAGCTCTTTCACATCCCCCACAGGGGTAGAGGTGCCGTGTACGTTGAGGTAATCCACTGGGCTGTCAAGATTTTCCATCGCTTGACGCATGCAGCGCGCCGCGCCTTCACCGCTTGGCGCCACCATGTCATACCCATCAGATGACGCGCCATAGCCGACAATTTCAGCATAAATAGTCGCACCGCGAGCAAGGGCGTGTTCAAGCTCTTCAACCACCACGATACCGCCACCGCCTGAAATCACGAAACCGTCGCGATCGGCGTCATAGGTGCGCGAGGCCAGCTCTGGCGTGTCGTTGTACTTGGTTGACAACGCGCCCATGGCATCAAATTCGCAGGCACATTCCCATGCCAACTCTTCAGCGCCGCCGGCAAAAACCACATCTTGTTTGCCGAGTTGAATCAGCTCAACGGCGTGGCCAATGCAGTGCGCGGAGGTGGCGCAAGCAGAGCTAATTGAATAATTCATCCCTTTGATTTTAAACGGGGTGGCCAGGCAGGCAGACACGCTCGAGGCCATGGTTTTGGTCACTGCATAAGGGCCGATGGCCTTCACGCCGCGAGGGCCGCGCATAGCATCGGCCGCGACAATTTGATTGTGCGGTGAGCCAGCGCCTGCGCCCACCACCAAGCCGGTGCGGGTGTTAGAGACTTGCTCTTCGCTTAAGCCTGCGCTGTCGATGGCTTGTTGCATAGAAAGATAAGCATAAGCGGCCGCATCGCCCATAAAGCGCATCACTTTGCGGTCGATCAGATCTTTAGGCTCAATTTTCAGCATGCCCGCCACTTGGCTGCGCATGCCAATTTCAGCAAATTCGGGCATGGCACGAATGCCTGATTTGCCCGCTTTGAGCGCGTCAAGCACCTCTTGTGCATTGTTGCCAATGCTTGACACAATACCGAAACCTGTAATCACTGCTCTTTTCATGTTTAAACCTTTCTTTAACTGTGGATATTTCAACGTACAACTGTTAGCTGAATACGTTACTATAAATTAAAACATTGCAAGCATTATCCCGAAATTCTTTGAGTTTGGATTCTTTTGTGACTAAATTTTCGCCAACTGTGCGCGCATTTCTTTTCTCGATGGCGTACAATAAGCAAAAACACAAAAGGCCGCTTATGACAACGCAAACACCCTTTGCCAACGTGCGCTTTGATGCCCACAACACCCCTTATTCAACGCAATTTGATGATATTTACTTCATGCCCGCGCAAGGCTTTGAGGAGGCCAATTATGTTTTTTTGCAAGGCAATCAACTCCTTGAGCGCTGGCAAGCCTGGCGCAAACCGCACTTTGTGATCGCTGAAACGGGCTTTGGCACGGGCTTGAACTTTCTCGCCTGTTGCGCGCTGTTTGATGCCTTTCGCGCACAACACCCGCAGGCGCCGCTCAAGCGCTTGTTTTTCATCTCTTTTGAAAAATACCCGCTCACCCAGCAAGCACTGACTCAAAGCCACCAAGGGTTGACAAGCCTTGCGCCCTATTGCCAGCAGTTGGCAAAGCATTGGATTACCACGCCCGTTCCAGGCTGCCACCGCCGCCATTTGGGCGATCACATCACTTTAGATCTATGGCTCGGTGACGTGCACGACAGCCTGCCGGCGCTGGGGGATTATTACAACCAGCGTGTTGACGCGTGGTTTTTAGACGGCTTTGCCCCGAGTAAAAACCCGCAAATGTGGACAGACGCCCTCTTTGAACAGATGTTTCGCCTAAGTCACCAAGGCACCACTTTTGCCACCTTCACCGCGGCCAGCAAAGTGCGGTTAGGCCTTGAGGCAGCAGGCTTTGTAGTAGAAAAACGCAAAGGCTTTGCCCACAAGCGCGAAATGCTCACAGGCTTTAAGCCCAACAAAAGTGCGGTTGCCGCTGAAATACCGTGGAGCGCCTTCACGCCTGGGGAAAACACGCGAGAGGTGGCCATTATCGGCGGTGGCGTGGCGAGCCTGTTCACCGCACTTTCTCTGCTTAAACGCGGGCTTGCCGTGACGTTATATTGCCAAGACGACAGCCTCGGTCAGGGCGCCTCGGGCAATGCACAAGGCGCGCTCTACCCGCAATTGAGTGATGATGATAGGCGCAATTGTGAGATTTATGCCCACAGCTTTCTTTATGCCAAAAGCATCTTGCCTGAATTGAGTGACCAACTCGGCGGAGTGGAACAAGGCTGGCATGGCGTGGCACTTTGCGCTTACAACTGTAAGGTAAAACATAAATTAGACAAAATCGCCCAGCAGTGGCAGCCGCCGTTGTTTGCGCTTAAATCGGCTGACGAATTGACCGCACTTTGTGGCATTGACATCCCCCATTCAGGTGGCTTTATCGCTGAGGCGGGCTGGCTCTCACCTCAACAGCTGATGGCGCAAGGTGCGCACTATTTGCAAAAGTGCGGTGTCAAGATGGTCACCAACACAGCGATTGACCAGTTAAGCGCGCTCGACGATGGCCGCTGGCAGCTCAGTGCGGCTGACCGCACTTTTACGCACGAGTCCGTGGTGCTCGCCTGCGGGCACAATCTCACCGCATTTGAGCAAACGCACAAGCTGCCGCTCTACCCTGTGCGCGGGCAGGTGAGCTACGTGCCGACAACGCCAGCGCTGCAAGGGCTCAAGGCGGTGGTCTGCTTTGATGGCTACCTCACGCCCCACAATGCCGCGCAACACCACTGCCTGGGCGCCAGCCATGTGCGCGAAAGCACCAACCGCACTTTTTCAGCGCATGAACAGGAAGAAAATAAAGCGCGCTTAACGCAGAATATTGATCTTAAGTGGGCTCATGAAGTGGATGTTTCGGCAATGCAAGGCAACGTGGGCGTGCGCTGTGGCACGCGCGAGCGTCTGCCGATCATGGGCAATGCACCGCACTTTGAGGGCATCGCGCAGGCGTATCGCAATTTATTTAATTTGCGCCGACGCAGGCAGCCGATTGTCAACGCGCCTTGTTGGCGCAATCTTTACCTGCTCGGCGCGCTCGGCTCGCGTGGGCTGACCAGCGCACCACTGTTGGCGGAGAGTTTGGCCTCGATTATTGCCAATGAGCCCGTGCCGCTGTCGCAACCGCTGCTGCACGCCCTCAACCCAAACCGCACTTGGGTGCGCAAATTACTCAAAGGCACGCCGATTGACTAATCAGCGTGGGCGGATTCAGCAATCGCGGTGCTGGCCAGCAGCGCCTCACCAAACGGTGCCCGCCAGCCTTGCAGCAAGCGCGGCAGCGGCAAATCTTGCGCGGGGTTGTACCAATGCCATTTGATCAGCTGGTGCAGCCATTTGCGGCTGGCCAAGCGCTCTTTGGCGATGTTTTCAGGGATGAGACTTTCAAGCTGATGCTGCATAAACTTCATGCGTTTTTTATAATCCGCTTGGGTGGCGATTTGATCAATCGCTTGCGGGTGGCTCTCTGCCGAGGCTTTTTGCGCTTGCGCAATCAGCTGCACAATTTTTTTGCCATAAAGGCGGGTGGTTTGCGGGTGAACGCCAAATTCACTCAGCGCCGCCGGTTGCTTGATCATCGCCTTGGCGGCATTGAAAAGTGCGGTTTCTTTGATGATGAAATTCAGCGCAATGTCGTTTTCCATCGCCAGATTCAGCCGCCACTGCGCCAGTAATTTCAGCGCTAAAAGGCGCTCGCCTTGCAGCCGCCACGCGTTGCCGATGTTGAGATACGCCAGCTCTGGCTTGAGCACGCGCGTGGTTTTTTCACATAAATAATCGCACTCTTCCATTACCGCACTTTGCCAATGCGTTTTCAGACCTTCACGCATTTGGCAAAACAGCGGCAGCAGATAATAAACATCAGCGCCTGCGTAGCGCAGCTGCTCGTCGCTCAACGGGCGGGCAAGCCAGTCGGTGCGGGAGGCGCCTTTGTCGAGCGTGATGTCGAAATAGTGCGAAATCAGCGCGGCAAAGCCCATAGAGCTGTTAAAGCCCATGAAATCCGCCATGATTTGGGTGTCGATCATCGGAGTTGGCATTTGCTTGAAATAGTGCGCAAACACCTCTAAATCTTCACTGCACGCGTGCAGCACTTTCAACACACAGTGGTTTTTTAAAAGTTCAACAAACGGCGTGAAATCACTGATCGCCAGCGGGTCAATCAGGCATAACTGCTCGCCGTCGTAGAGTTGAATCAAGCCAAGTTTTGGATAAAACGTGCGGGTGCGGATAAACTCCGTATCCAACGCGACCACGCTTCGCTCAGCGGCCTTGGCGCACACCTCGGCGAGGCGTTGATCGCTGTCAATCCATTGGTAATCGATTTGCACTGGGATGTTAGTCATTGTCACTGTCTTGTTGGTTAAATTTGGCTAATTCTTCATCACGCACCACGCGGCGGAGGATTTTGCCGACATTACTTTTCGGCAACTCGGTGCGAAATTCCACTTCACGCGGCACTTTGTAGCCGGTCAAATGCTGCCGGCAGTGGTTGCGCAGCTCATCTTGGGTCAAACTTTCATCGCGTTTAACCACAAAAATTTTCACTTTTTCGCCACTGCGCGCATCTGGCACGCCAATGGCCACCACTTCCGCCACTTTGTAGTTGAGCATCACCACATCTTCAATCTCGTTCGGGAAGACGTTAAAGCCTGACACGTTAATCATATCTTTTTTGCGATCGACAATTTTGAGGTTGTGATCTTCACCCATCACGACGATGTCGCCTGTTGCCATCCAGCCGTCTTTAAGCACCTCGGCGGTCGCCTCTGGGCGCTGCCAGTAGCCTTTCATCACTTGATCGCCTTTCACCCACAGCTCTCCACGCTCACCAATGCCAACCTCCTGGCCTTCGTCGTTGAGGATTTTGATGTCGGTGTTCGGCACGGGCACGCCGATGTTGCCATTGTGCTCTTTGGCGTGCGGCGGGCAGGCGGCAATCAGTGGCGAGCACTCGGTCATGCCGTAGCCTTCAATAATGTTGGTGCCAGTGAGTTTATGCCAGCGCTGGGCCACCGATTGGTTGACGGACATGCCACCGGCCACCGTCAACAACAAGGTGGAGAAATCCAACTCGCGGAAGTTTTCGTTGTTGAGCAAGGCGTTGTATAAGGTGTTCACGCCGGTTATCGCCACAAACGGATGGCGCTTGAGCTCACGCACAAAGCCGTTGATATCGCGCGGATTGGTGATCAAAATCCCGGTTAAGCCCAGCTCCACGAAGAGCAAACAGTTCACCGTCAAGGCAAACACATGGTAAAGCGGCAACGCGATGATCGCCTCACGGTGTTGCGAGTTGCGTAAAAAAGGCTCCGCCACCCATTTGGCTTGGAAGATGTTGGTCAAAATATTTTTATGCGTCAGCATCGCGCCTTTTGCCACACCTGTGGTGCCGCCCGTGTATTGCAAAAAGGCGATATCTTCAGGTTTCACCACTGGCTGGACATATTGGCGGAATTTGCCAATGCGCAGCACTTCGCGGAAGGTCACAGCACCTGGGAGTTTGTATTTCGGCACCAGTTTTTTGATGTATTTGACCACAAAGTTGACCAAATTGCGTTTGCCGAACGAGAGCTGATCCCCCATGCGGGTGAGGATCACGTGCTTCACGTCGGTTTCTTTCACCACACTTTCTAACGTGGCAGCAAAGGTGGAGACCACCACAATCGCTTTGGCGCCGCTGTCTTGCAGCTGATGCTCAAGCTCGCGTGGGGTATAAAGCGGATTGACGTTGACCACAATTAGGCCTGCGCGCAACACACCAAAAAGCGAGATGGGGTATTGCAACAAGTTGGGCATCATTAGCGCTACGCGGTCGCCTTGGTTGAGTTTCAATTCATTTTGCAAATAGGCAGCAAAGGCGCGGGAGCGCTCTTCGAGCTTGCGCCAGGTCAGCACCTTGCCCATGTTGATGTAGGCTGCTTGATCGGGGCGCTCGCGCACAGCGGTGTCGAACATATCGAGCAAAGTGCGGTATTTGTCGGTTTTTATCTCGCGCTCGGCATCGGGTGGGTAATTATCAAACCAAATTTTTTCCATAAACTCTTTCCGTTATTTTTTTAGGCTTTATAACAAGTTAATCCACTTATTGCAATGCTATCCGCGTTTTTATCACAGGTAATTCCAAAAATCCCCCTTGCAAGAAAAACGGCGAACGCACGCCATACCACGGGTCTTCATCGTTATAATATTCGACATACGTCTGCCAGCGGTGCACGCGCTCGGCGTTAATCACAGGAAAGCGATACTCTGCCTGGTCAATTTTGCCCAGCTGCTCGCCGGCCAATTTACCCTTGACGGTGATGTAGTGCTCTTGAATGCTCAATGGGTCGATAAAGTGCGGTATGCGTACAATAAAGCGCCCGTTGCTGTGCGCCTCAGGGATAGGCTTGGCGCTGTATTTATCCACCGGCAAACTGAGCACTTCCAGCTCGCTTTGCGTGTTGCTCAGCGCTTTGGCTGAAATCACTTTGCCACCCAAGCGCACACCCACGCACTGGCATTGGCTGTCGGCCGCGGCGAGTTGGTCAAAGCTGATTAGAGTGTGCTCACCGCGCTCCAAACCTTGTGGCGCCAGTTGGCAAGCAGACAGTGCACTGACCGCCAGTGCAAGGACTAAATAATTATATTTCATCTTCTACTCCCGGCCTGGCAGTTTTTTCCAGGTCACTTGATTGCGGATATACACAGGCTCAATCGCTAACGCGTCTTGCACCTGCCCCTGCTTGAAAGCTGCTTGGGCTAATGGCAGCATATATTGCGCTGACGGCAGTGTGATTTCAACCGCACTTTTCACCACGCTTGAAAGCGCAGGATAGGCCTGCCAGCCCGTGCCAATAAAGGCCTCAGCGTGAATGTTTTTCTCAGCAAGTATGCTAAGCAACTGCTCAGGCGGCAGCACTTGCTCCGCCATCAGCGCCTGCCAGCTGTCGAACGTTTGCTCATCAAGGGTGATGGCTTGGTGTTGCAAGGCGGAGAAATACACCTCGCCCATGCGGGCATCAATGGCGCAAAGTGCGGTTTTGGCACCGCACTTTTGATACGCCGCCTGTGCCATGGCAGTGAGGTTTGAAATGCCAATCACGCCGCAATCCACCCCCAGCGCCAGCCCCTGCACAATGCCGCAGCCTATGCGCACTCCGGTGAAGCTGCCAGGCCCGCGGCCATAAACCAACGCATCCACATCGCTAAGGGCAATGCCCGCGGTGGCCAAAATTTCATCCACCATCGGCAAAATGCGCTTAGTGTGCGCCTTTGGGCTGAGCTCATCTAAGCTTATCACCTCGCCTGCACGTAGCAACGCCACCGAGCACGCCTCCGTTGCCGTATCCAATGCCAATAAAGTTGTCATAATTCATCCCTAAAATCGCGCCTACGCGCTGTTGAGTGGGGGTATTTTAGCATAAAAGCATTGTTTTAAAATCCATTGCTATTGGCTTTAAAAGAGAAATGTTATTCATGCCTTAAATGGTTACTTTTGCGCCAAAAACACCGTTGCTTTTTCTAGATCGCGGGTGCGTTGGGCGTTGGGGAGGCTTTTGATAAAGGTTTGGCCATAAGGGCGCATGACAAGGCGGCTGTCGCAGATGATGATCACCCCGCGGTCGCTGACGTCGCGAATCAGCCGCCCTACCCCTTGTTTTAGGGTGATGACCGCACTTGGCAATTGAATGTCATGGAACGGGTCACCGCCGCGCAGTCGGCAGTCTTCAATGCGGGCTTTGAGCAGCGGCTCGTCGGGTGCGGTGAACGGCAGTTTGTCGATGATGACAAGACTCAGCGCATCGCCGCGCACATCCACCCCCTCCCAAAAGCTCGCCGTGGCGACCAGCACGCTGTCACTCTCTTGGGTGAATTTTTCCAGCAGGGCCAGCTTGCTGCTGTCGCCTTGGCAGAGCACGTTGAGCGAGGAATTGTCACGCAAAAATTGGGCTAAATCGCTCATCATTTGATAAGAGGTACACAGCAAAAAACAGCGCCCGTGGTTGGCTTCAATCACGCCTTGGAGCATCTCGCCGAGTTTTGCCGCCGTGTGACGCTGGTTGCTGGCAGGCAAATAGCGCGGCACGCACAGCATCGCTTGGCGCTGGTAATCAAACGGGGATGCCAGCACAATCTCGCGCGCTTGCGTGATGCCCATGCGTTGGCAGAAGAAATCAAACGTGCCGCCCACCTCGAGCGTGGCGGAGGTGAAGACCCACGCAGCGGGGTGATCGTTGAGCTGCTGGCCAAATTTTTCCGCCACGGTCAGTGGCGTGATGTGCAGCGTGAACAGGCGATTAAAGGTTTCATACCAATAGCAAAAGCCCGTTTGCTGAGTTTGGCAAATGCGCTCGAGGGTGGCGATGTGGCCGTTGATGCGCTCGTAAATGCTGTCGATGGTGGGGCTGCGCCCCAAGTGGGTTTTGGCCACATCACGCAAAAACGCCAGATTTTTCGCCAATGTGTCAACCGCACTTTGCGCCGCACTCGATTGCAACAGCTCACGCAAATTGCCACGCTGATTGCCGTCACCAAGCAACAAGCGGACATCTTGCACAATTTTGTTGAGGTGATCGGCCGCGGTGTTGAGCTGCTTGGCGTCTTTGAGCTCGGTGCGATAGCACAAGGTGGCATCGCGGCAGAGATCAAACAATTGCCGCGCGCTCAGTGAAAGCCCAAAGTAATGGCTGGCAACGTCGGGCAACTGGTGTGCTTCGTCAAAAATCACAATGTCGGCGTTGGGAATTAGCTCGCCAAAACCGCCCTCTTTAACCGCCATATCGGCACAAAAAAGATGGTGATTCACCACCACCAAATCGGCATCAAGCGCCTTTTTGCGCGCTTTGAGCACATAGCACTCTTTGTACTGCGGGCAATCTGAGCCTAAGCAGTTTTCATTGGTGCTGGTCAACTGTGGCAACAGCGGGCTGTCTTCAGCAATCGAGTCACACTCACTCAAATCGCCGCTACTGCTTTGCGCTTGCCATTGGCGCACGCGGGAGAGATCGGCCAGCACACTGCGATCACCGAGCACGCCTTCAGCGATGAGTTTATCAAGCCGCTCAAGGCAGAGGTAATTGCTGCGCCCTTTGAGCAGCGCCAGCTTGCCGCTGTATTGCAACGCTTTTTGAATGGTGGGCAGATCGCGTTTGTAGAGCTGATCTTGCAAATTTTTGGAGCCGGTGGAGATGATTGTTTTTTTGCCTGAAAGCATCGCTGGCACAAGATAAGCAAAGGTTTTGCCCGTGCCCGTGCCTGCCTCAATCACCAGCTGCGATGTGCCCTCGATGGCTTGGCTGACCGCACTTGCCATGGTGGTTTGCTCCGCGCGCGGCTGAAAGCCTTGAATGTGCTCAGCCAAGGTGCCGTTTTTGGCAAAGGCCTTTTTCACCGTGGTGGAGAGTTTACTCGCCATAATCAAAATTGCTCAAGCACATCCAGTGCGTCGGTGAGTTTTTTCACGGTGAACACCTGCATATCACGAATGGCGTGTTTAGGCTTGTTGGCAAAAGGCACAATCGCGCGCTTGAAGCCGTGCTTGGCCGCCTCGCTGATGCGCTCCTGCCCGCTGGCCACCGGGCGGATTTCACCGCCTAGACCCACTTCGCCAAACACCACCAAATCTTGCGGTAATGGGCGATTGCGCAGGCTCGAAATCAGCGCCAACAGCAGCGCCAAATCCGCGCCAGTTTCTGTCACCTTCACGCCACCGACAACGTTGACAAATACGTCTTGATCCGACATTTGCAAGCCACCATGGCGGTGCAACACTGCAAGCAATAACGCTAGGCGATTGTGCTCCAACCCCACCGCCACACGGCGCGGATTGGCGAGCATAGAGTGATCGACCAGCGCTTGAATTTCCACCAACAAGGGGCGCGTGCCCTCCCAAATCACCATCACTGAGCTGCCTGGCGTTTGCTCTTCGCCGCGGCTTAAGAAGATTGCGGATGGGTTTTTCACCTCTCGCAGGCCTTGCTCGGTCATCGCGAACACGCCGAGTTCATTGACCGCGCCGAAGCGGTTTTTCTGACTGCGCAAAGTGCGGTAGCGCGAGTCGGCCTCGCCTTCAAGTAAAATCGAGCAATCAATGCAGTGCTCCAGCACTTTTGGGCCAGCCAGCGTGCCGTCTTTGGTGACGTGGCCGACCATGATGATCGCCACATGGTGCGTTTTGGCATAACGGGTCAAAAAAGTCGCACACTCGCGCACTTGCGCCACGCTGCCAGGCGAGGATTGAATATCCGCCAAATGCATCACTTGGATGGAGTCAATCACCATAATTTGTGGTTTTTCAACATCAGCGGTGGCACAAATTTGCTCCACAGAGGTTTCTGACAGCATCCGCAGTTGATCGGTTGGCAAGCCTAAACGATTAGCGCGCATCGCCACTTGTTGCAAAGACTCTTCACCGGTGACATACAAGGTTTTCATTTTTTGCGACAGCGCACACATCACCTGCAACAGCAGCGTACTTTTGCCCGCGCCTGGGTGGCCGCCAATCAAAATCGCACTGCCAGGCACCACGCCGCCGCCCAGCACGCGATCCAGCTCGTGAAATTGGCTAGAAAAGCGCGGCAATTCCTGCAACGAAATTTCAGAGAGCGTTTGCACTTTGCTGCTTTGCTCGCCGGCATAGCCACTAAAACGGCTGCCCTTGGCCACCGCAGGAGCAATGCGCACTTCTGTAATGGTGTTCCACGCTTTGCAGGCGTTGCATTGGCCTTGCCAGCGGGCATATTCCGCGCCGCAGTCGTTGCATACAAAGGCTTTTTTTGCTGCTTTTGCCATCGTCACCCAATGCTCAATTGAATTAAAAAGAGATGCCGACGCGTGCACACGTTGGCGTGAAAAAGTGTTTCCAGACTGCTGGCTTGCGCCTGAGGCGGCAGTGCGGCAATGGCCTCAAGTTTGCCTAAAATCCGCGCATTGAGCTCAAAAAACTCCTCACTTGGCGCGAGCAACCGCACTTGGCTGTTTTCATTGACGATCGCCTCAATCGCTGAGCGTTGCTGTTGCCAAAATTGGTAAAGTGCGGTCAGCTCAGGCAACCCGCCTTGGCCTTGCAAGGCATATTCAATCAAGCGCAATTCATAGGCTAAAAGCGGGCTTAAATCCGCTTGCGATACCGCACTTGGTAGTGCCATTGTTGGCTTTTGTTGGCTAGGCGCAATGCCACTGAGTTGATAGCCGCGCTCGGCTTTGCTCAGCTGGCCAAAACGCGCGCCGTCAAGCGAGCTGATGTGAGAAACAAAGGTGAGCAAATCCGCCACGCTGCCGTGCTTGAGTTCAAACTCAATTTCGCTAATCGGCGCACGGCGCTCGCCTGCAATGATTTCCCCTTGGTCAAGCGCCACTTCAATCACCGCGCCAGTGCCAAGCTCCACTGTCCACGCTTGGCGCAAGAAATCGGTGCTGAAAATCGCCCGCAGGCTTGATTGCAACTGCGCTAAAGGCGGCTCAAAATTGAGCTCGCTAAACTGCGCAAAGCGGCTTAAATCAGGCTTTGGGCTGGCCAGTGGCACATTGTATTCTGGCCGCTGATGCAGCCCGCCGGTGACTTGGCCTGAGAGTTTTAACGTCAGCTCAAAGGCATCATTGACTGTGCGCACCCGCAGCCCCATTTTGTGGCGGGAGAAAAAGTGATCCTCACTGTCGTAATAACAATTGCCAAGCACCGCTTGGGTGTGTGACAGCACCCGATAATCGCTCAATGCTTGGCTTAAGAATGTTGCAACATTTTGTTTAACAAGGAGTTTAACTTCAACTTCTGGCAACATATTTATCCTTTTTTGTTTTTTGTTTGGGCTTGATTATATCAGCCTTTTTGCCATTTGTGACCTGAAAAAGGCAAAAGTGCGGTTGGCGCAATTGTCACAACGATGGATTTTTCAATGTGCAAGGGCGTGAATTTAGGTATAATGACGCTATTGTCATTATCCATTTTTAGGAGTCAAACAATGCCGATCAACAATATCTTAGGGCTTTTCGCTCAATCCCCACTCAAGCCACTGGAAAAACACTCCAAAAAAGTCAGCGAATGCTGTGATTATTTAATCCCCTTTTTTGAAGCCTCATTTGCCAAAGACTGGGACACCGCGGAGGCACTGCGTGAGAAGATCTCCCTTGCTGAACGTGAGGCCGATGTACTCAAGCGTGAAATCCGCCTGCGCCTGCCGCGCGGCTTGTTTATGCCTGTTGATCGCACCGATTTGTTGGAATTGGTCACCCAGCAAGACAAGCTCGCCAACTACGCCAAGGATGTCTCAGGCCGTGTGATTGGCCGCCACTTGTATATTCCTGAATCACTCCAAGATGACTTTTTAGCCTATGTGAAACGCAGCCTCGATGCCTCTCGCCAAGCCAATTTGGTGATTGAAGAGATGGAAAGCTTGCTGGAGACGGGCTTTAAAGGCCGCGAGTTGAGCTTTGTGAATAAGATGATCAACTCCCTTGACACCATTGAAGACGACACCGATCACCAACAAGTGGTGCTGCGCCGCGCGTTGATGGCGATTGAAGATCAGTTCAAACCGATTGATGTGATCTTTTTATACAAAATCATTGAGTGGATCGGGGTGCTGGCAGACCAAGCACAACGTGTGGGATCGCGCATTGAATTGATGCTCGCGCGCTCGTAACGAGGCTTCAAGCAAGGATTTTTTATGGAATTTATTGCACAATATGGGCAGTTGGTGATCATCATCACTGCCATAGCAGGGCTGTTGATGGCGTTTGGCATCGGCGCAAACGACGTTTCCAACGCCATGGGCACCTCGGTCGGCTCCGGCACCATCACCGCCAAACAAGCGGTGCTGATCGCGATGATTTTTGAGTTTGCTGGCGCCTATTTAGCCGGCGGTGAGGTGACACAAACCATCAAAAGCGGGATTGTTGACCCAACCCTGTTTGCCGGCGAGCCACAAACCTTGGTGCTGGGCATGATGTCGGCGCTGTTCTCCGCCGGCGCTTGGCTTTTGATCGCCTCTTACATGGGTTGGCCTGTTTCCACCACCCACTCGATTGTGGGCGCGTTGATTGGCTTTGCTTGCGTCACCGTCGGCCCGCACACCGTCGAGTGGGGCACGGTGAAAAGCATTGTCGGCAGCTGGTTTATCACGCCGGTGATTTCAGGGATTGTCGCCTACACCATTTTCATCAGCACCCAAAAGCTGATTTTCGACACCGAAACCCCGCTGGATAACGCCAAAAAATATGGCCCGTATTACATGGGGCTAACCAGCTTTATCTTGAGCATCGTCACTATGACCAAAGGGCTCAAGCACGTTGGGTTACACCTCACGGGTGTTGAAACGTTCTTAATCTCACTCGTTATCAGCATCTCTTCTATAGTGTTTTGTTATTTCTACTTCCGCAGTAAATCCTTCGAAAACCGCGTGCAAGGCGGCACCTTCGGCGGGGTGGAAAAGGTCTTTAGCATCTTAATGTTGCTCACTGCCTGCTCCATGGCCTTTGCTCATGGGTCAAATGACGTGGCCAACGCCATTGGGCCGCTTTCTGCCGTGGTGGCGATTATCCACGGCGGCGGCGTGATTGCCGCGAAAAGTGCGATTGCTTGGTGGATTTTGCCTCTCGGCGCGGTCGGGATTGTCTTTGGCCTTGCGTTGATGGGCTACCGCGTGATGGGCACCATCGGTGGCGGGATTACCGATCTCACCCCAAGCCGTGGCTTTTCGGCCGAATTTGCCACCGCTATCACAGTCGTGGTCGCCTCGGGCACGGGTTTGCCAATTTCCACCACGCAAACGCTGGTCGGCGCGGTGCTCGGTGTCGGTTTCGCCCGCGGGATCGCCGCACTCAACCTCGGTGTGATTCGCAACATCTTCGCCTCCTGGGTGATTACTTTACCCGCTGGCGCATTGTTTGCTATTATCTTCTATTATTTATTACACGCTATCTTTCTATAATTCAATTTAGGCTGGCCACACGTTGGCCAGCGACATAACTATAAACAGGATTTCTATGAAAAATAGACTGAAAACACTCATTCTCACCGCACTTTCACTTTCTCTCACCGCCCCTGTGTTGGCTGACACGCGCTATGTCACCGACGATCTCAGCACCTATTTGCGCAAAGGCGCGGGCGATGAATACCGCATTTCAGGCTCCATCAAAGCCGGCGAAAAGGTCAATGTTCTCAATCAAAAAGACAAATACAGCCTCATTCGCGACAGCCGCAACCGCGAAGGCTGGATTTTGACGAACGAACTCTCCGCTGAGCCCAGCGCTAAAATTCAAGTGCCGGCGTTGAAAAACCAAATCCAAGAGCTGAGTTTGAAACTCAACAAAATTGATGAAGAGTGGCAACAACGGGTGAGTGAAATGCAACGCCGCACTCGCCAAGCGGAAACTCAAAGCAGCCAGCTGCTAGAGCAAAATAGCCAGCTCAAACGCCAACTGGTGACAGTGCAAAACAAAAATAAAGAATATGAAGCGCTACTCAGTGCGGAAAAACAAGAAATTATCATCCGCTGGTTTTTATACGGCGGCTCGGTGATGCTGGTGGGCTTGTTGCTGGGCTTGATTATCCCACGCTTGTTCCCACGCCGTCGCCGTGATGGCTGGGCTTAATATGCAAAGTGCGGTCGAGCCTCAAATTTATCTCGTCGGCGGCGCGGTGCGTGATGCCCTGCTCGGCCTTGAGGTCAAAGACCGCGACTACGTGGTGGTGGGCGCCACGCCTGAAGCGATGCTGCGCCAAGGCTTTCGCCAAGTCGGCGCGCAATTTCCTGTGTTTTTGCACCCCGAAAGCCATGAGGAATATGCCTTGGCGCGCACTGAGCGCAAGGCCGGCCACGGCTACCAAGGTTTTGCCTTTGATTTCACCCCCAGCGTCACCCTTGAGCAAGATTTAATTCGCCGCGATTTAACCATCAACGCCATTGCGCAATCCTCCGATGGCAAATTGATCGACCCTTATGGCGGTGTGAACGATATTGAAAACCGCACTTTGCGCCACATCTCCCCTGCTTTTGCTGAAGACCCACTGCGCGTGCTGCGCGTGGCGCGCTTTTATGCCCGCTTTGCCCATCTTGGCTTTTCAATCGCGCCCGAAACGCTGGATTTAATGCGTGAGATTGTCAACGCCGGTGAGCTGAGCTTCCTCACCCCTGAGCGGGTGTGGCTGGAGTGTGAAAAGGCCTTGGTGAGCGACAGCCCGCAGTGCTTTTTCAATGCGCTGCATGAGTGCGGCGCGCTGGCGGTGTTGATGCCTGAAATCGACGCCCTTTTCGGTGTGCCTAACCCGCCTAAACACCACCCTGAGATCGACAGCGGCATTCACACTCTGATGGTGCTTGAGCAAAGCGCGCGGCTGACTGTTGGTGATGAAAGTGCGCGCAAAATCAAAGTGCGGTTTGCCGCCCTCACCCATGATTTGGGCAAGGCGCTGACCCAGCCTGAGATTTTGCCGCATCACTACGGCCATGAAGAGCGCGGCGTAAAAAGCGTCAAAGCGCTGTGCCAACGGTTGAAAGTGCCCAACACGGTGGCGCACTTTGCGCAGCTGAGTTGCCGCTTTCACACCCATGTTCACCGCATTATGGAGATGAAGCCAAGCACCATTGTGCGCTTTTTTGACCAAATCGACGCTTGGCGCAAGCCTGAAAATTTGCGTGATTTAGCGCTGGTGTGCCGTGCCGATTCCCGCGGCCGACTGGGCTTTGAAGAGGTTGAATACCCGCAAGCCGACATTGTGCTGGCGCTGTTCAACGCCGCGCAACACGCTGATGTGCAGGCCATCATCAAACAAAGTTGGCAAGGGGCACAAATCCGCGAGCAACTGGCACTGGCCCGCGCCCAGCTCGTTGAAAAAGCCAAAGTGCGGTTCACTCAAGGGTGAAGTCCATTACCAGCGGGTTGTGATCGGAGGCTTGGGTGCGCTCTGTCCAAGCATTGAGCACTTTAATGTCGCGCACAAAGATGTGATCGAGCGCGTTGTGCATAAAACGCTTGCGAAAATCGGGATTGAACTTCACCTCTTGCATGCCATAGTGCGCCACCAAACGCTGCAACAAGCGCATCCGCCGCGCCCGCCAGCTGTTGAAATCCCCGGCGAGGATAATTGGGCCTTGATGCTGGTTGATGATATCAAACATCGCTTTGAGTTGCTGCTCGTAGTTTTTTGGGTTCCATTCAAAATTGACCAAATGCACGTTGATCACCAGCAAAGTGCGGTCATCACCAAGCGGAAAATGCGCCGCTTGGGCAATTTTCGGGATACGGATCCACGGCTCTTGCTCGGAGGCGATGCAATAACGTTGCGGCAAATAATTGGCCAGCAGCATCACGCCCGACATCGCATCATGATAAGAAAATGTGCCTGCATGAATGCCGTGCCACGGCTTGCTGCGCGGCAAAATGCGCTCAAGGTGATTGTTTTGGGAGGCCTCTTGCAGCAGCAAAAAATCAGCCTGTTCGGCATAATGGCTGAGCTTGTCTTGCCAGCCACTGTCCTCGCCTTTGTGAATGTTCCAATCCACTAAACGAAAGCGCTTTTTGCGCGCAATCGGCGCGGGTGGGGCATGCTCAAAGCAGCGCAAATTGTGGGTGCTTTGTGCCACCTGCTCACTGTGGGCAGGCGCGGGCAGATTGATGGTGTCAATCTCAGGCTGGGGGAAAATTTTCAACGGTTTAATGTAATGATAAGCCACTGCCACTCCCAAGATGGCCACCAGCAGGCAGCCTAATTTGCATTTTTGTCCCATTTTGTCGCTCGCTTGCATGCTTGAGGCTAATATAACAATTTATTGCTTTACATACGAGGGGGGAATTGGTTTAATTTGCCCATTCAAATTGTAAAAAGGGACGGTTTATGGGTATTTATACCTATATTGTTTTTTATCCGCGTTGTCCATTCTCATTGGTTTTATCACCAGCAAAATCAGCGACCGCATTCAATCCACCATTGCCATCAGTGCCGCGGCCATGGTCGGCTCACTGGCGTTGCTTATCAGCGGTGCGTTAGGCTGGTTTAGTGTTGAAAATCTTGCCACCAATGTGATGCAGCAAATTGATTTCAAAAGCTTTTTGCTCAACGGCATTTTAGGCTTTTTGCTCTTTGCCGGCGCCCTTGGGATCAAAATCCCCATTTTGCGCGACCAAAAATGGGAAATCACCGTGTTTGCGCTGTTCTCAACGCTGGCCTCGACGTTTTTCATCGGTGTATTGATTTATCTCGCCGCGCAGCTCATCGCGCTGCCAATGCCGTTTATCTACTGCGTGCTTTTCGGCGCGTTGATTTCGCCAACCGACCCGATTGCCGTGCTGGCGATCATTAAAAACTTACGCGCGCCGAAGCGTTTGTCCATGCAAGTGGAAGGCGAATCGTTGTTCAACGACGGTGTGGGCTTGGTGATTTTTGTCACCATTTTCACCGTGGCGTTTAGCGGTGAAGAGCCCACACTGGGCGGGATTTTCAGCCTATTTTTGCATGAGGCGATTGGCGGGATTGTGTTTGGCTTTGTCCTTGGCGTGCTGGCGCACTATTTAATCTCCGCCACCGATGACGGCAGCATGGAGATTTTGCTCACCCTCACCATCCCCACCGCAGGTTTTATTTTGGCCAATCATTTGCACGTCTCCGGCGCCTTGGCGATGGTAGTCTCCGGCATTATGGTGGGCAACTGGACGCGCACCAAGGGCTTTTCAGAGCAAAGCCAGCGCTATTTAGATCACTTTTGGGAGATGATTGACCACTTCCTCAATTCACTGCTCTTTTTGCTTATCGGTTTAGCGTTGCTGCTCATCACGGTGTCGTGGCAGAGTTTAATTTTGCTGTGCTTGGCCATCCCGATTTGTTTGATTGCGCGCTATTGCAGCTTGTGGATCCCGTATCAAATTTTCAGTTTTTACCGCACTTATAACCCTTATACGCTAAAAATTATGACCTGGGGCGGGTTGCGAGGTGGCCTTGCGCTGGCGATGGCGCTGTCTATCCCAGGCGGTGTGGCGCTGATTGGCGACAGTGGCCTTGACGTGCGTGATGTGATTTTGGTGATGACTTACGCGGTGGTGATGTTTTCTATTTTAGTGCAGGGTGTTACCATTGAAAAAATGATTCAAGCGGCCAAAAAGGTGGACCCAAACAAAGAGGATTACCTCCGCCCAGCCAGCCGGCTTGTGAAACACAAACAAAATGACGACCTCAACGCCTATTTATCAAAATAATATGACAACACAACGCGACGACCGCGCCCGCTTTGTGCACTTGCAAGTGCACAGTGACTTTTCGATGATCAACGGCTTGGCCAAAGTCAAGCCGCTGGTGGCACAATGCGCCGAGCACAACATGGTGGCCATGGCGCTGACCGATTTCAGCAACTTTTGTGGCTTGGTGCGTTTTTATGGCGACACACTCTCCAAAGGCATCAAGCCGATTATCGGGGTCGACGTGCTGGTGCAAAGCGATCAGGCCGGCGCCGAGCCGTTTGCTTTGACGTTGCTGGCGAAGAATAATGAAGGCTACAAAAACATCACGCTGCTAATTTCCAAAGCCTATCAGCGCGGCTATTTTACAAAGCCATGGATCGATCAAGACTGGTTGATTGAACACAAAGCCGGGGTGATCATTCTCTCTGGCGGGCGCAACGGCGATGTGGGGCGCTTTTTGGTTAACGATCAACACGAGGCGGCCTTGACCGCACTTTCGTTTTATCAAACCCATTTTGCCGATCACTACTACCTCACCCTGGTGCGCACGGGCCGCGAGAACGAAGAGCGTTATATCCAGCATGCCATCGCTCTTGCGCAAGCGCAGAATATCCCCGTGGTGGCCACCAACGAGGTGTGCTTTTTAAAACAAGACGATTTTGACGCACACGAAATCCGCGTGGCAATTCACGACAGTTTCACCCTTGATGACCCCAAACGCCCGCAGCTTTACAGCCCGCAGCAGTATTTAAAAAGCGAGCAAGAGATGTGCGAGCTGTTTGCCGACATCCCGCAAGCGCTGGAAAACAGCCTGCGCATTGCCGAGCGCTGTAACGTTACCATCCGCTTGGGGCAATATTTTTTGCCGCAATTCCCAACAGGCGAGCTCAGCACCGAGGACTACCTCGTCAAGCGCGCCCGCGAGGGGCTTGAAGAGCGCTTGACCGCACTTTTCCCTGACCCGAAAGTGCGGTCACAAAAGCGCCCAGCTTATGACGAGCGGCTGCAAATTGAACTGGATGTGATCAACCAAATGGGCTTCCCGGGGTACTTTTTGATCGTGATGGAGTTTATCCAGTGGTCAAAAGACAACGACATCCCCGTCGGCCCAGGGCGCGGCTCAGGCGCGGGCTCACTTGTGGCTTATTCATTAAAAATCACCGATCTTGACCCACTGGCGTTTGATTTGCTGTTTGAGCGCTTTTTGAACCCAGAGCGGGTGTCGATGCCAGACTTTGACGTGGACTTTTGCATGGATGGGCGCGACCGCGTGATTGAGCACGTTGCTGAAATGTACGGACGTGACGCGGTGTCACAAATCATCACGTTCGGCACCATGGCAGCGAAGGCGGTGATCCGCGATGTTGGGCGGGTGCTCGGCCACCCTTACGGCTTTGTTGACCGCATTGCCAAGCTCATCCCGCCAACGCCAGGCATGACGCTGGCCAAAGCGTTTGAAGAAGAGCCGCAACTGGGCCAAATTTATGAAAGCGATGAAGAGGTTAAAGCGCTGATCGACATGGCGCGCAAACTTGAGGGCGTCACCCGCAATGCGGGCAAGCACGCCGGTGGCGTGGTGATTTCGCCTACCACCATCACTGATTTTGCCGCCCTTTATTGCGACCCAGAAGGCCTGCACCCAGTCACCCATTTTGATAAAAACGATGTGGAATATGCAGGCCTAGTGAAATTCGACTTCTTGGGCCTGCGCACACTGACCATCATCAAATGGGCGGTGGATATGATCAACGCGCGCATGGCTCGCGAGGGCAAAGATCCGATCGCAATTGAGCGCATTCCGCTTGATGATGAGGCTTCATTCAAACTGCTGCTCGATGCCCAAACCACCGCGGTGTTCCAGCTTGAATCCCGCGGCATGAAAGATTTGATCTCCCGCCTTAAACCCGACTGCTTTGAAGACATCATCGCGCTGGTGGCCTTGTTCCGCCCAGGCCCTTTGCAATCGGGCATGGTGGACAACTTCATCCGCCGTAAACACGGTGAGGAAGAGATTTCCTACCCTGATGCGCAGTATCAGCACGACTCCCTCAAGCCAATTCTTGAGCCAACCTATGGCATTATTTTGTATCAAGAGCAAGTGATGCAAATCGCCCAGGTGCTGGCAGGCTACACCCTTGGCGGCGCCGATTTGCTGCGCCGCGCGATGGGTAAGAAAAAGCCAGAAGAGATGGCCAAGCAGCGCAGCGTGTTTGAACAAGGAGCGATTAAAAATAACATCGACGGCGATTTGTCGATGAAGATTTTTGACTTGGTGGAAAAATTCGCCGGTTACGGCTTTAACAAATCCCACTCCGCCGCCTATGCGCTGGTGTCTTACCAAACGTTGTGGCTTAAGGCGCACTTCCCAGCGGAATTTATGGCGGCGGTGATGACCTCCGAGATGGACAACACCGATAAAATCGTCGGCTTTTATGACGAGTGTTTGCGCATGGGGCTGACCGTGTTGCCACCGGATATCAACAACGGGCAATACCGTTTTAGCGTGAATGAAAAAGGCGAAATTGTCTACGGCTTAGGTGCCATCAAAGGCGTGGGTGAAGCGCCAATTCGCACGATTATTGAAGCGCGCGAGCAAGACGGGCGGTTTAAAGATTTGTTTGATCTTTGCGCGCGGGTGGATTTGAAAAAAATCAACCGCCGCACGTTTGACAGCCTGATTCTCTCAGGCGCGTTTGACAAGCTCGGCCCGCACCGCGCGGCGCTGGCGAAAAACCTGCAAGATGCGCTCAAAGCCTCTGACCAACACGCCAAAGACGAGGCGATGGGGCAAGCAGATATGTTTGGCGTGCTGACCCAAGCGCCCGAAGAGGTGGAAATTGCCTATGCCAACACAGCAAAATGGTCGGAAAAAGTCATTCTTGAAGGCGAACGCGACACCTTGGGGCTTTATCTCAGCTCCCACCCAATCAGCCCGTATTTAAAAGAGTTGTCGCACTATTGCAAAAACCGCGTCAGTGACTTGCAACCCACCCGTCGTGGCCAGCTTGACAGCGCTTGTGGGCTGATTGTCAACTCGCGCATTGCGGTGACCAAAAAAGGCAACCGCATTGGCATCATCACCCTTGACGACCGCTCAGGGCGGCTGGATGCCACGCTGTTTGGCGAAACGCTCGAGCAATACGGCCAATTTTTGAATAAAGACAACATTGTGATTATCACCGGCCAAGTCAGCTTTGATGAATATTCGCAAGGCAACCGCATGAACGTACGCGAGCTGCAAACCCTTGATCAAGCCCGCAGCCGCTATGCCAAAAGCCTGGCCTTGAGCGTGAATGAAGCGATGCTGACACCGCACTTTGTCAATCAGCTCAAAGCCACCTTGAGCCCGCACAGCGAAGGCGTGCTGCCAGTGCATATTTATTATCACTCCAGCCTTGGCCGCGCGCGGCTGCATCTGGGCACCGCTTGGCGAATCACCCCCACAGATGCGCTATTAGACGCCCTAAGCGCCATGCTCGGTGAACAACAAGTTGAGCTAGAGTTTGATTAATTTGTGCTATACTGCCAAAATACACCAAAACACCTTGATTTAAGGAAATATGATGAGCCAGGAATTTTTAGATTTTGAGTTGCCGATTGCGGAATTAGAGGCCAAAATTGAGTCGTTGCGCGCGGTCACTCACGAAGATGACAAAATCAATCTTGATGATGAAATCAAACGCTTGCGCAAAAAAAGCGAAGAGTTAACCAAAAAAACCTTTGCCAACCTTGACCCATGGCAGGTGTCTAAAATGGCGCGCCACCCACAGCGCCCATACACACTTGATTATATCAGCGAAATTTTCACCGAGTTTGAAGAGCTGGCAGGCGATCGCGCCTTTGCTGACGACAAAGCCATTGTCGGTGGCATTGCCCGCCTTGACGGCAAGCCTGTGATGGTGATTGGCCACCAAAAAGGCCGCAGCGTGAAAGAAAAGGTGCAACGCAACTTTGGCATGCCCGCCCCTGAGGGCTACCGCAAAGCGCTGCGTTTGATGCAGTTGGCTGAGCGCTTTAACATGCCGATCATCACCTTTATCGACACCCCAGGCGCCTACCCCGGCGTGGGCGCGGAAGAGCGCGGCCAATCAGAGGCGATTGCGCGCAATTTGCGTGAGATGTCAACGCTGAAAGTGCCGGTGGTGTGCACCGTGATTGGTGAAGGTGGCTCTGGCGGCGCGCTGGCCATTGGTGTGGGTGATAAAGTCAATATGCTGCAATACAGCACCTATTCGGTCATCTCGCCTGAAGGCTGCGCCTCGATTTTGTGGAAAAGTGCGGAAAAAGCGCCACTGGCCGCAGAAGCGATGGGCATCACCGCTAAGCGCCTCAAAGAGTTGAAACTCATCGACAACATCATTGAAGAGCCATTAGGCGGCGCGCACCGCGACGTGCCAGCGATGGCGAAAATGCTTAAAGCGCGCATTGTTGATGACCTCAACGAGCTCAGCACCTTGGATAGCGACGCCTTGCTTGCCCGCCGTTATGACCGCTTGATGAGCTACGGCTACTGCTGATAAAGGATACCCATGAAAAACGTTTTATCCATTCAATCCCACGTGGTCTATGGCTACGCGGGCAACAAAGCCGCGGTGCTGCCGATGCAGCTGCTGGGCATGGATGTGTGGCCACTCAACACGGTGCAGTTTTCCAACCACACGCAATACCAAAAATGGAAAGGGATGGTGATCCCCAAAGAGCAAATTGCCGAAATCACCCAAGGCATTGCCGAGATTGACGCCCTACACGAGTGCGATGCGGTGCTCTCGGGCTACATTGGTGCCGCGGAGCAAGGCCAAGAGATTTTAAACACCGTGCAACGCATCAAATCACTCAACCCGAATGCATTGTATTTTTGTGACCCCGTGATGGGCCACCCAGACAAAGGCTGCATTGTCGCCCCGGGTGTGGCGGAGTTTTTAATCCATGATGCCCTGCCGCAGGCGGACATTTTAGCGCCAAATTTGATTGAGCTGCGTGAGCTCACCGGCCTCAAAGTGGAAGATTTCACCGGCGCGCTCAAGGCGATTGAGCACCTGCTCTCACGCGGGGTGAAAAAGGTGCTGGTGAAGCACTTAAGCAAAGTTGGCAAAGACAGCTCGAAGTTTGAGATGATCCTCGCAACAACAGCGGGCATTTGGCATATCAGCCGCCCGCTGCATGAGTTTGTTGGGCGTGAGCCTGTCGGCGTGGGTGATTTGACCAGCGGCGTGTTTTTAGCTAATTTGCTCAATGGCATGGACGATGTCAGCGCCTTTGAGCACACCGCTAATGCTGTCAATGATGTGATGAGCGCCACCCAGCGCGCGGGCAAATACGAGCTGCAAATTGTCGCCGCACGGCGTGAAATCATGCAGCCGCAAAGCCACTACCGCGCTGAGAAGATCGCCTAAGGCTTGACTGTGGGGCTTTATTCCAACTTTTGCGCCACCCTCGCGCACCACGCCCCACACACGCACCGCTTCCTGCTCGCCTTTAGTGGCGGGCTGGATTCAACCGCACTTTTACTTTTATTCGCGCAATATCAAACGCAACACCCGCACGTTGAGCTGCGCGCGGTGCATATTCACCATGGCTTAAGCCCAAAGGCGGACGCGTGGGCGGCGCACTGTCAAGCGCTGTGTGCCCAGCTGGGCGTGCCGATGGTGATTGAACACGTCAAGTTAAGTGGCAGCAACATCGAGGCGCAAGCCAGGCAGGCGCGTTATGCTGTATTTACGCGGCTTTGCCAGCCGAATGAAATGCTTGTCACTGCCCACCACGCGCAGGATCAAAGCGAAACCTTTTTGCTTGCGCTTAAGCGTGGCAGCGGTTTGCAAGGCTTGAGCGCCATGCTGGTGATGAAACGCCGTGGCGAGATGGTGCATTTTCGCCCACTGCTGACGCAAACGCGCGACAGCCTGCTTGCCTTTGTGCAAGCGCATAATGTGGCGTGGGTAGAGGATGAAAGCAACGCCGACACGCGCTTTGATCGCAACTTTCTCAGGCACACGATTTTGCCACCGCTGCGCCAACGCTGGGGGCAGATTGACCACATGATCGCCCAAAGCGCTGAGCAGTGTGCCCAGCAGCAAGCGTTGATTAACGAGCTGTTGCAACCGCACTTTGCCCCGCGTTTTAATGCGCAGGACGCCAGCTTGAGCGTGCGCGATTGGCACAGGCTGTCAACGCACTTGCAATTGGCTTTATTACGCCACTGGCTGACACGCGAGCTGGCCTCGCCTCCGAGCCAAAAGCAGCTCTCGGCAGTGCTTGACAATGTGATTGGCGCCAAGCACGATGCCTGCCCGCAGGTGAGCGTGGGTGAGCGCGTGGTGCGGCGCTTTCAACATCGGCTTTATTTGACACCGCACTTTGCCCCCACACGGCACTGGCAAGGCTGGCTGATGGACGGCCACAGCCTCACGTTGCCCGACGGCCTTGGCCAGCTGCATTTGTCACAAGGTGAAATCACCTGGCTTGACCGCACTTTTACCTTAGGCCAGCCGTGGCCAAAAGTGCAAGTGCGGTTTGATTACAGCGGCAAAGTGCGGTTAAGGCCAACAGCGCGTAACACCGAGATAAAAAAACTCTGGCAGCAGTTTGGCATCCCGCCGTGGGTACGCTGCCGCACTCCGTTAATTTTCGTCAATGATGAGCTAATTGCCGCTTTGGGCGTGTTCAACGTGCAGGCATAAAAAATCCGCCCATACAGGCGGATTGTCTGTCAAAGTGCGGTTAAATCGCCCAATGCCCTGCGTAAAAAGCAACCAAGGCGATGGCGATGATCACCGTGCCGAGGTTGAGCTTTTTAAACTCGCCTGAGACCACACGGCCAATCACCAAGCTTGCAAAGCCGAGCATGATGCCGGTGACGATGTTGGCGGTCAGCACGATAAACACCGCGCAAATAAGCCCACTCATAGCGCCAACAAAGTCATTGAAATCGAGCTTGGAAACATTGCTGAGCATCAACAACCCCACATACATCAACGCCGGCGCCGTGGCATAGGCTGGTACAATGAAGGCCAATGGTTGGAAGAAGATCATCAACAAAAACAACACGCCAACCACAATTGCGGTGATGCCAGTTTTGCCCCCCGCGGCTGTGCCCGCGGCGGATTCAATATACACCGCCGCTGGTGCTGTGCCGAGCAACCCTGAAAGCACGCTGCTGACGGAGTCAGATGTCAAGGCTTTGCCGCCGTTGATGATTTGCCCTTGTTTGTCGAGCAAATTGCCTTGGCCGGCCACCGCGCGGATAGTGCCGGTGGCGTCAAACACCGCGGTCATCACCAGTGCGAACACCACAGGCAAAATCGCTGGCTGCAGCGCACCTAAAATATCAAGCTCCATCACCAATGAATGCTCTCCAAATGACGGCTGTTTGAAAATCTCACCGCTGAAGGTCACGGCAGGGTCGGCCACAATGCCGATAATGGTGATGGCGATAATCACCAGTAAAATGCCACCTTTGACTTTGAGCTTTTCAAGCCCGATGGTCACCGCCAAGCCGACCAACGCCATGATGACAGGAAATGAAGTGAAATCCCCCATTTTCACTGGCAGGCCGGCGTCGTTTTTAATCACCAAGCCCACGCCGTTGGCGGCAATCAGCAATAAAAACAGCCCAATGCCGATGCCAGCGCCGTTGGCAATCGCACTTGGCAGGTTGCGCAAAATCCAGCTGCGGATGCCGGTTATGCTAATCAGCGTGAACACCACCCCCATTAAAAACACCGCGCCGAGCGCGACAGGAATACTCACCTGCTGGCCGAGCACCAAGCTAAAGGCAGTGAAGGCGGTCAGTGAAATGGCGCAACCAATCGCCATTGGCGCATTGGCCCAAAAGCCGATCAAAATCGAGCCGAGGCCGGCGACCAAGCAGGTGGCGATAAACACTGATTCCGGCGGGAAGCCTGCGGCGCTGAGCATATTCGGCACCACAATCACGGAATAAACCATCGCTAAAAAGGTGGTCAAGCCTGCGATCACCTCTTGGCGCACGTTGCTGCCGCGCGATGACAACGAAAAATGTTTGTCGAGCCAACCGCGCTCGCTGGATGGGGTTTGGGCGTTCATAAAAGTTCCTTTGGTTAATAAAAGTGCGGTGCTATTTTACTCAATGATGGATTAATAATCCATCAGCTTATTCAAAATTTTTGCAACGCTGTTTTTTGTTTTAATTGCGCTTTTTTGTGACTTTGGGCGATGCATTTTTTGCCAAAAGGCTATACACTAAGACAAATTTGTTTTGGAGGACGCAAGTATGGCAATTTTAGTTACAGGTGGCGCAGGCTACATTGGATCACACACCGTGTTAGAGCTGTTAAACGCAGGCCAAGACGTGGTGGTTTTAGACAACCTCTCCAACGCGAGCGCCACGTCATTAGAGCGTGTGAGTGCGCTCACGGGCAAAACTGTGCCGTTTTATTTAGGCGATATCAACGACAGCATCGCGCTGCAAGAGATCTTCAGCCAACATAAAATCACTGCCGTGATCCACTTTGCTGGCCTCAAAGCGGTGGGCGAAAGTGTGCAAAAACCCATTGAATATTACCGTAACAATGTCGAAGGCACCCTCAATTTGATTGACGAAATGCGCAACGCAGGCGTGTTCACCATCGTGTTTAGCTCATCCGCCACCGTCTACGGCGACCCGCAAACCGTGCCGATCACCGAAGACTGCCCTGTGGGTGGCACCACCAATCCGTACGGCACATCAAAATTTATGGTGGAGCGCATTTTAACCGACGTGGCGGCCTCTGACTCACGTTGGAGCGTGACTTTGCTGCGCTACTTCAACCCTGTGGGCGCGCACCCAAGCGGCCAAATTGGTGAAGATCCGAACGGCATCCCGAACAACTTGCTGCCGTATATTAGCCAAGTAGCAATCGGCAAGCTCAAAGAGCTGTCGATTTTCGGCAATGACTACGACACCCCAGACGGCACGGGCGTGCGCGATTATATCCACGTGGTCGACCTTGCCCTCGGCCATTTGAAGGCGCTTGACCGCCACCAAGGCGACAGCGGCTTGCACATTTACAACCTCGGCACCGGCCAAGGCTACTCCGTGCTCGACATGGTGCACGCGTTTGAAAAAGCCAACAACATCACAATCCCATACAAAATTGTGCCGCGCCGCCCAGGTGACATCGCCACTTGCTACTCCAACCCAAGCCGCGCCGAGCGTGAGCTGGGCTGGAAAACGCAATTTAGCCTTGAGCAGATGATGCAAGACACCTGGAATTGGCAAAAAAATAATCCAAACGGCTACCAAGACTAACCACCCGACCGCATTTTGCCATTCAAAGTGCGGTTTTTAAGGATGTTTCATGCGTGATCAAGCACCAACCTTAATGCAGCAAATTTTCACTCGCCGAATGCTGATCTGCCTTTTTGCGGGGTTTAGCTCCGGCCTACCGCTGTATATCATCATTTCACTCATCCCGCTGTGGCTGCGCACCCAAGAGGTGGATTTAAAAACCATCGGCTTTTTTGCCCTCACCGGCCTGCCCTATATTTGGAAGTTCCTCTGGTCACCGGTGCTTGACCGCTATGTGCCGCCGTTTCTCGGCCGCCGCCGGGGCTGGATGCTGATTTCACAAGTGTTATTAATCGTCTCCCTTGCGTTGTTTGGCTTTTTAGATCCCAAAGAGCACAGCCAGCTGACACTGATTGCCGCACTTGCCACGCTGGTGGCGTTTTTCTCCGCCACGCAAGATATTGTGATTGACGCTTATCGCCGCGAAATCCTGCCTGATGCAGAGCTCGGCCTTGGCAACTCGCTCAGTGTTAATGCTTATCGCATCGCGGGCTTTGTGCCAGGCTCTTTGTCGCTGATTTTGGCCGATATTTTGCCGTGGCGCAGCGTGTTTATGATCACCGCACTTTTCATGCTGCCAGGGATTTTGATGACGCTGTTTTTAGCCTTTGAGCCAAAAATTGATTTAGGACGCAACCGCACTTTACGTGCCATGGTGGTTGAGCCGTTCAACGAGTTTTTCACCCGCAAAGGGCTTGTCTCGGCACTTGGGATTTTGGTGTTTATCTTTTTGTATAAAATCGGTGACACCATGGCCACCGCACTTATCACGCCGTTTTATTACGACATGGGCTTTAGCAAAACGCAAATTGGCTTGGTGGTGAAAAATGCCTCGGTGTGGCCAATGCTGCTCGCGGGCATCGCAGGTGGCGTGATTATGCTCAAAATTGGCATCAACCGCGCGCTGTGGCTGTTTGGGCTGGTGCAAATTGTCACTATTCTCGGCTTTGCTTGGCTCGCCTCTTATGGCCACTTCGATGTGGTGGACACCAAAGCGCTGGTGATTTTGACCATTGTGGTGGCGGCGGAATATATCGGCATCGGGCTTGGCACTTCGGCCTTTGTGGCGTTTATGGCGCGGGAAACCAACCCGCTTTACACCGCAACGCAGCTGGCGCTGATGACCAGCCTCGCCGCCCTGCCGCGCACGATCTTCAACTCCTTTGCCGGCTCGCTCATTGAATTTTTTGGCTACTATCACTACTTTTGGTTCTGCTTTGTTATCGCCATCCCTGGCATGCTGTGCCTGATGTGGGCCGCCCCGTGGAATGGCGAAAAGCAAGCCAAAAGTGAAAGTGCGGTCTAAAAGTTATCTTTGGCTTGGCGCAAGCGCGTGAATTCCTCCAGCGTTTGCGCTTGCAAAAACGGGTTGATTTCCCGCTCTGCTTTCAACGTGGTCGGCAAGCTTGGTTTGCCGGCCTTGCGCAAAGCCTCCACGCGCGCCATCGCTTCATCCACCGCCGCACTCGGGCATTTGGCTTGGGCGAAGGCGAGGTTCGCACGGGTGTATTCATGGGCGGGGCAAACAATGGTGTCCGCAGGCAGCTGATTGATGCGCTTTAAGCCTGCAAACATCGCAGCATAATCGCCCGTGAACACCCGCCCGCAGCCGGCTGAAAACAGGCTGTCGCCACAAAACAGATGCCCTTCAATCACATAGCTCACATGCCCTTGGGTGTGGCCAAAGGTCGGCAGCACCTCAACGGTGTAGCCGGCAATCGACAACGGGCTATCGGGCACCACAACGTGAAAATCACCTGCCACCTCACGCGGAGCGTAGACTTCAAGCGCTGGGTAACGCGCCACAATACCGGCTATGCCGCCGGTGTGATCGCCATGGTTGTGGGTGATCAAAATGGCCGCCGGCGTCATGCTATGCGCACTGAGGTATTCCAACACGGGCTCAGATTCGGCTGGGTCGATGATCAACGCGCCGCGTTGATGACTTTGATAAAGCCAAATATAGTTGTCATTTAATGCATTTAATGGTATCAACATAGTGTGTCCTTAACAGTTGGGAGAACATCATGCAGCGCGCCAAATCCACCACGGCATTCAAGCAGCCCCACAGCTGGCAGCAGCTCAAACACGGTGAGCGATACTGCCAGGCGTTGAGTGCGTTTTTCACGCCTTGGGCGCACAAGCGCCGCGCCCTTTCGCATGTGTTTCTCGGCAATTTAAGTGGGGAACTTCTACCCCCCGATGGGCAAAATCTCAATTTGCAGCTCAGCGCCAATCCAGAGCACTTCACCCACAACAGTGCGCGCGTGCTGGTCAAAGCCGACCTCAACCACCTGCCATTGGTGGAAACCAGTGTGGATAACTGCTGGCTGGCCAACACCTTGAATTTTTGCCAAGACCCGCACCAAGTGCTGCGCGAGGTCAACCGCGTGCTGTGCGACGATGGTTATCTTTTCCTTTCGCTGTTCAACCCGTGCAGCACCTTGGTGTGCAAGCGGCAATTTCACGACGTCAGCGCGCGCAACCGCACTTTGCCTTTTCGTCAGTTTATTCTCTACCGCGTGATCGACTGGCTCGATTTGCTCGGCTTTGAGATTATCGACAGCGCCTCGCTTGGGCGGCTCTCATTGCTCTCAGGCAATCACCTGCGCGCGATTGTGGCACGCAAAACGCGCCTTTCGCCAACACTCAACACGGAAAAAGTGCGGTTTCGCCAGCCACTGTTGCAGCCGAGCACCGCCTTGACCTCGCGCCCGAGCGCGTCTTCTCAGCCTTCGCAGTAGCCTTCATCTTCCCGTGTTGGGTTTTCCGCCCCTTGGCGGGCAAGGGCGTCCACGCGCTCGTTTTCCACGTGCCCTGCGTGGCCTTTCACCCAGTGCCACTCAATTTGGTGGCGGGCAATGGCGTCATCAAGCCGCTGCCATAAATCTTTGTTTTTCACCGGCTGCTTGGCCGCCGTGCGCCAGTTGTTGCGCTTCCAGTTGTGGATCCACTGATTAATGCCGTTTTTCATATATTGGCTGTCGCTGTAAAGCACCACGTTACACGCACGCTTAAGTGACTCCAGCGCAAGGATCACGGCCAGCAGCTCCATGCGGTTGTTGGTGGTGCGCGCATAGCCTTGTGAAATCGTTTTTTCATGCTGTTTGTAGCGCAACAACACCCCCACGCCGCCAGGGCCTGGGTTGCCCAAACATGAGCCGTCGGTGAATATTTCAATCTTGTCTGTCACTGTGATAAACTCCTTAAACTGCAAGAATACCTTAAAACAGACAAAATCCCAACACACAAGGAAGATTATGGCCAATGCAACCCCAACGCGGCAAGTGGTGCTGGATACCGAAACCACCGGCATGTGCAACGAGGCGGGCAAACCGCACTTTGACGGCCACCGCGTGATCGAAATTGGCGCGGTGGAGATGATTAACCGCCGCTTAACCGGGCGCACGTTTCATGTTTACATCAAGCCTGATCGCAGCGTTGACCCAGAGGCCATCGCCGTGCATGGTATCACCGATGATATGCTCTCCGACAAGCCGGAGTTTGACCAAATCGCGCAAGAATTTATTGACTTTATCCGCGACAGTGAGCTTATCATTCACAACGCGCCGTTTGACGTCGGCTTTTTGGATTATGAATTTAGCAAAAGTGCGGTCAAGGCGATTCAAACACAAAAAATTGCCGACCTTTGCTTGGTGACCGACAGCCTGACCATGGCGAAGAAAAAGTACCCTGGCAAGCGCAATAATTTGGATGCGTTGTGCGATCGCCTCAACATCGACAACAGCAACCGCACATTGCACGGCGCGTTGCTCGATGCCGAGATCCTCGCGGATGTCTATTTGAAGATGACTGGCGGGCAATTTGCGTTGTTTGAAGACGAGCAAGCCGCCCAGCGCGGTGGTGCGGGGCAAAGTGCGGTCAAGCTGCCTGAGCAAGCGGTGGCCAATTTGCGCGTGCTTGAACCCAGCGCGGAGGAACGCGCCGCCCACGAGGAATACATGAAGCTGATTAACAAAAAAAGTGGTGACAATTGCCTGTGGCAAAAACGCGTGCATTAATTCGGCTATGGATTAAGCAAATAAAACAGAATTGTCAAAAAAAGGGTTGACTGAATCGCTCAACCCTTATATTATGCCCCCACTTTAGCGCGGAGTGGTAGTTCAGCTGGTTAGAATACCTGCCTGTCACGCAGGGGGTCGCGGGTTCGAGTCCCGTCCATTCCGCCAACTTTTTCACTCAACGTGAGTAGTCATCTAATTCAGGAGTGGTAGTTCAGCTGGTTAGAATACCTGCCTGTCACGCAGGGGGTCGCGGGTTCGAGTCCCGTCCATTCCGCCATTTAACACGCACAGCCAATTGCTGTGCGTTTTTTTATGCCTCAGACTAGGCGGGGAAGAATTTGCCCCGCAGCAGCTGCACCAGGGTGCCGAGCACTAAAAGCGCGATGCACGCTGAGCCAAACACAAAGAACACAAAGCCCAAAGTGTCCATGCCCCACTCAGGCGAACCCATGAGATACACCCCCGCCGTGGCCATGGAGGCCAGGCCGAATGAAAAGCCCCAAAATGAGATTTTAAAGCTATTTTGCACAATCCACGGCAGCAAGCGTAGCAAAAAGAGCAATTGCAGCAAGCCATAGCCAATCAACGCCAAAGCGAAATAATCCATTTTGCCATCGACAATATGCAAATACGTGTTTACCGCCACAAACGCTGGCGCGAGTTGAATGCTCAAAATCGGCCGCGACGCCTCCGCCACGGGGGTGGCGTTGCGTAGGCGCTGCAAAATGGCAGGCTCTAAGGTGAGCCAGGAAATCATACCCATGCCGAAAAACAGCATGGCATAGTTTGGCAAATCCAGAGATTTCAACGCAATCGCGCTGACAAAATTGGCCGCCACGGTAGGCAAATACAAAATCGGCGTGGTGGCCTCAACAGGGTGCCCACCGCGCCACAGGCCAGCAGAGCGATAAGCGGCAAACAGTAATTGCGCAACCGTGCCGAGTGCGATCAACATGGTGGCCAGCGCAGGCAAACTTGGCTTGATGCTTAAGCTAAATAGCATCAACGTGATCGGGATCAGGCTGAAAAAGCAGCATTGCACTTGGTTTAAAAATTCTTTTTTCACTTGGCTGAAATTGAGCGTGAATTTCGCCACATAAAACAGCACAAACAGTAGCCAAATCACGTTTGATGCCATCAGTACCGCACTTGACACCGAGCCTGCCAGCCCTTGCATTTGTTCATATTGCCGCCAGCCAAGGCCGATGGCAAACAGCCCTAGTGTGATGCTGAAATAGCTAATCGGCAGAGTTAATAATTTTTTTTGCATGATAAAATCCTTTTGCACCTATTCAATGGGTGCAGTATAACCAAAAGGGCGCAAACACGGTTGACTAAATCGCTTAATTTTTTGCGCTTTAGTCCAAGGCTTGTTTACGCACGCGGCATTAAAAAACCCAGCCTGCGCTGGGTTAGAGGTTATTTTTGTTCGGTTTTTAACAAACCTGATGAGCCTTTGGAGTAATCTTTTGGCGGCTCGCTGACAGTGGCGGGGTTGGACACCTCTCCTTCGAGTGTCACCTCACGCGTCTCAACAGGGGCCAAAAGTGCGGTTTGGTTGAACAGCGCTTTTGATTTGTCTTCCGCCAGCATGGTCACAGAGGAGTTCGCTAAATGTTTATAGAGCTTTTGATAATCCTGCGCGAGGGTTTTCATCAAATCCGCACTTTCAGCAAAGTGAGCCTCCAGCTTGGCTTTTTGTTCGTCCACCTCGTGGCGCATTTGTTTAAGTTCAGATTGTGTTTGCAATTGTTTGCGCACATTGCCGCTGCCGGCGCGAATAACAAAAAACGCAATCACAAAGCCGATAATTAACCCACCAACACCCATAAGCCATAACTGTTGTGTGGTTGTAAGTTGCTCCATAATCCCTCCTAGCAAAAAATCAAACAGTGATGAGAGAAATTATAATCGGAATTTGCCCGATGTCTAACCCCAAAACGCATTTTTGCCACGCAAGGCACGTTTTTTGCGAAAAAAATTCGCAATTTGATTTTAGATTCAGTATAATCTTGCGACCCTGTTATTACATTGGTTTTCCCAGCCGTGTAAAATTTTTAACTGTAACAAACACTCGAAGGGGTGGCTTGACAGTTTAAGGTGTGCTCTTTGAGCATAGGGTTTAAATTTTTATAAATGGTATTTTTAATGAAAACTTTTGTAGCAAAACCAGAAACCGTCAAACGTGACTGGTATGTAGTGGATGCGACAGGTAAAACATTAGGTCGCCTCGCTACGGAAATCGCAAGTCGCTTACGTGGTAAACACAAAGCTGAATACACTCCACACGTCGATACAGGTGATTACATCATCGTAATCAACGCTGAGAAAGTTGCTGTTACTGGCAAAAAACACAGCGATAAAATGTATTACTGGCACACAGGCCACATTGGTGGAATCAAGCAAGCGACTTTTGCTGAGATGATCGAACGTCGTCCTGAGCGTGTGATTGAAATCGCAGTTAAGGGTATGTTGCCAAAAGGCCCATTGGGTCGTGCGATGTATCGTAAATTGAAAGTGTACGCTGGCGCTGAGCATAATCATGCTGCACAGCAACCACAAGTATTAGACATTTAATCACGGGGTCAAGACTATGGCAGAGAATCAAAACTACGGCACAGGCCGCCGCAAAAGCTCTTCAGCCCGCGTGTTTATCAAACCGGGCAGTGGTAAAATCACTATCAATCAACGTGAACTCGACGTTTACTTCGGCCGTGAAACTTCACGCATGATCGTACGTCAGCCGTTGGAATTAGTGGAATTAACCGACAAGTTAGACCTCTACATCACTGTTAAAGGTGGTGGTATTTCTGGTCAAGCTGGTGCTATCCGTCACGGTATCACTCGTGCATTGATGGAATACGACGAAACCCTTCGCCCAGCACTGCGTGCTGCAGGCTTCGTAACACGTGACGCGCGTCGCGTTGAACGTAAAAAAGTGGGTCTTCGCAAAGCACGTCGTCGTCCACAATTCTCAAAACGTTAATTTTTACGTTTACCCAACAAAAGCCGATGTTTCATCGGCTTTTTTATTGCCTATCACACACAAAAAAGTGCGGTTCGCCTCAGCCAACCGCACTTTTACTCAACCGCACTTGATGTTATTCGCTTAACGCCTCAAGTTGCTCAACCGATGGCGCGTAATAATAGCCGCCACTGACCGCTTTGGTGAAGCCTAAAATGCGGTCGGTTTTGCCATCAAGCTCCCCGAACATGCTCAGCAGCTGTTGCTCAATGTTGTGCAACCGCGCGCAATAAGAGGCAAAATAGAGCCCATGAGCGCCGCTGACTTTGCCATAAGGCAGGCTTTGGCGTAAAATTTTCAAGCCTTCGCCGTTTTCTTTCAAATCCACCCTTCCTACATGCGAGGTGTCTGGCACATCATCAAGCTCGATGCTGTCAGGCTTGGTGCGGCCAATCACATTTTCTTGCTTGGCGTCGGTCAATTTGTGCCATTTGGCCAGCTGGTGCTCGTAGCGCTGCACAAACAAATAGCTGCCGCCTGCATCTTGCCCGTCGGCAATCACCGCCACACGCGGGCGATCGGCCGTCACGGGGTTTTCGGTGCCGTCAACAAAGCCGGTTAAATCCCGCTCATCAACCCAGCGGAAGCCGTGGGTTTCTTCCTCAACCTCAATCCCTTGGCCGAAAACCTCCATCGCCATCAAACCTGCTGAAAAGCAAACATCTTGGCGCAGCGCTTGGATATGAATTAGCATATCGCGCTGGGTCGCCGGCGCACTCAAATTGCCTTTGCCTAGCGTGGTGAAAGGCTTGAGCTCAGGCGCGGAGCCTTCATTTTTGATTTGTGTCCAAATCCCATGACCAAAGGCCAACACAGCGCCAAGGCCCGCATCAGGATATTGGTGTTGCAACTGCCCAATATTATCCAAAAAAGTACGACACTGGCGTTTCACCCACGCCAAATCCTGCACCTGCGCTTCAATAAAAATCCCCGCGCGACAGTGCTCTAACAAAATTCCGCTTTGTGCAGACATAATCACTCCTTCGTTGTTATTATCGCGCTATTCTACCCCAAATCGCGCCATATCAAAATCACATTGCACTGAATTTGATATAGGTCATGCCGACCGCACTTTAGCTGGCACAAAAAAAGCCACGCAACGCGTGGCTTGGGTATTAGATTAGCCTAATGTTTTGACATAATTGAGCAATGTTTCATTAATGCGGCTTTGCCAGCCTTTGCCCGTAGCTTTGAACGCGGCGATCACCTCTGGCGAAAGGCGCAACGTGACCAGCTGCTTGGTTGGTGCTTTTTGCTTGCCACGCACTCGCTTGCGTTCTTGGGTGTGCGCCAATGCTCTGTCGACAAACTCAGGCGGCATCACCTCTTTAAGCGGTTTGGCCAAGGCAAAATCGGCTTGAGTTAACTCGCGAACCTCACCTTGATTATTGGTTAATGGTTTTTTGTTCATTTCGCCCCCTTGTCAATTAGGCATTTACAGTAGGGTTTATGCGATAATCTTACCTAATTGTAGCTACAAAAAGCAAGTTATAATGATTTGTTATAATCCATATTAGGCTTGATAAAAACAATTGTATAGTGTATGGTTACAGCATACCAATCAAAGAGAGAGTTATGATTAAATCTTTTGCCCATAAAGGACTTGAACGCTTTTTACGACTGGATCCACCGCTGGCATTCAAGTCAAACACGCAGCAAAATTGCGATTGCAATTAACTGCACTTAACAGTGCCGCAAAAGTTGAAGATTTGAACGCGCCTTCATGGCAACTCCATCCGTTGAAAGGCGACTTAAAAGGACATTGGGCGATCTCTGTCAATGGCAACTGGCGGGTCACCTTTAAGTTTGAAAACGGCAATGCGTACATTGTCAATTATCAGGATTACCACTAGGAGGTAAGAATGAACATGCATAACCCTGCGCATCCTGGTGAAGTGCTCAAAGAGTACCTTGATGGGATTTCTGTCACACTGGCGGCGAAAAAGCTTGGTGTCACTCGGGCCACACTCTCGCGCATTTTAAATGGTCACTCAGGCATTAGTGCTGAAATGGCACTGCGTTTGGCCGCGGCCTTAAACACCAGTCCAGATATGTGGCTTTCAATGCAAGTAGAGTATGATTTGTGGAAGGCAAAGCAACACAAACCTGTTGGCGTGCAACTGATGTTTGCTTAAAAAAATGGCCGCTATTTTCAAAAATCACGGGCTGCATCACATTTTGACAAAATGCGCTTGCGCTAGCTTGATTTTGAAATAATAATGAAGTGGCGTTTTTTTAATCTATAAGGAGAGTTGTATGAAACAGTGGAAACTTGGGGTGTTGTCGTTGTCGGTTGTGGTGGCGTTGACAGGTTGCGCGGTGCAATCTGACAACGGCGAGGCGCAATTGACACAGCAAAGCGTGATGGGTGTGAACTGGATGCAGCAATCAGGTGAATACCAAGCGCTGGCCTACCAAGCATTCAATACCGCCAAAGTGGCATTTGACCACGCCAAAGTGCGCAAAGGCAAGAAAAAGGCCGTGGTGGCCGACCTTGACGAAACCTTGGTCGACAACAGCGCCTATGCTGCCTGGCAGGCCAAAAACGGCAAAAGCTTCAGTGGCGACACCTGGACACAATGGGTCAACGCTCGCCAAGCCACAGCCTTGCCTGGTGCGGTGGCCTTTGCCAATTATGTCAACAGCCATGGCGGCACCATGTTTTATGTATCCAACCGCAAAGCCAAAGGCGAGTTTGACGGCACAGTGGACAACATGAAACAGCTTGGCTTCACTGGCGTGAGTGACAAAACTGTGTTGTTGAAAACCGACAAATCGGCCAAATCTGCCCGCTTTGCTGAAATTGAAAAACAAGGTTATGAAATTGTGCTGTATGTCGGCGACAACCTTAACGACTTTGGTGATGCCACCTACCACAAACTCAATAGCGAACGCCGCGATTTTGTGGCACAAAATGCCAAACTCTTCGGTAAAAAATTCATCGTGTTGCCAAACCCGAACTACGGCGACTGGGAAGGCGGCTTGGCTGATGGCTACTTCAAAAAAGACAACGCTGGCAAACTCAAAGCCCGTGAAGATGCCCTCAAAGCCTGGAGCGGCAAATAAAACACAAAGTGCGGTTTGACCGCACTTTTTTTGCGCTTTAAACCACGCTAATTAACGGCTGGCATGCTCGCACGGTGGTTAGCTCACCGATTTCATACAATGCCACGCCTTGCGCCGCGGCGGTGGCTTTGAGATCTGCCACGCCGTCAAGGCTCACGGCCACCAGCAAGCCGCCGGAGGTTTGTGGGTCACACAAAATAGCGCGTTGCTTGTCGCTCATCGGCCCAATGTGGTGCCCGTAGCTGTCGAAATTGCGCTTGCTGCCGCCTGGAATGCAGCCCTTTTCAAGGTAATAATCGAGATCACTTAAGCGCGGCACATCGGCAAACCGCACTTTCGCCTGCACGTTCGAGCCTTGGCAAATTTCACTTAAGTGACCTAGTAGCCCAAAGCCTGTCACATCGGTGAGGGCGTGCACATCACTGAGCTCGGCAAAATCCGCGCCAATTTTGTTCATTTGACACATCAGCTCGGCGGCTTTGCCCACATGGGCGGCTTTGAGTTTGCCCTTTTTCTCCGCAGTGGTGTAAATGCCGATGCCCAATGGCTTGGTTAAAAAGAGCTTGTCGCCAGCCTGCGCTTGATTGTTTTGTTTGACTTTGTCGGTGGCGATGATGCCTGTCACCGCCAGGCCAAAAATCGGCTCGGGCGAGTCAATGCTGTGGCCGCCCGCCAGGGAGATGCCCGCTTCTTTGCACGCAGTGCGCCCGCCGTCGACAATCCGACGCGCCACTTCAGGCGGCAGCTTGTCGATAGGAAAGCCTAAAATCGCAATCGCCATAATCGGCCGGCCGCCCATGGCGAAAATGTCGCTGATCGCATTGGTAGCGGCAATGCGCCCAAAGGTGAACGGGTCGTCAACAATCGGCATGAAAAAGTCGGTGGTGGAGATGATCCCCGTGCCATTGCCGATGTCGTACACCGCGGCGTCATCGCGGCTGTCGTTGCCCACCAGCAAATGCGGGTCAAGCCATTTGCCCGCTTCAGAATGGAGAATTTTATCCAGCACTTTGGATGCAATTTTGCAGCCACAGCCCGCGCCATGGCTGTATTGGGTGAGGCGAATTACATCACTGACCACATTATTAAATTGTTGTTCGTCGTTTTCATTAAGGGAATGTTCTTTCATCTTCGCTCCTTGGGTTGTGCGCATAGGCACAGGATAGCACAAAACCGCACTTTATGCTTTGCTCGGCGCATTTGCATAACAAAGGCATAACGTTTGTAGGTGATTTTTGCCGATTCGGTTAAAAAAGAACGCGTATTTTATAAAAATATAGCAGAGAGAAGAATTACACAAATTTATGCAATGGATTATTTAATTTATTGCGAATTTATGAAAAAATAGCGCTTTACATCTGTTGAACTGCCATTGTGGCGATTAAGGAGAATGTTATGACACTTCGTCTATCCAAATTAAGCTTAGCCATCGCGCTTGGCGTGAGCACCCTCAGCCTCAGCGCACTGGCCGCACAAGTGCCTGCAGGCACCGAGTTGGCCGACAAACAAGAGCTGATTTACAACAACTCATCCGAGCCTGCCAGTCTTGATCCGGCCAAAATTCAAGGCGACGTTGAAGGCAACGTGACCCACCAACTCTATGAAGGCCTTGTCACCTCCGACAACGACGGCAAAATTTTGCCAGGCGTGGCCAAATCTTGGGAGCACTCCGACGATTACAAAACTTGGACATTCCACCTGCGTGACAACGCCAAATGGTCCAACGGCGACCCTGTCACCGCGCAAGATTTTGTCTATTCATGGCAACGTTTGACTGACCCGAAAACCGCCAGCCCTTATCAAACCTTTTTGGAATTTGCCTCTGTGAAAAACGTCAAAGACGTTATCACGGGCAAAAAACCACCAAGCGAATTGGGCTTGAAAGCACTTGACGACCACACTTTTGTGATGGAACTTGACGCCCCTGTACCATACATCGACAAACTTGTTGAGCACTATGCCCTGCTGCCAGTGAACAAAAACGTGGTTGAAAAATACGGCGATCAATGGACTAAAGTGGGCCACTTGGTGGGCAACGGTGCGTTCAAACTTGACGATCACCGTGTGAATGAAAAAATCGTGCTGGTGCGCAACCCACACTACTGGGACAACGAGCACACCGTGCTGAACAAAGTGACCTATTTGCCGATTGTGGAAGCGAGCACCGACGTGAACCGCTACCGCGCAGGTGAAGTGGACATCACCGGTAAATCCCTGCCGCCTGAAATGTTCCAAAAACTCAAAAAAGAGCTGCCAGATGAGCTGCTGGTGAGCCCAATTTTGTGTACTTACAACTTTGAGTTCAACACCAAAAAAGCCCCATTTGACGATGCTCGCGTACGCCGTGCGTTGGCGATGTCGCTTGACCGCAACATCATCACCGACAAAGTGCTCGCCCAAGGCCAAAAACCGGCTTATGTCTTTACCCCGCCTGCGGTGCTCGGCTCTGATGGCATCAAAGACCCAGAATGGGCGAGCTGGAGCCAAGACAAACGCAATGAAGAAGCGCAAAAATTGCTAGCCGAAGCGGGCTTTACTAAAGACAAACCGCTGAACTTCAGCCTGCTTTACAACACCGATGAAAACCACAAAAAAGTGGCCATTGCTGCCAACTCCATTTGGAAGAAAAACCTCAACGGTGCGGTGAACATGAAGCTTGAAAACCAAGAGTGGAAAACCTACATCGACACCCGCCACAGCGCCAACTTTGATGTGGCCCGCGCTGGCTGGTGTGCCGACTACAACGAGCCGACCACCTTCTTGAACTACTATTTGTCAAACTTCACGGCCAATACTGCGTTTTATAACAACCCTGAGTATGATAAACTCATGGCCGATGCCAAAGTCAACGCCACCGATGAAGGCCGTGCGGAAGACTACGGCAAAGCGGAAGCGTTGTTGAACCAAGATATGCCAGCGATTAACGTATATCACTACGTGCAACCGCGTTTGGTGAAAAGCTATGTGAAAGGCTTTGCGGCCGACAACCCAACACAGGCTTATTACATGAAAGATGTTTACATCATCAAACATTAATTTGGCTTAGCGCAAAGTGCGGTTAGCATAGCTGACCGCACTTTCCCTTTTTTTAACGAATTGAAACCCCATGCTTAAACTGATTTTTCGACGGCTCTTGCAAGCAATTCCAACGTTGTTTATTTTGATCACGCTGTCTTTTTTTATGATGCGCCTTGCACCAGGCAGCCCGTTTTCTAGCGACAAGGTCTACCCACCTGAGGTGATGGCCAACATTGAGGCAAAATACCACCTCAACGAACCGATTTTAACCCAATACGGCAATTATTTAGTCGATCTCGCCCACGGTGATTTTGGCCCGTCGTTTAAATATAAAGATTTCACGGTCAACCAACTGCTGGCTGAATCCATCCCCGTGTCATTAAAACTGGGCTTTTTTGCCTTTATTGTGGCGTTTGTCTGCGGTGTGAGCGCAGGTACGTTAGCGGCGGTGAAGCAAAACAAATGGCTCGATTATGTGATCATGACCTTTGCCATGACAGGGGTCGTGATCCCCAGTTTTGTGGTGGCGCCACTGTTGGTGCTGGTGTTTGCCATTTTGCTCAAATGGCTGCCGGCCGGCGGCTGGAATGGCGGGCAATTAAGCAACATTGTGCTGCCGATGACCGCACTTTCTCTTTCTTATATCGCCAGCATTGCGCGGATCACCCGTGGCTCGATGATTGAGGTGCTGCACTCCAACTTTATCCGCACCGCCAAGGCCAAAGGCCTGCCAACGCGGCGGATTATTTTAAAACACGCCCTGCGCCCAGCCCTGCTGCCAGTGATTTCCTACATGGGCCCCGCGTTTGTTGGGATCATCACAGGCTCGATGGTGATTGAAAGCATCTTCGGCCTGCCTGGCATTGGCCAGCTGTTTGTTAATGGCGCGCTCAATCGCGACTATTCTTTGGTGTTGAGCCTGACCATTTTGGTCGGCGCGTTGACCATCACCTTCAACGCGGTGGTGGATATTTTATACGCCATTTTAGACCCGAAAATCCGCTACTGATGCGCCGCAAAGGACAGTTTATGTTAACCAAAAAAGACGACACTCAATTATTAGAAAAAGTGGCCGAACAAAGCCTTGAAATTGAAGGGCGCAGCCTGTGGCAAGACGCACGCCGGCGGTTTTTTCACAACAAAGCGGCCCTGGTGAGCTTGTTTGTGCTGATTTTGATCTGCTTGTTTGTGATTTTCGCACCTATGCTCAGCCCCTTCCCGTTTGACGACACCGACTGGGGCATGATGTCTAACCCGCCAGATTTTGAAACCATGCACTATTTTGGCACCGACTCCTCCGGCCGTGACTTGCTGGTGCGCGTGGCCATTGGTGGTCGCATTTCACTGATGGTCGGCATTGCCGGCGCCTTGATTGCCGTGCTGTTCGGCACGCTTTATGGCGCCACATCAGGCTATGTTGGCGGCAAAGTGGATGCGGTGATGATGCGGATTTTGGAAATTCTCAACTCCTTCCCGTTTATGTTTTTTGTGATTTTGCTGGTGACCTTCTTCGGGCAGAATATCTTTTTGATCTTCCTTGCCATCGGCATGGTCTCGTGGCTTGACATGGCGCGGATTGTGCGCGGTCAAACCTTGAGCCTCAAGCGCAAGGAGTTTGTGGAGGCGGCGATTGTGTGCGGCTCGTCCTCGCGCAAAATCATTTGGAAGCACATTGTGCCCAACGTGCTGGGCGTGGTGGTGGTGTATGCCTCACTGTTGGTGCCGAGCATGATTTTGTTTGAATCATTTTTGAGCTTTCTTGGGCTAGGCACACAGGAGCCGCTGAGCAGCTGGGGTGGCTTGCTCAACGACGGCGCGCGCTCAATGGAGTTTATGCCGTGGCTGCTCATCTTCCCGGCGCTGTTTTTGGTCATCACGCTGTTTTGCTTCAACTTTATTGGCGACGGCCTGCGTGATGCGCTCGATCCAAAAGATCGCTAAGGACAATAATAATGCAACATACACAATCGGATTTACTGTTAGATGTCAACAATTTGCGTGTCATTTTCAGCACGCACGACGGCGATGTAACCGCCGTCAACAACCTCACCTTCTCGCTTGAGGCGGGGCAAACCCTTGGCATTGTGGGGGAATCTGGCTCGGGGAAATCGCAAACGGCGTTTGCCATCATGGGCCTTTTGGCTGACAACGGGCGGATTGAAGGCTCGGCCAAGTTCAACGGCAAAGAGATTTTGAACCTGCCAAAACGCGAGCTAAACCGCTTTCGGGCTGAGCAGATCTCAATGATTTTTCAAGACCCAATGACCTCACTCAACCCGTACATGAAAGTGAAAGATCAGCTAATGGAAGTGCTGATGCTGCACAAAGGCATGGATAAAAAAACCGCCTACAACGAATCGCTAGCGATGCTTGATGCGGTGAAAATGCCCGAGGCGAAAAAGCGCATGGAGATGTATCCGCACGAATTCTCAGGCGGCATGCGCCAGCGCGTGATGATTGCCATGGCGCTGCTATGTCGGCCAAAATTATTGATTGCCGATGAGCCGACAACCGCACTTGATGTGACCGTGCAAGCGCAAATCATGACGTTGCTCAACGAGCTCAAACGTGAGTTTAACACCGCGATTATTATGATCACCCACGATTTAGGTGTGGTGGCTGGCATTTGCGACAACGTGCTGGTGATGTACGCCGGGCGCACCATGGAATACGGCAATGCTGAGCAAATCTTCTACAACCCAACACACCCGTATTCCATCGGGCTGATTGAAGCGGTGCCGAAGCTCAATGAAGAGAGCCACCAGCTCACCACCATTCCAGGCAACCCGCCAAATTTGCTCAACTTGCCAAGCGGCTGCCCGTTTCAACCGCGTTGCCGCCGTGCCAGTGCCCAATGCCTGCAAGCGCCTGCCCTTGAGCGCTTTGACGGCAACCGCCTGCGCGCGTGTTTTATTCCAGTGGGGGAAATCTAATGCCAACACAACAACCCAAATTGCTGCTGGAAGTGGATAACTTAAGCGTTCACTTCCACATTAAAAACGATAAAAAAAGCTTTTTTGCCAAAACGCAAACCCTCAAGGCCATCAACCACGTCTCTTTCAAGCTCTACCAAGGGGAAACGCTGGGCATTGTGGGTGAATCGGGCTGTGGCAAATCCACCTTGGCGCGCGCCATCATTGGCCTAGTGCCGTCGGCGGCGGGCAAAATGGTGTGGCTGGGGCAAGATTTAAGTCAGCAAACCCAAAAGCAGTGGCATGCCATCCGCAATGATATTCAAATGATTTTTCAAGACCCATTGGCCTCGCTTGACCCGCGCATGACCATTGGCGACATCATTGCCGAGCCGCTGCGCAACTACCAGCCGAATCTCAGCCGTAAAGAAGTGAAAGCCCGCGTGCAAGCGATGATGGAAAAAGTCGGCCTGCTGCCCAACCTCGTCAACCGCTACCCGCATGAATTCTCCGGCGGCCAGTGCCAACGCATCGGCATTGCCCGTGCATTGATTGTGGAGCCAAAACTGATTATTTGTGACGAACCTGTCTCGGCACTGGATGTATCGATTCAAGCGCAGGTGGTGAACTTGCTCAAATCCTTGCAGCAAGAGATGGGGCTGTCGCTGATTTTTATCGCTCACGATTTGGCGGTGGTCAAGCACATTTCAGACCGCGTGCTGGTGATGTATCTCGGCAACGCTGTCGAGCTGGGGGATTATGTTTCGGTTTACACCGACACCAAACACCCGTACACCAAAGCGCTGATGTCGGCGGTGCCGATCCCTGACCCGAACCTTGAGCGCAACAAACACATCCAGCTTTTGGAAGGGGATCTCCCCTCGCCTATCAACCCACCGAGTGGCTGCGTGTTCCGCACCCGCTGCCCACTGGCCGACAGCGCCTGCGCCCTCAACAAGCCAGAGCTCAAAGGCAGCGAACGCCACCAAGTGGCCTGCGATAAAGTGGCGGTTTAAAATAAAAAGTGCGGTTTAACCGCACTTTTATTTTTGGGAATTGTTGTAGTATTCGTATGCCGCGTCGATGGACGGGAAGTTGTGCATATAGCCTTGTTCGAGCACCAGCGCGTTGTCACAGTATTCCCGAATGGCTGATGGACTGTGGGAAACGAGAATAATCGAGCGGTCTTTGCGCTTTTCAAATAACTCGTATTTACACTTGGCGGAAAAGCGCGAATCCCCCACCGCGATCACCTCATCAATCAAATAACAATCAAACTCGACCGAGAGCGACAGTGCAAAGGCTAAGCGCGCCTTCATCCCAGAGGAGTATTTTTTCACTGGCTCGTAGAGGTAATCTCCCAGCTCAGAGAACTCTTCGGTGAAGCGCTTAACGTAGTCCACATCCACGTCATAAATCCGGCAGATAAAGCGCAAATTATCCATGCCCGTCAAACTGCCTTGAAAAGCCCCCGAGAATGCCAGCGGCCACGAGATGCTCATGGAGCGATGAATGGTGCCAGTGGTGGGTGGCTCCACCCCACTGATAAGGCGAATCAGCGTTGACTTGCCCGCGCCATTGCGCCCGAGAATGCCAATCTTTTCACCCTTTTCGAGCTTGAAGTTGATATCATGCAGCACAGTTTTCCAACCACTACGGGTTTGGTAGCGTTTGCTTACGTTTTCAACAGCAATCATGACGGCTCAATTCCTTTGCTATACTTCATTACCAATGTTAACCCTAAAATTAACATAGATATATTAACTATAAAAAGATAATATGGATTATCTAAAGTAATGACCTCATCTCCAAAATATCCTTTCCGAAACATTTCTGTGCCATGTACCATTGGTAAATATAAAATATATTCTTGAACTGGATGCGGTAAAGAATTAACAAGAAAAAAACTCCAGAAAGGGGCATCATCAAAATACTTAAGGTACCCCAGACTTTACCTAATGGCTCGAAATAATACGCTAATGAAGAAATTATCAATCCTAGTGAAAATGCAAACATTCCCATTAGAATCCAAGAAATTAACATATATGCTATATCTTTAGGGGGATTGATTAAATCAATACTGATCAAAAAACACATCAGCAGTACTTGTGCAATCGTTGCTCCCACTACCTCAAGTATTAATCTAGAGAATAAAACATCTAATGGTTTAACATTCCTATGATATAGCAAACTAGTATTAACGCTTATAGCACCAATCATTCTAGATGAGGCATTTCTCCACATCATCATCATTGGATATCCAGTTATTATAAAAGCAATAATATTGAGTGTTGAAATTTGATCAGCTTTCAAATAATACCACATAGAAACCATCAATGAAGTCATTAATAATGGTTCAATAAATAGCCAGAAAAATCCGATATTGTTCCGTCCATATCGAGTGATTATCTCTCTCATTAAAAGCGCACCAAGCACTCTCTTCTGGATTTTTAATGAATCTGTAAAAGTCGTTCGGTCGCCATAGCGCACAATATTGCTCATCAGTTTTTATGCTCTCGGATGCTGGCGATCAACAGGCTCAATGCACCATATAAAATCAAGCCAATGATCAAAGTAGATAAAATATTATAAAGTCGCTGTGGCAAAAGCGCCAAGTCAGGCTTGCTTGGTTGGCTAATCACCTCCAAATATAGCTGCTGACGCTCTGCTTCATTTTTCGCACTCTGTAAAGAGGTCAATGCACTGGTCAACTGCTGCTGTGCCAAGGTGTTATCTAGCATCAAGCGTTGGTATTCCGCCGTTTGGTTCACCATCGAACCATCACCGCCGAGCACGGACTGCATTTGTTGTGCAATCTCGCGTTTGATGCTTGCTTCACGGCTTTTGAGGGTTTTCACCTGCGGGTTATTTGGGGTGATAGACCGCACTTGGTCAAGCTGGGTTTGGATAGCGATCAGCTCATCTTGCAGCTTGGAGATCAGTGTCAGCATCAATTCAGATTGCGATTTAACATCAAAAATACCATTTTTCACGCGGTATTCTCTCAGAGCTTGCGCACTCATATTTACATTCTTTTCTGCCTCCTCAACTGTTTGTTGAGCGAATTTAACAGTGTCTCTTTTTGCTCTTTCATTGAGTTGATTGATTAACTGCTCACCCTGTTTTAACAATTCTTTGTTAATTCGTTGCGCATCTTCTGCACTAAAGGCCTTTATTGAAAGCGTAGCGATACCTGAAGCAGGATCCAGTCCTATACTTTCTTGCTTTTGAAAATAGTGGTAAAAAGACTCTTCCTCAGTATCAAAGCCAAACGGCGCAAAGCGGGAGATGAGATCGCCTTTTTCGGTATAAAACTGCCGCACAGGCAGCACTTTTTGCAAATCAGCCAGCGCTGTGCGAGAGCGCATAAACGCCTGCACGGTGAAGGTGTCGTCCTGCGAGCGAGCAAAACCAATATTCTGTAACAGTGCACCAAAGCCACTGAGGGAGGCTTGGCTGCGTGATGAGCGCACCACAAAAGACGATTCAGACACATACACATCCGACGCCCACAGGCTGAAATACACCGCTGAAAACAGTGTTGGGACGATGACCGTCACCCAAAACAACGGCTTGAATTTTTGCCATAATGGCTTTTTGGCTTTTGCCACAACCGCACTTTGGCTTGGTTGAGCTTGTTGTAATTCTTCTGCCATGGTTACCTCTAATCTGAAATGCGCTCAACACTGTTGACGGTGCCCAGTGTTGGTGTGGTGATCGAGAAGATCAAACGCAAGAATTTTTGAAACTCGGCCAACGGCGCGTTAGACACATACACGATGTCGTGATCTTCCACCGGGAAGTGCTGCAACCAAAATAGCGACTTCGGCTCCAACAAGTTCAAGCGATACACCGTTGGGATATCCATGCCCGAGGTGTAGCCATTATTCGCCCATTTTTGCTTGTCGGTGAGACTGAGCTCATCAAATGGAATATAACGGAAGACAAACACCCCACGCGGATCGGAGCGGTTGTCCAACAGCCCGCCCATGCGGCCAATGGCCTCGGCCAGCGTCAAGCCCTTGGCGGCAAACCGCACTTCACGATTGGAGCCCACAGCCCCCATGGCGGTGAAGCTCAGAGGATTATTTAGCAGCGTGACCACATCACCCGAGCGCAGCGGGATGTTCTCTTTTGGGTTTGAGACGAGTGAATCAAGCGCAATGGTTTTCACCTGATTACCGCGGGCCAGCTGCACGGAAACATTGCGCATGTTATCTGACGCGCCACCCACTGCTGCCACGGCATCAAGCACGCGCTCACCATGGGCGGTGAGCGGCATGCGCACGCCATTGCCTTGGCGCAGCACCGTCACATTGGCGGAATTATTTTTCACGATGCGCACCATCACCTGCGGCTGATTAGCCATGCCAGCCAAACGGCGGCGGATATCAGATTGGATTTGCTCTGGCGTTTTGCCACGCACCGCCACCGCACCAATAAACGGCACCGTGATGCGGCCATTCTCACTCACCATTTGCTCAGGCAAGCGCGTGACATCTGACGCCCCCGCGCCCGATTGGCTGAGCACAGAGCCAAACAGCACCGCCGGCGGCGCCTCCCAAATCACAATGTCGAGCACATCGCCCACATTCACCGTGCCGCGATAAACCCCCGCATGGCCACTGAGGTGGCTAAACGACTGCGCCTGCTTTTGCCGAAACAGCTGCTGCGCCACTTGGTCGTTCACCTCAATCACATCCACCGTTGGCAGCTCATTTTCAGCATTTTTTAGCTCAATCACCTTGCTTTGACTTGGGCCAGAGGTTGGCATTAATGAGCAGCTGAATAAAGTTGGCAGTACTAATGCGATAGTACACATTTTTTTTAACATATTTTCTAAATCCACTAATGTATATCAGCTAATGTAGCAGCCTACAATATTACTCTTGTAATTATAATTTCTCAAGTGTAGAACTTGATCTAGTACGAGTGAAAAAAATGAATTACAATAACACTAATTTTAATAGCTTTATAGAACGTCTTAATATATGAAAATTTCAAATTTAACACTCTCAAACACCTCCCCCTTCACGCTCTTCGGTGGCATTAATGTGCTGGAGGATTTGGATTCCACGCTGCGCGCCTGTGAGCAGTATGTGGCTGCCACGCAAAAGTTGGGCATTCCGTATGTTTTCAAGGCATCCTTTGACAAGGCGAACCGCTCTTCCATCCACTCTTATCGCGGGGTGGGGCTTGATGAGGGAATGAAAATCTTCCAAGCTGTTAAGCGTGAGTTTGATGTGCCAGTGATCACCGATGTACACGAGCCGTGGCAGTGTGAGATTGTGGCAGAAACTTGCGATGTGCTGCAGCTGCCGGCATTTTTGGCGAGGCAAACTGATTTGGTGGTGGCGATGGCGAAAACGGGCCGCACCATCAACATTAAAAAGCCGCAATTTTTGAGCCCACACCAAATGAAAAACATTGTGGAAAAGTTCAATGAGGCGGGCAATGAGGATTTGATTTTATGCGAGCGTGGCGCCAATTTTGGTTATGACAATTTGGTGGTGGATATGCTCGGCTTTGGCGTGATGAAAAAGGTCTGTGGCAATTTGCCGATTATTTTTGATGTCACCCACTCACTGCAACAACGTGAGGCGGGCGCTACAGCCTCTGGCGGGCGGCGTGACCAAGTGCTTGACCTAGCGCTGGCTGGCATGGCAACCGGCCTGGCGGGGCTCTTTTTGGAAGCGCACGCCAACCCCGACCAAGCCAAATGCGACGGCCCAAGTGCGCTGCCACTGAACTTGTTGGAAGACTTTTTAACCCGTGTGAAAGCCGTGGATGACGTGGTGAAATCTTATGATAAACTAGCTATCATTTGATTTATAGATAAAAAGACTTAATAAAACGCGAAGTTGTATAACTTTTCTACAAAGCCAGTTAGATGATATCTGACTGGCTTTTTTATTTAAATTTTTTTCATTTTGTATTTTCATAACTGCCATAAGAGGTGTTAGCCGTTTACTTTTATACACATCAAAATAAAATGGATAAACCACCATTGCACCTGCGATTAACTCATTTAATGACAACTTTCGGGTTCTTCTAGATATGGGTTCTTTATCTATGGTTAAGCCCCAGCCAGCATAAAATGGCTGACCATAGCATACAACCTTTTTATCTCTTAATAATGCCTCAAATCCAGCTAGAGATGTAATAGTATGCACTTCATCAACCGCATCAATACAGTCTAAAATATTAGCATCAAGAACAATTTGATCTGCTACTTTTAATACTTCATCTTGCGCCAATCCACCAATGCGATTGCCACTGACCACATCTGGATGTGGCTTATAAATAATATATGAGTCCGGATAGCTTTGACGAACTGCTTTTAAAAGCTCCATATTTTTTTAATTTTAGGCGAGCCAAAACGAATGGAGGCATCATCTTCAACCTGCCCTGGCACTAAGATACACTGCATGGGTTTTGGCTTAGGTAAGGCCAACGCACCAGTTCCTACATTATATTTGCCTATTTTTTAAATCAACCAATTGCTGGTGCAATTTATTTGCATCTTGTAATTGCCGCGCTGAAAACGAATACTTTTCCAAGATCATTTCTAAACGTGAAGCTGTAGTCGAATCAAAATAAATACCTAAATGATCAATCACCAAAGAAATTGGAGGCACTAAATTAGAACCCAGCCCCACAGATCGAATGAATCCATCCTCCATCGTGAGTAAAGTGCGGTTTTGCTTTTCGGCATACTGACGTATTTCAGGATTTTTTCGCCCCCACACCACAATCTTCTCTGGTTGATGTTCAGTATTAGTCTGCTTTGTGACTAAAGTATGAAGACTATCATAAAACACTAAATTATTATTATATGTTTTTAGGAATGGGGCTATGATTTGACGCTTCCACCATGAAAATCCGACAGCGATAAGAGTCCCCTCCAGCAAAGTCGCGCGCTCTTTTTCTGTAACGAGATAATCAATCACTTCAAAAATGTCTGTCACTTGATTTTCAGACGGCATCTTATAAACACTGTATCGTAAATAAGCAGCAGCAAAAAGTTCCATTACAGTACGCTTTTTTGCACGTCGTCCCTGTAGGTACAGCTGCTCAATATGCGGATGACGATCATCACAAACACCCCAACCGCATACCAAGGCACGCCAAATGTTATTACTTTTTTATTATATAATAGTGCTTCAAACCCAAGTTGAGAAGTTACAGTATATACACAATCAAAACAGCTGAATAAAAGCCTTGGTTCAATATTCTCACTTAAAAAATAAACATTGGGATGTTGGGAAAATTTTTTCAAATAGCCTTGCTTTTTACCTGCTAATACATCAGGATGAACCTTAATCCAATATTCAGCATGAGGATTTTCAGCAACTGCCGTTTCAAACATCTCACGAAAAGTAGCCTCATCAGCCATACCATATTTAAGTGCCAAATCACCGACTGTTTGATCAACAAGTAGAATCTTAGTTTGCTGACTATGCTGCAAGTAATCAGGCAAATGAAAACTGTGGTTATTGTATTTCGACAACCCATACTCAGTTATAAGTTTGATCGCACGACAGGAGTCAGACAGCAGATTAGTCAAGTCATCTTGATTTAAAATACGCTCTAAACGAGAAGGAGATGTGGCGTCATAATAGATGCCGACATCATCTTTCACGATACTTAAAGGCTGCTCACCACATACACCTGGTAAAACAGAGCGCAAGAACCCATCTTCTAGCAAAAGAAAGTCTGTTTGCCACTGATTAGCTAATCTCACCGCCCGCAAACCGCTCTTCTTTCGCCCCCAACCTATTCTCGTGGCGCTTGTTTTACATATACCCCAGTCTTTTTTTAACTCAACACCAAAAAAAGCTTGAGCGTTGAATCTACGCCACAAGCCGTAATCAAACCAGGTGACAGCAGTATTCATCGGTTCACAACCTTCATGATTTCATCTAAGCGGTGCTGCCAAGTATGATGTTTTGCCACGTATTCAGCGCCGGCTCGAGCTTTTTCTAAATCAAGCTTACTTGGACCATGCTTTAATCGCTCGAATAAAGCGTGCATTTCTTCCTCATCATCAACCACATGACAAAAATCCGCAAACAATCGCTCAACCGACAAAGCCGAATTAGTTACAGCAATTCCTCCACACGCCAAAATTTCCACAAGACGACGAGAAAACATGGTGTTAGAGTCCGTAATAGTATTCACATTTAACGACACCAAATAGTCTTTATAGATAGCCGCCGTGTCAGCATAGTTTACCGCAGGTAAAACATTCATATGCGCGAGCGGTGGATAACGATAGTTATCTGACTTGCGATTAGAATTACGATCAAACACTGTTAAACCCAACTGCGTATTTGAGGCCGTCTGAAAAGCCATATTTTGCCATTGACGTCGCACATCATGAATATGATGACTATAACTTCCCACAAAATTCGCACGATGATATTTAAAATGAAAACCATCAAAAAAATGAAATTTTGGCTGAACCGCAAACATTAAGGAATGCACAGATGCATCCTCACCCATTACTGCCTTATACCGAGGTATACAATTTTCATCCACTGTGAAAACATGATCAAAATGCCTTGCAGAATCGATAAAACGGTTAAAATGCACCGAATCTTCTTTATTCCAAAAAACAGTTGGGATCCCTTTATCTTTCGCACGGTTAATTAGCCTAACTAAGGCATGATTATTACGCTTCGGTACATCAGGATAAGCTGCAATTTTATATTTCCAAGAGTTTTTGTAGCCTTTCCATGCCGACTCTACCAGCAATATACTAGATTTACCAAGTTTAAATCGATCAAAAAACTTCTAGAATAATTAACTAGTGAAATATTTTCACAAAATAAAGATTGTGACGTTAATTCATCCCCTATAAATATAACTTTAATTTTTCACCCCACATAGACTAATTTTAAGTTAGAAAGCATAATAT
>NZ_JABTBO010000059.1 GCF_014884965.1 Spirabiliibacterium mucosae | reverse complement strand
GATAAAATAATACGTTATAATAAAACGCTCAGGCAGGGGGCCTGAAACAGGAAACCCCGACCTGTCGATCGGGGTTGAAAGAAGAGACTCTTATGATCCGAATCATCATAATCCTGTTGGTTCTGTTATTAATAAGCATCCCCGCTTATTAAGAACCAATTCATGGCGGTGTTGACGCACCGCCATTGACTTCAACTATAAAACACAACGCACCAAAAATCAACACCCACCGAACGTTGTTTTTGCAAAGGCAAAGTGCGGTTTGTGGTTTGTAGTTTGTGATTATTAACACTTGTTTAAATGTATCGAATACGATACTATGCTATCAAGCTTTGGGCGCAAATTAAAAGGGGTGAAGGATGACAAGTCGGTTTGATATTGTGGATTATTTGGATGATGAGCAGGTGATTGGTGAGTATCTTACGCAGGTGCTTGAGGATGGGGATAATGATGAGTTTATTCGTGCGTTGGGGTATGTTGCGCGGGCGCGGGGGATGAGTGAGGTTGCGCAGCGTTCTGGCTTGGGGCGTGAGAATTTGTATAATGCGTTGCAAGGCGGGCGTAAGCCGCGGTTTGATACTGTTTTGCGTGTGTTGCATGCGTTGGATTTGGCGTTGGTTTGTCGGGCGCGATGATGGTGTCTTTACTTTTGTTTTATCACTTCGTCATCGCGTTTCTCTTTTCCTTGTTCTCTTTTATGACTCCGTCATAGCGCTACGGTTTCGCCGTTGGCGACTTCCTTTCTTTGCTTGTCCAAAAGAAACGGCAATGGCCCCTGTCCATAAGATATTCGCTTAGCGCCAAATTGCCACTAGCTCATTCGGGATCAAACCCTCACTCGCCTAGCACTTTAGGCACCCGCTCAGCATCTTATTCCGGGGGCGGATCGCATAACTGAATTTTGTTTTTTGAAAAGGCAAAGTGCGGTTTTTGAGATCTTAGCAACCGCACTTTGATGTTTAAAACACAGGCTGATGGAGTTCGATCCGCCATTTTTCGCGCGGAAATGGAGCGGTTGGATGAATTTCAAGGAAGCATGCAAACGCCTGTATTGCATGCGACGTAGAAATTCCCAACAAG
>NZ_JABTBO010000058.1 GCF_014884965.1 Spirabiliibacterium mucosae | reverse complement strand
AAGGAGTCATAAAGATATAAATGACAATTTATTTTACTGGTGCGAGATGCTGCCTTACCTATATGCTGATGAGTTAGTTTTACTAACTCCAATCAGTTGGAATATATGCTTTCTTACGCTGATAAAGAGATTCGAAAAATTATTCAACAAAAAGCTAAAATTATTCCACAGCCAACTTTACCAAGGCAATTTTATAACCAATCTGAAGCTTCTTTACGCAAAAAGAAGCCTGTTTCTATATTGGTTATTTTGGATCATTTTATCCTAATCGTGGATTTAAGCCATTTTTAGAAGCATGGGATCAGCTTGAAGATAGTAATAAATGGCGTTTAAAGTTGGTTGTTTACTCTCAACAAGATCCAAAAAGTATTTTGGCTGATGTGCCAGAAAGCTTAAAAGAATATATTGAAATTCTTCCTTATGTTGATTACTTTGATTTTTTAAAACTCTGTGATGAATTTGATGCATTGTTAGTGATGGATGCGAAAACAAAAGATTTAAAGATCAATAATCCTTATTTACCTTCAAAGTTGAGTGATTACATAGGTAGTCAAACCACGATTTTGGCACTTGTTGAAGAGGGTAGCCCGATGAGTGAAGTAAATAGTGATAAAATAATTTATGCAAAACTAATTGATAAAAAAATCAATATTAGATGCACTACTGAAGGTATCTAATATAATCAAATAAAAGTAATTTCAGTAATGATAATAACTAGTTTTAAATTTATCTTATTTAATTAAGTGGTGATATCATGGAAAAGCTTAACTTTATTCCTTATTCAGATTCTAGAGTAGATTTTTTGATCACAACACAACATAATGATTCGATTCAAAAGCTTTTAGTAGATATGGGAGCTAAAGAAATCAGAAAGTTTGGATATACTGCTTACGTTTGGGATAGCAGATTGGGTGATCGATTTTTATCAGGGATGGGTATATTGGATTCTAAGTTTTATCTTGGACCAAGACGCATTAATGAAATCCCGTTAAAATTCAATGCAGGAAATTATGTTTTTGTTGATTTATCCAGTCACTCAGCACTAGTTCAACCAGATCCATTTGGGATGGGGCAAGTTTACATTTCTGATACACTTATTTCAAATAGATTGCAATTATTAGCATTTATTATAAATAAAATTAATATATCGGTAGCTTTAAGCTCGACTTATAATAATGGGGGATTTTCATATTCTTTGAATACCTTTGATACCCCAATAGATGGTGTTAAGTTATTACCAGCGGGAG
>NZ_JABTBO010000057.1 GCF_014884965.1 Spirabiliibacterium mucosae | reverse complement strand
AAGGATCCGCAAGATCCACCACCAGCGCCTGAGCCACAACCGAAAACCCCTAATGAAGTAGGTGTGGATATCAACAAAATTGGTCAAGATATCCAAGGGCCGGTTGATCGCAATGACTATGCTCGCATTACTCAGCAACAACTCAAAAGAGTTGATTCCAATGGCGATGGAAAAATTGATGATAATGATCAGTATTTCCCATTCGTTGTTGCAGGTTCAACTACCAAGGTTAACCAAGGTGGTGAAGTGAATGTGAGTGTGGTAAAAGCTGGTTCAACAGAAGTGTTGTTTGAAGGCAAAGCAATGGTTGATGCCCGTGGAAACTGGTCTGTTGATGTACCACATGACAGTAAATGGTTATCAAGTGTGAAAAGTGGTGATATGTTTGATGTGAAAGCCACTGTTGAGCAAGATGGCAAATCTGCTGAAGACATCGATAGAACAGCACCAGCACAATTGGATGAAAATAATCCAAATATTATAGATTTGAACCGTTTGGGTACTTCTTTGGATGCTAATGGTGGCCCAGATGCACTTGGTGATGCATCAGGTGGAAGTATTAGTGATAGAAAATATCAAGAGTATTCACCAGATGGTACTAAATCTACATCGCTTGATGATATTATCTTGATTGCTGACACTTTGGATACAGGCGATACAGACGGTCCAATTACAATTTCTACTGGAGATGGTAATGATGTAATCAAGGCAAATCGTATTGAAACTGGTGAAGGTGATAAAGCCATCCATATTGATATGGGTAATGGTGACGATTATCTCAACTTATATAGCCATGAGCATGGTCGTATTGGTACTGATGTTACTATTAATATGGGTGACGGTGATGACCGTATTTATGTTGAACATGATGGTATTGCTGGCACAACCATTGATATGGGAACTGGAAATGATTTAATTCAAACTACGGTTCTAGGCGGTAACAACAATTTCAATATGGGTGACGGTAATGATATTATTGTGATCACCGGTAATGAACAAGGGATTGGTGTAAAGAGTACGCCTAATAATTTTGATTTTGGTGAAGGCCAAGATTTGTTATTAATCAATGCTGTTAATACCAGTGGTGAATTCGTAAACTATACAGGCGAAATGTTCACAAACCTTGAATTTATTGATTTAGAAGGAACAGGAAATCAAATCAACCTTTATCAGTTTAACGATCGAGGTGCGACTTTACAAATCTATGGTAAAGCAGATGGAAATAATATTACTGGCTTAAGTAAAGATCCAGGTGCTGCAGTCAACGATTGAAACGCCAGATGG
>NZ_JABTBO010000055.1 GCF_014884965.1 Spirabiliibacterium mucosae | reverse complement strand
GGTTGGTTGTAAAAATGCAGACTCTGATTTTTATCCTGAGCCAGATCTTTGGAACCCTAATGTTTTTGTCAGTGAAATATTTAGTGATCTTCCATCATTGAAGGCTGGTGAGGGTAATATTTGGATGTGCAATGTGAAAAATTATGAAGGAAAATGGCTTTATGATTCAGGAATTAAAAATAATCGTTTTCCTGTAACTTGGCATATTGCCCGCATTAATAATGATCGAGATTTGGAAATCTATAGAAAAGCTGTTGAACTTTGGACGAAAGAAAAAAACGATTGGAATACGATGAACTTCCTGAATATTTAAAAACTCATACTAACCAGACTTCGTTTCTTGATCGATTTAAAGTTGTTGCAGCAGATTTACCGGCCGCACATACTGTACTAGCTCATCTATCAAAGGATGGTCATTATTATATTCATCCCGATATAAAACAAAATCGCTCAATTACCCCACGAGAAGCAGCTAGATTGCAAACCTTTCCAGACGATTATTTTTTGAAGGAGTTACTGAAAAACCAAGCCGTACAGCAGCCTTTAGGCAGATAGGTAATGCGGTTCCTGTCCTTTTAGCCAAAAAAATTGCAGAAAACTTAAGGAGAAATGGATATGAGTAATAATAAATTATACAAAATAAGACCAGCTGGTCGTCATTTATTGACAATCGGTCGAGATCTCATACAGGATAATTATGCTGCAGTTGTGGAGTTGGTAAAAACGCATATGATGCAGATTCTCCTTGCGTGGAAATAAATTTCACTGCAAAGAATGATCTTGAGGGATATATTATCACTATAAAAGATCAGGGTCATGGTATGTCTCGGGATACAGTAATTAATAAGTGGATGGTCCCATCTACTAAAGATAAGCTTGAGCGTAAGACTAGTCCTGCTGGACGAATTATGCAGGGAAGAAAAGGAATAGGACGTTATGCAGCTTCCGTTCTAGGAGAAGATATTTTACTGAAAACAGTTGATAAAACTGGTGAAAAAACAACAGTCTTTATTAAATGGGATAGTTTTGAACATTCAGAGTATCTTGACGATATTGAAATTTTAGTTGAAAATCAGATTTCGAAAGAACTCCCAGGAACAACATTAATTATAACTGGAAACAAGTCAAACTATGAAGAGTGGAATAAGAAGCAATTTGATAAACTTAAATTTGAATTGAAAAATTAATTTCTCCGGCTCCTACAGAAAATATTATTAATAAAAATATAAAAACTTTGAAATTCGATTGAATATATCTGGTTTCCCCAATATTCCTGATGTTAATGAGATGATTGAACCTTATCCTATATTTGAGCTTTTTGACTATAAAATATCAGGAAAATTACATCTGATGGTTGTGGGAAATTAATTTACTCTCTTCAAAAAGCAAAAAAACTCTATTGAAGAGGAAATAGCTATAAATCTTGGTTATAAGACTGCATGTGGTGATTTGACTTTTGATATTAGAGTTTATGATCGAGATTCTGAATCAATTGAAAGATTAATTCAACGAGGTTTAAAAGATGAAGAAGGTAATTATATTGGTAAACGACAAGCAGCTCATTTACTAAATATATCCAATGGGATAGGTGTTTATCGTAATGGTTTTAGGATTCGTC
>NZ_JABTBO010000054.1 GCF_014884965.1 Spirabiliibacterium mucosae | reverse complement strand
CTGTATTTAGAAAAACCCTAAAATATCTATAATTATGCCTGTTTATAATGTTGATATAAGATGGTTAAACAAGCTGTTGAATCAGTGCGAAATCAGTTTTATAGTAATTGGGAATTATGTATATCTGATGATAATTCAAAGTAATAAAAGATATTAAAAATTTATTGAATAGTTATGTACGTTTAGATCCTAGAATAAAAGTAATATTTAGAAAAGAAAATGGGCATATTTCATTAAACTCTAACTCTGCGCTGGAGTTGGCAACTGGTGAATGGCTTGCGTTGATGGATCACGATGATCTTTTACCCCCAAACGCATTATATGAAATAGTGAAGTTGATAAATAATGAAGATAATGTTCAGTTAATATATTCTGATGAAGATAAGATTGATGAATATGGAATGCGTTTTATGCCTCATTTTAAATCTGATTTTAACTTAGATTTATTATATAGTCAAAATTACATATCACATCTTGGAGTTTACAAGACAGAAATTGCCAATAAAATTGGTGGATTTAGAAAAGGTTTTGAAGGTAGTCAAGATTACGATTTTTTACTCCGCTATATTCAAAATATTAATATTAATAATATTAAGCATATTCCAAAAATATTATACCACTGGAGAGCTATTAAGGGATCAACTGCACTTTCAGCTACTCAAAAGTCGTATACTACGGCTTCAGGTATTAAAGCTTTACAAGACTATTTCTTAAGTGAAAAAAAGGATGTTGTTGTTGAAAAAGGGCAATTAGAGAACACTTACCGAGTTAGATGGCCTTTAGTCGATGAACCTTTGGTGAGCTTGATAATACCTACATATAATGGATATCAAATAACTAAGCAAGCAATAGATTCTATTTTAAATAAACAACATATAAAAATTTTGAAATTATACTTGTTGATAATAATTCAGATGACATAACAAGTATAAATTATTTTCATAGTTTAAGAGAGCATAAGAAATTAAAGTGCTTAAATATCCACATCCTTTCAATTACTCTGCTATTAATAACTTTGCAATAAAAAAGGCAAAAGGTAAAATTATAGGATTAATTAATAATGATATTGAAGTAATTAATGGAGACTGGTTGTCAGAAATGGTTAGTCATGCTATACGAGAAGATATTGGTTGTGTTGGTGCAATGTTATATTATCCAAACAATTTAGTCCAACATGCTGGTGTCATCCTAGGTATAGGAGGAGTAGCAGGGCATTCTCATAAATTTTCAACTAAAGAAGATTGTGGTTATTTTTCCAGACTGAGATTGGTCCAAAATTACTCTGCCGTAACAGCTGCATGTTTAGTTATGAGAAAATCGGTATTTAATGAAGTTGGTGGTTTAAATGAAATAGATCTTACAGTTGCATTCAATGATGTTGACTTATGTTTAAAAGTGATGAAGTGTGGCTATCGTAATTTATGGACTCCTTATGCGGAGTTATATCATCATGAATCTATTTCAAGGGGCCAAGAAAATACTCCAGAAAAATTGTTAAGATTTCAAAAAGAAGTCAATTATATGAAATTTACATGGGGAACAAATAGTAAAATTGATCAATTTTATAACATGAATCTAAGTTTTTTAAGAGAAGATTTTTCTATTCCAATACGTAATTTTTATTAAATTTAAGGATTATATATGTTTCTAGGCTTTATTAGATTTT
>NZ_JABTBO010000053.1 GCF_014884965.1 Spirabiliibacterium mucosae | reverse complement strand
GTCCTCAGACCCCAAAACACTTGAGCGTTGTATGGTTAAGCCTCTCGGGCAATTAGTACGGGTTAGCTCAATACATCACTGTAATTACACACCCCGCCTATCTACGTCTTCGTCTTAAACAACCCTTACTGATTTTAAACCAGGGAGAACTCATCTCAAGGCAAGTTTCGTGCTTAGATGCTTTCAGCACTTATCTCTTCCGCACATAGCTACCGGGCAGTGCCATTGGCATGACAACCCGAACACCAGCGGTGCGTCCACTCCGGTCCTCTCGTACTAGGAGCAGCCCCTTTCAATTCTCCAACGCCCACGGCAGATAGGGACCGAACTGTCTCACGACGTTCTAAACCCAGCTCGCGTACCACTTTAAATGGCGAACAGCCATACCCTTGGGACCTACTTCAGCCCCAGGATGTGATGAGCCGACATCGAGGTGCCAAACACCGCCGTCGATATGAACTCTTGGGCGGTATCAGCCTGTTATCCCCGGAGTACCTTTTATCCGTTGAGCGATGGCCCTTCCATTCAGAACCACCGGATCACTATGACCTGCTTTCGCACCTGCTCGACATGTCCGTCTCGCAGTCAAGCTTGCTTTTACCATTGTACTAACCTGGCGATGTCCGACCGCCATTAGCAAACCTTCGTACTCCTCCGTTACTCTTTGGGAGGAGACCGCCCCAGTCAAACTACCCACCAGACACTGTCCGAGACCACGTTTCGCAGTCTTCGTTAGAACATCAAACCTTAAAGGGTGGTATTTCAACAACGACTCCATCATAACTGGCGTTATCACTTCTCAGTCTCCCACCTATCCTACACATCAAAATTCAATGTTCAGTGTCAAGCTATAGTAAAGGTTCACGGGGTCTTTCCGTCTAGCCGCGGGTACACCGCATCTTCACGGCGATTTCAATTTCACTGAGTCTCGGGTGGAGACAGCCTGGCCATCATTACGCCATTCGTGCAGGTCGGAACTTACCCGACAAGGAATTTCGCTACCTTAGGACCGTTATAGTTACGGCCGCCGTTTACTGGGGCTTCGATCAGATGCTCTCACATCATCAATTAACCTTCCAGCACCGGGCAGGCGTCACACCCTATACGTCCACTTTCGTGTTTGCAGAGTGCTGTGTTTTTAATAAACAGTTGCAGCCAGCTGGTCACTTCGACTGACTTCACCTCCATCCGCGCGGGACTTCAATTACCGTCAGCGCACCTTCTCCCGAAGTTACGGTGCTATTTTGCCTAGTTCCTTCACCCGAGTTCTCTCAAGCGCCTGAGTATTCTCTACCTGACCACCTGTGTCGGTTTTCAGTACGGTTTATTATAACATTAACGCTTAGTGGCTTTTCCTGGAAGTGTGGTATCAGTTACTTCGCAACCGTGGTCGCTCCCCATCACGCCTCGAATCTAAATGACCGGATTTGCCTAATCATCCATCCTACACGCTTGGACCGGGACTTCCGTCACCCGGCTTAACCTAACCTACTCCGTCCCCACATCACTGTTATAACAAGTACGGGAATATTAACCCGTTTCCCATCGACTACGCTCTTCAGCCTCGCCTTAGGGGCCGACTCACCCTGCCCCGATTAACGTTGGACAGGAACCCTTGGTCTTCCGGCGAGGGGGTTTTTCACCCCCTTTATCGTTACTTATGTCAGCATTCGCACTTGTGATACGTCCAGCAACCCTCTCGAGTCACCTTCTCCGCTTACACAACGCTCCCCTACCCTATCAGAGGACAGATGACAGATGACTGATGACAGATT
>NZ_JABTBO010000052.1 GCF_014884965.1 Spirabiliibacterium mucosae | reverse complement strand
TTATTGAGAAATATGATGGTAATAAACTTATATCAGTGGCTGATATTTTAAAAAATCATGGATATAATACTTATTTTCAAGCTTCTAATACTACTCAATCACAATTAAGTGTTATGTTGAAGACTTTAGGATTTGATCGAATTTTTGGCTACGAAGATAAAAGGATGCACAAAATGGAGCCTGAAGGAGCTAAGTGATAGTGATTCCTTTGATTTGTTATTTGAAAATTTAAATACAATTAAACAGCCATTTTTTTATGGGATGTATACTGTTGGAACTCATATTGGATTAGATAGCCCTTCAAAAAAATTTAAAGATGGTAATAATCCTTACAAAATAAATTTTATAACTTTGATTACCAATTAGGTAGATTTATTAAAAATTTTAATGCGGCTCCTATTTCAGATAATACAATTTTGATTCTAACGGCTGATCACTCAAGTTTCCCAGATCCAGAGTTTAAAAAGACATTTAAAACTAAAAGTAATTACTTTGTTGATAGAGTACCATTTATCATATACAAGAAAGGAATTAAACCGGCTATATTCAATGCTAATGGTTTAAATTCTTTATCTATTGCCCCCACCATATTAGACATATGTGGGATAAAAAAAGGTGTTAACAAATTTCTTGGGATCTCTATTTTTGATAAAGTTCAGCCTTCTAGACTAAATAGAATAACAGCCATTGGATCTGAGGTTTTTAATACTGAAAATAATGAGATTAAATTTTAAATGATTCAGAATTGAAGGATAAAGTTATCAAGTTACAGATTTATGGTGGTTAAAAAATCTAAATTATGAATTTTGAATTGATAATGTGTACATATAATGGATCTCAATTTGTCGAAAACAAATTGAGAGTATTTTTACACAAAATGTTTTACCAAATCTATATTTGTTATCGATGATGGATCGTCTGATAATACTATTGAAGTAGTAAAAAATACTTTTAAACATTTCAATTATTTTAACTTTTATATAGTAAATACTACAAGGAATGGAACTAAAATAATTTTTGTCATTCCTTAAGCTTTGTAATGCAGATTATATTTTTTTCTGATCAAGATGACATATGGTTGCCCAATAAAATTGAAATTTTTTCAAAAAAATCCTTGAAAATTATGATTCTGAAAAACCGCAGCTTTATTTTAGTGACTGTAATCTATTATTGAATGATGTAGTCAAAATCAGACTTTTTTAGTTACCAGGGGCTAAGTCACAATTTTTTCGATGATGATAGTATTTTGTATCGAAACTGTGTGCAAGGAGCCTCTAGCTGCATAAACAGAAAGATGCTGGAGTTGATTTTAGAATCTTTAAAATTTGTTGAAATAGATAATTTGTATATGCATGATTGGTGGATTGCTCTGTTAGCTAAATATTATGGTGAAGCTATTTTTATTCCTGAGCCTACTTTGTTATATCGTCAGCATGCTAATAATCAAATTGGTATTTATCATAAAAAAAGCAAGATTTTTTCACATCATTAAAAAATTTAGAAAATTTTATTCAAATTTTAAATTAGCAATCAGTCAGGTTGCAGAGCTGGAAAAGCTGGTTTTGTTTATTCCAACTTCAACTCTTTCAAAAAATAAGCTTCGGAAATATTCTCATGTCCATGTGATTAAAAATTTATTCTTAGAATTTTGAATTTGTAAGAGGTAAGAATGAAATTTGCTATTTGCATACCAACTTACAACGCTGAAGATAGTTTGCCATATTTGATTGAGTCTTATTATAAACAGAATATTAAGGCAAGTCAGTTTATTATTATTGATTCATCTTCAACGGACAAGACATGCGAATTGGCTCAAAAAGCAGGTTTTCAGATTCACCTAATTGATCAATCTGATTTTAATCATGGTAGTACCCGGAATTTATTTTATCTTTTTGTCTGATGATATTGATGTGATTGTTTTATGACACAAGATGTTATTTTCACTAATGAAAATTCGTTAAAAGCTTTAGTGTCCTCTTTTCTTGGTCTAATATATCGGCGGCTTATGGACGTCAACTACCACATCAA
>NZ_JABTBO010000051.1 GCF_014884965.1 Spirabiliibacterium mucosae | reverse complement strand
CTTTACTTGCTTCAGGAAGGATAAAGGATGTATTTTTAATACTATTCCAAATCCAACTTCACCAGGTTTGATAGCTGATCTAAATATAGCCACGGCCTTAGTAAAAAAATATGGAGGTAGCTATCAGGAACGTCCTATTCCAATAGGCTATTCTTTGTATACTATAGATCAAAATCTAGAAAGACGACGATCTCAGATTTTTGGGACATATCATTGGATTACTCCAGCTGATTTACAACCGCGATATTCATTATCTAAAATTCCAAGTATTAGAATATTGGGTGGAGGTGGAGAACTTTACCGTGAATATTGGAGACCAATGCTATTTGATTCAGTAGATTCTACATTATATAGTTCAGATGATTATATATCAGAATTTCTTCTTAAATATAAAGATAAACGATATGGAAGAGAATTTTTTCATATTATATAGATTCATTATTAGAAACTTTTCAAAAATTACCAGGAAAAAAATTGGCCATAAACTTGATGCCCATTATTTAAATTTTAGAAATCGGTTTCATTTTGCGCAAAGACAATCCATACCAGAGTCAATGTATACCTTAAATGTCGCAACTACTCCTTCCTTATTAGAAGCTTCTCGCTCATTACCTCTAAATGAACAAATGACAGGTCGTGTACTTTTGACGTTATTAGGTTTTTAATGATGAGCTTGCATATATTGAGTTCGATTCACCTACTGATGAAAGGATTTTTAATTCATCGTATCACTTAACTAGAGTTAATAATGATGTGAAAAAGATTACCCCAGCCCCTGAAATTTTTAAAACACATTAGTGATTTGAGATTTTTCCAAAGACCTATAATTCCTTCTTTTCCTGATTGGAATTTTGAGTCATTTTTAGATATGGAAATAGAAAAGTCGTTGGCGATTTTAAAAGAAAAAAACAATATATTTTCATTTTTAATTAATGATGATTTATTTGAATTAATATGTTGGGCTAAAGAACATAGTCCAAGAAATAGATCATCATTAGCTTCAAGGCTCAGGGCTTTTGCTGATTACAGTATGTATAATAGTTAATTATTTTAAGGATAAAATATATGCTTTTATGTAAAGATGATTATCAAACTTATCTTAAGCTAAGAAATAAAGATATTAGTCCTAATTGGAATATACAGTACAGTACTATTAATGATGTATATGATGCAGTTACTCCAAATAAATTTGGCATAAAATTAGAAATAAAAGTAGATAATACATTCGATGTTAACACTACACCTCAATATCAGAGCACAATGCTATGGTACCATTCTCTGGCTTGGTTAAGAATTATCTACAATCAATATCAAGATTATAATTTTGTTAATAAATATATTGATAATTATTATGAGTTTATTAAGTCTAAAAAATGTGAGGATATCTTTGATACATTAACGTCTCGTGACCACTTGGTAGCAGAGCAAATAAGAAATTTAACCTACTTACTATTACAGCCAGATGAAGAAATCACAAGCAAGGATAAGATAACTAAAATTCTTCCATATTTAATTAATTGGTCTATTTTACCAGGTAATATTGCTAATAATAACCATGGAATGATGCTCGCTTCTGCATTATTGCATGTGCCTTTATTTTTAGACATGCCATTTAAGAAAAGAAATAAGCTAGTTAAATTAGCTTCTAAGAGATTAGTAGAAATCTTAAATGGTGCATTTGATAGTTCTGGCTTATGTAATGAGAATACACACAGTTATCATAAATTTTATATTAAATTTTTAGTTCAGCAAATTTTCGAGTTAAGATTTTTATCAAAATATGAAGCGCACTATCTAAGTCTCATGGATGATTTATCTAAGATATTAGATGTTGCCAAAAAAAACCTTGAATTTAGTTGCTCTACCTAATGGTGAATTACCTCCTTTAGGTGATGGAAATTTAACCCGACAAAAATTAGCTGAACCATTAGAATTTGGTGAATTTTATTCTTCAGATAGCGGCTTTTATTCATATAAACATAAGAAACTCAGGAGTAGATATTTTTCCATGAAGTGTGGATTATCATCAACTACTCATAAACACCTTGATGATACATCTATTTTTATTGGTATGATGGTATCCCGATCATTACAGATGCTGGTTTTTTAAATTATGATTGGCGTGATCCATTAAATGTTCTAGTCAAGTCGCAACGAGGTCATTCGGGCGCATTTTATTATAAGTATGATGATTTTTATCCAGCAACTTTATATAAAGATAATCAAGATAAAAACAGAATTATTTCAAGTCTTGATTTTGAT
>NZ_JABTBO010000050.1 GCF_014884965.1 Spirabiliibacterium mucosae | reverse complement strand
TTAAACCGCACTTTGTGATTAGAAATCCCGTGTGATCACTAAATTAACGTTTTTCTCGGTGTAGGAATAGAGCGTTGGCAAATTGCTGTGTTGCTTTTTCCAACTTAGCTGCAGCTTGGGGGTGAAGCCCTGCCACTGCCAATCGCGTTTCCACAGCATCAGGTTTGTGCTGTAAATGGTGTCCGACCGCACTTTGCGAAGTGGCAAAATGCCACCGAGCTTGGCGGGCGCTTTGTAATCGCGCTTGGCGGCAGAAAGCCCCACGCGCGTGGCCACCTGCCACGGCCACTCTTGCCCGATGCCAAAGCGCAGCGTTTTGGTGTCGTTCGATAGGCGGCGCGTGGCGGTTTTTTCACGGTTGAAATCCACGCCAGTATAAAGGTAGGTTTTCGTGCCTGCCAGCCACAGCAGTGTGGCCGAGCCGAGCTGGTTAAAGCCGTTGAGTTCAGGGTTGTCGCGATAGCGCGCTTTGGCGTACTCCGCCGCGAGTGAGAGCTGCCAGCGCGCAGTCAGCCAGCGGTTCCACTCCGCGCGCACGCCCAAGCTGCGCTGATAACGGCTGCCCGCCACCCAGCGCCATTCCGCAAAAGGCAGCACGCGCACGGTTTGCACCGCACTTTTGTGCGCCAGCCCCAGCAAAGTGCGGTTGAGCACGTCGTTGTAGTCTTTGTTATCCCAATAATATTTGCCGAACAGATTATTCTCAAAGGCGAGGTAATGGTGCCCGCGCAGGTTCCAATCTTTGGCCAGGTTGAGGGAATAGGCCAGCCCATGCGCCGATTGCGGCAGCATATCGTCGTTTTTGATAAACGGCGTGTCTTCAATCCGCCGCGCATCGCTGGTGTTGTTGACATTGTGGGTGCGCAAATAATTGGCGTTAGCGCTGATTTGCCAACGCTCGCGGTTATCCAGCGCACGCAAATAGTGGTTAATCAAGGCGTGAATTTCCGCAGGCGGATCAAACTCTCGCGCACGCTCAAAGGCGGCACGCGCCGTGTGATTTTGCTGGCTTTCAAAAAGTGCGGTCGCCAGCTCAATGCGCACAGGGTTGAGCTGCGGATTACGTGCAAGAATGGCCTCAAATTTCGCCACCGCCGCATCAAATTCCCCGCGGGATTTGGCCATCGCCCCTTGGGCAAACAATACCAAAATCGGGTCATGCTCGGCAAACGTGCGGTAAACGGGCAGCACCCGCTCGACCACATCATAACGGCGCTGGGCAATCGCCAAATTCAACACCCGCTCACACAACGGCAAATTGTGCGCCAATTCATCGAGTGAAAACGCCAACTGCCCCGCAGCACGCTCACGCACCACCGCCTGCTCCGGCGCCACCGGCTTCGCCACCTGTGTGACCGCCTCCGGCTTAAACGCTGGGCTCACCGCCAGCGCCGAAAGCGGCAAAAAAGCTAAAACAGATAATTTTTTCATCACATCATCGCAAAAAAAGCCACCGCAAAGCAGTGGCTTGTGGGAAAGTTAGGTTATTGTTTCTCGGCTACGAAAACGGCGTTGAGTGGATCAACCCCCGTCGTTGATCCCTTAAATGCAGCTTTTTCTAAAGAAACAGCGCCAGCTACTTGTTCTGCCTGCGGCCCCATAAATTTTCCTTCATATTGCCCAGTTCGATCAGTTTCAAATTTTTTGTCCTCAGAGTACCATGGTTCAGTAGTCGAGATGTGTTGTTTCGCTTTACCTTTAAATTCTAATGCGTCATTAAATGTATCAATGCGGGTTTTTTCAAGTTTGATTTTATTATAATCAGTATAATAACCATAACCAGAGTCAGGCCGATATAAGGGCTGAGAAGCAATTCCTTCAATAGATTTATTTTTAAAATCCACTGTGAGGGTAATTGGGCTTTCTACAGGTATAACTTTTTTATCGTAACTATTGTGGTTATTAATTGTCATGTCAGAAGTTAATTTTCCTTGATAGGTGGCAGTTCCAACCGTCTTTTGTAGTTCAGGGAGTTGGCTGGCTTTAGTTGGATTACCACCATAGAAAACAAATACATTATCATTATCACTATTACTATCTTCTGAGTAACCTTCAGCATTTTTAGTAATTTTTTTCAGAACAGAAATACCCGCGTCTTCTAAATTATAGTTATATGATGTGTAAGCCGTGAGTTTGGGTTCATCTGGGTCAACAAATCTATTTAATGTAATCTTTTTGTTGTAATCATCTGATCGTGTGCCATCAGCTGAAATATCAATAAATTTAGCTAATTCGTCAGCATCTTCAGTTGAAAGAGAACTGATTACACGATCACTGACAACATTTTCTCTCTCTTTTGCTCTTTGTAGTCGTTTTTCTTCTTTTTCAGCCGCCATTTTTTATTTTCGAGATCTCGTTCACGGTTATAGCGATCAGATTCGTAATATTTATCTAATCCCGCGAGTTCATCATAGTTATAAAGTTTTTGATTAGCTTCTTCTAGTTTTGCATTCAATTCATCAATTCTGCGGTTGGATTCATCATATTGATCGCCAATTTCTTGAAAGCGTTGTTTATAATATTCAGCATCGTTAGCCTGAATTTGTGCGCTGTCTAATTTATCAAGCGTTTCTCTTAGTTCATTGTTAACTTGATTAAGGTGATCATTTAACTCGTTGCGTTCATTCTTAAGCTGTTGAAGTTGCGCTTTTGCATTGGCTAAACTTTCTTTTACTCTTTGCAACTCTTGAGTAGCTTTATCTTTAGACTGGGTTTGTGCTAATGCAATAGCTTGTTTAAAATCATTTTGTGCTTTTAAAGCTTGATTTTGTGCTTCAAGGGTTGATTTTTCCAATTTAGCCAGTTTGTCGTTTAGGGATTTTAATTGGTTGTCTAGGTTTTATTTTCTTTGTTAATGTTAACTGGTTTCTCTATTTTCTCTACTTTCTCAGCCTTTTCTACTTTTTCTGGTTTCTCTGTTTTTCAATTTTCTTATTTTCTGTTTTAACGGCTGTGGTTTTGTTGCTTTCTTGTTTTTGGAGTTTTGGATTTTGTTTGACCACAGGTTGTTTTTGTTCTGTTGAGCTGCTGCCAC
>NZ_JABTBO010000005.1 GCF_014884965.1 Spirabiliibacterium mucosae | reverse complement strand
CTGATCCGCGAGATTGAAGATCTCGAGCACAAATCTCGTCGGCGGGATATTTTGGTTGACGAGCGCGAGCTGTTTGCGTTTTATGACCAGCGCATCGCGCCCGAGGTGGTCTCGCAAAAGCATTTTGACCGCTGGTGGCAGCAGGTGTCAAAACGTGAGCCTGAGTTGCTTAATTTTGAAAAATCCTTTTTGACCCGCGATGACGCGCAAACAGTCAGCCAGCTCGACTTCCCGAATTTTTGGTATCAAGGGGATATCAAGCTCAAACTCAGCTACCAATTTGAGCCAGGCAGCGACGCCGACGGCGTGACGGTGCACATCCCGCTGGCGCTGCTCAACCAAATTGAGCCCAAAGGGTTTGATTGGCAAATCCCAGGGCTGCGCCGAGAGCTGGTGATGGCGCTGATTAAAGGCCTGCCGAAAGCATTGCGGCGCAATTTTGTGCCCGCGCCGAATTATGCCGAGGCGTTTTTAGGCCGTGTTGAGCCACTCAGCGCGCCGCTGTTGGAAAGCCTCAGCCATGAACTGCGGCGCATGACCGGCGTGCAAGTGGACGTGGATGAATGGCAAGTGGCACAGTTGCCGGCGCATTTGCGCATGAATTTTCGCATCATCGACGACAAAGGGCGCAAAATCAATGAGAGCACCGATCTCGATGCGTTGAAGTTTTCGCTCAAAGACAAAGTGCAGCAAACGCTTTCGGCCGTGGCAGACGATGGCATCGAACAAAGCGGCATTCATATTTGGAATTTCGACACGCTACCGCACTTTTATGAGCAGAAAAAACGCGGCTACAGCGTCAAGGCCTACCCCGCGCTGGTGGACGAGCGCGATGCGGTGGGGATAAAGCTGTTTGAAACCGAGTTTGAACAACAGCGCGCGATGCAAGCCGGCCTGCGCCGTTTGCTGCTGCTCAACGTGCCTTCGCCGATTAAATACTTGCATGAAAAGCTGCCAAACAAAGCTAAATTGGGGCTTTATTTCACGCCGTTTGGGCAGGTGCTGGCGCTGATTGATGACTGCATCGCCGCGGCGGTGGACAAATTAATTGCCGACTTTGGCGGCGTGGTGTGGCAAGAAACGGAATTTGACCGCCTGCGTGAGTACGTGCGCGCACACCTCAACGACACCACGGTGATGATTGCCGAGCAAGTGGAGCAGATTTTGAGCTTGAACTTTCAGATCAGCAAGCGCTTAAAAGGCAAGCTGGATTTCACCATGGCGTTTGCGCTGTCGGATATTAAATCCCAGCTTTCAGGCCTGATTTATCCGCACTTTGTGCAGCAAACGGGCGTGGCGCGCTTGGGTGATATTTTGCGTTATCTCAAAGCGGTGGAAAAGCGCCTCGACAAACTGCTGCAAGATGTCAATCGCGATCGCGCTAATATGCTGCGTGTTGAAAAGGTGACGCAAGCCTATCAGCAACTGCTGGCGAAATTGCCGAAATCCAAGCCCGTGAGTGACGAGGTGGCGGAGATTCGTTACATGATTGAAGAGCTGCGCGTGAGCCTGTTTGCCCAGCAGCTGGGCACGCCGTACCCAATTTCAGACAAGCGCGTGCTCAACGCCATTGAGGCGCAAAGCTAAGCAGATGACCGCACTTGTACTTTTTCGGTTAAAAGTGCGGTCAATCTGTGTTATGTTGAGCATATAATCTAAGGAGAGCCTATGCATTGCCCATTTTGTTCAGCCATCGACACCAAAGTGATTGACTCGCGCTTGGTCTCCGACGGCTACCAAGTGCGCCGCCGGCGGGAATGCCTGCAATGCCGTGAGCGGTTCACCACCTTTGAATCGGCGGAGTTGATTATCCCCAAGGTGATTAAAAACAACGGCAACCGTGAGCCCTTTGACGAAAACAAACTGCGCGCGGGGCTTTCGCGCGCGCTGGAAAAGCGCCCGGTGAGCGAAGAAGATGTGCAAAAGGCCGTCAACCACATTATTCACGAGCTGCAAGCCACCGGCGAGCGCGAAGTGCCGAGCCAATTTGTGGGCACGTTGGTGATGAACGAGCTGAAAAAGCTCGACAAAGTGGCCTACATCCGCTTTGCCTCGGTGTATTTGAGCTTTGATGATATTCAACAATTTGGTGATGAAATCGCCAAACTGACAGAAGAGAGTGACAAGGATTAACATGACAGCGGCAGAATTTGATCGCAAAGCGATGCAGCGAGCCATTGATTTGGCGTGGCTGGGGCAATACACCACCAGCCCAAACCCGATGGTGGGCTGCGTGATTGTGAAAAACGGCGAAATCATCGGCGAGGGCTACCACCAAAAAGCGGGCGAAGCCCACGCCGAGGTGGCCGCCTTGCAAGACTGCGCGCTGCGCTGCATCAACCCGCGGGGGGCGACAATTTATGTCACCCTTGAGCCGTGCGCTCACACAGGGCGCACGCCACCGTGCGTTGAGCGCATTTTAGCTGCCAATGTTGAGCGCGTTGTGATCGCCCTCGAAGACCCCAACCCGAAAGTCGCAGGTAAAAGCATTGCGCGCCTGCGTGAAGCGGGCATTCAGGTGGATGTCGGGCTGCTCGGCGAGCAGGTGGAGGCACAAAACAAGGGCTTTTTAAAACGTATGCGCACAGGCATGCCGTTTGTACAGCTGAAAATGGCGATGACCATCGACGGCAAAACCGCCACCGCCAGCGGCGAGAGCCAATGGATCACCAATGCCGAATCACGCCAAGACGTGCAACGCCAACGCGCCAGCGCCTGCGCGATTTTATCCGCCAGCGGCACCGTGCTGGTGGACAACCCAAGTTTGAACGTACGCTGGGCAGAATTGCCCGAGCACGTGCAGCAGCGCTACCCTGAAAACACGCTGCGCCAGCCGGTGCGTATTATCATGGATTCCAAGCACCGCATTCGCGCTAATTTGAAGCTGTTTGAATCTCAAAGTGCGGTCTGGCTGGTCGGGCCTGACAACCGCCCGCGGGAGATGAGCGCCTTCCCTGATTTTTGCCAGGCTTTACAGCTGCCGCACAACGAGGAGCAGCTGACCGCACTTTTGCGCACCCTCAGCGAGCGAGAAATCAACTTAGTGTGGATTGAAGCGGGCGCCAATTTAGCCGGCTCACTGATTTCAGCCGGCGTGGTGGACGAACTGATTGTGTACATTGCGCCGAAATTGCTCGGCGACCAAGCCCAAGGCCTGTGTCACCTGCCTGATGTGCACACACTCTCAGGCGCACCGCACTTTGCTTTGTGTGATTGCGCGCGTTTTGGCGACGACATCAAACTCACTTATCGCCCTGTGCGCAAGGAGGCATCATGCTGAAAAAATTGCTGCAAGCGGTGGTTGTGGGGCTGTGCGCCGCGGCGATTGTGCTACTGGCCTTGCCGTTGGTTGAAAAGCGCGAAGGCGCCTTTTGGCATAAAAGTGGTGAGATTGTCAGCTATTCTGATGCCGTGCGCATCGCCGCGCCTGCGGTGGTGAACGTGTATAACCAATCGCTGCAAAACCGCACTTTGGATCAAAACCAAGGCGATCAACTGCGCGTCAACAACCTCGGCTCTGGCGTGATTATGCGCAAAAACGGCTACATTCTCACCAATCGCCATGTAATCGACAATGCCGATCAAATCGTGGTGGCGCTGCAAAACGGCCAAATCTATGAGGCGCATTTAATCGGCTCAGATTCGCTGACCGATTTAGCCGTGCTGAAAATTGAGGCCGACAATTTGCCGACCATCCCGCAAAATGCCAAGCGCCAGCCCCATGTGGGCGATGTGGCACTGGCGATCGGCAACCCGTATAATCTTGGGCAAAGCGTTAGCCAAGGCATCATCAGTGCCCTTGGCCGCAGCGCCTTGGGTGAAATTGGCCGGCAAAACTTTATCCAAACCGATGCCTCGATCAACCGCGGCAACTCAGGCGGCGCGCTGATTAACACCGCCGGTGAATTGGTTGGGATCAATACCTTAACCCTGGGTAAAGATCAAAACGAAATCGCCGAGGGTTTGAGCTTTGCGATCCCGGTGAGCATTGCCGATACCATTTTGGATAAAATCATCAAAGACGGGCGGGTGATCCGCGGCTTTTTCGGGGTGGAGAGCCAAATTTTCTACAACAATGATGAGCAAATCGGCCTAAACAAACAAGGCGTGCTGGTAACGGCCGTCACACCAAATGGGCCGGCGGCGCAAGCGGGCATTCTGCCTGGCGATTTGATCCGCGAGTTTGACCAGCACAAAGTCAACTCGCCAACGGAATTGATGCAAGAAATTGCTGAAATGAAGCCCGGCAGCCAAGTGAGCGTGCAAATTGAGCGCCTAGGCAAGGTGATGGACTTGCCTGTGACCATTGCGGAGTACCCAAGAAGTGAGTAGTGAAAACACCCCTGTTAGCCATTTTTTTGCTTGCCTTGACCGCTTGAAGTTGATTCAGCGCTGGTCATTAATGCGCAAAATTGAAAGCGAAAACCTCGCCGAGCACAGCCTGCAAGTGGCATTGGTGGCGCACGCGTTGGCGATCATTAAAAATCGCTTTTTTGCAGGCGACGTCAACCCTGAAAAGGTCGCGCTGGTGGCGCTTTATCACGACACTAGCGAGATTTTTACAGGCGATTTGCCAACGCCGGTGAAATATTTCAACCCTGAAATCACCAGCGCGTATAAGCAAATTGAGGCACAAGCCGAGCGCCATTTGCTCTCGCTACTGCCAAGCGAGTTGCAGGCGGATTTTGAACCGATTTTGTGCAGCGAGCACATTGATGCGCAAACTCATCATCTGGTGAAACAAGCTGATGTGATTTGCGCGTTTATCAAAGCCAAAGCTGAGCTTTACAACGGCAATCAAGAGTTCAAACCCGCCCTTGCCCGGCTTGAAAAACTGCTTGAGCAGTGGCACAGTGAGGAAATGGCCTACTTCCTCAATGTGTTTGTCCCCAGCTTTGGCAAAGCGATTGATGAGTTCGCCCTATGATAACAGTGTGGTGCGCGGATGAAACTTGAAGGCATTTATCAAAGTGCGGTTAAACTGGCGTTACTGGTCATTACCGCACTTTTACTCAGTCTAGCGGTGTGTGTGGCGCTGGATGTGGCGGTGCCGTCAGTGCTTGGGGCGGTGTTGGCTGGGGTGTTGTATTTGCTCCTCACCCCGAGCGTGTTGCTGCATTACCCCTTGGCGCACGGCGAGTTTTTGCCCCTGCCGGGCAGCTGGCTTGGCTGGGTGCTGGGCGTGCTATTTTTATTTTTATGTTATTTACCATTAGCCTGGCCATGGTGTTGGCTTGGCGTTTATTGAGAGTAAAACGATGATTGATTTTGATTATTTCTGCCTGCCAAAAGGCATTACACCTGAAATTTTCCTGCGTGATTATTGGCAAAAAAAGCCCCTGTTGATTAAACAAGGCTTGCCGCAAATTAAAGGGCTGTTGGAGCCGCAAGACATTATCGAGCTGGCGCAGCAAGACGACGTGACCGCGCGCTTGGTGCAAACCACCGAGCAAGATGGCGAAGAGCGCTGGACGCTAAAAACCAGCCCGCTGGCGGCAAGTGATTTTGACAACTTGCCTGAAAAATGGTCCGTACTGGTGCAAAACCTCGAGCAGTGGTCGCCAGAACTCGGCGATTTGTGGCGCGCGTTTCAGTTTATCCCACAATGGCAGCGCGATGACATTATGGTGTCTTACGCGCCAGCCGGCGGCTCGGTGGGCAAGCATTATGACGAATATGACGTGTTTTTGGTACAAGCTTATGGCCATCGCCGTTGGCAGCTGGGCAAATGGTGTGACCCAAGCACCGAGTTTAAAGAAAACCAGCCGATTCGCATTTTTGATGATATGGGCGAGCTGATTTTTGACGAAGTGATGGCGCCCGGTGACGTGCTTTATGTGCCATCGCGCTTGTCGCATTTTGGCGTGGCGCAAGACGAGTGCCTGACCGTGTCTTTCGGGCTGCGTTACCCGAATTTGGGTGATTTGATTGAGGGCATCAGCTGTACGCTCAATCACAGCTCACCGCACTTTAATGCCAGCGAGTTTGCCATCCCACTGCGTATGGCGCCAGAGATGCAACCTCTCGGCGAGTTAGATGAAGCAATGGTGCAAACCATGAAGCGCGAGCTGCTCAACACGTTAAGCCAATCGGCTGAGTTTGATAAATTATTCCGCCACGCGGTGGCACGCGCGGTGAGCACGCGGCGCTATGAATTGCTCCAAAGCGATGACGAATTTTACCCCGACGAGCTCAAACAAGCGCTGCAAAATGGTGCACGCATTGTGCAAGACAGCAACTGCAAAATGCTCTATATCGAAAAACCGTTCGCGTTTTATGTCAACGGCGAATGGCTCGATGAGCTCAACCCGATTGAGTGCGGCGTGTTGGCCTCCCTTGCCAACGGCAGTGCGCTGGATTGGGCGATGATCGAGAGCTTTGCCCCAAGCAGTAATGAAACCGCGCAAACCTTGCTGCTCGATTCATTGTGCGATTGGTTAGAAAACGGCTGGCTGCTGCTCGTGGATTGATATGGCTGAGACGATTTACAGCGTATCCCAACTCAACCAACGCGCCAAAAACGTGCTGGAAAGCCAGCTTGGGCGTGTGTGGTTGACGGGGGAAATCTCCAATTTTGTGCAGCCGATTTCAGGCCACTGGTATTTGACCTTGAAAGACGAGCAAGCGCAGGTGCGTTGTGCGATGTTCCGCAACACCAACGCGCGTGTCACCTTTCGCCCTGAAAATGGCATGCAGGTGCTGGTGCGCGCGCAAGTGAGCATGTACGCACCACGCGGGGATTATCAGCTGATTATCGACTCGATGCAGCCCGCCGGCGACGGCTTGTTGCAGCAAAAATTTGACAAACTCAAACGCACCCTTGCCGCGGAGGGCTTGTTTGACCAGCAATTCAAACAAAGCCTACCGCACTTTTGCAACACGGTGGGCGTGGTGACCTCGAAAAGTGGCGCGGCGCTGCATGATATCCTCAACATTCTCGCACGGCGCAGCCCGATGACGCGTGTGATCATCTACCCAACCCAGGTGCAAGGGCAAAGTGCGGCCTCAGAGATTGCCGAGGCGATTGCGCTGGCCAACGCACGCGATGAGGTGGACGTATTAATTGTTGGGCGCGGCGGTGGCTCGCTGGAGGATTTATGGTGCTTTAATGAAGAGGTGGTGGCGCGCGCAATTTTTGCCTCACGCTTGCCGATCATCTCCGCCGTGGGGCATGAAACTGACGTCACTATCGCGGATTTTGTCGCGGACCTGCGCGCGCCAACGCCATCGGCCGCGGCCGAGCTTGTCAGCCAAGACAAACAGGCGCTGACGCAACAGCTCGCCAATCAACTGCAAAATCTGTTTATCGCCTTTGATCGCCAAAGCGAACGTTTGAGGGGGCAGCTCAACACCTTGTTGCTGCGCTTGAATCATCAGCACCCCAGCCGCTTGCTTGGCGAGCAGCACACCGCCTTGCGCCACTGGGTGCAGCGCATGCAAAGTGCGGTCAAGCTCACGCTTAATCAATCCACGCAACGCATGGCGCTGGCCAACCAACGCCTTGGTGCCCAGCACCCCAAGCGCCAGCTGCAAGCCCAAACAGACAAGCTCACGCAGGCCCATCATCAACTCAAAAGTGCGGTTTTGCGCCAGCTGCAACAGGCTACGCAACGCCAGCGTTATCTCAACCAGCGCCTTGCGGCCACGCCGCTGAGTTTTCAACTTCGCCAAACGCAGCAGCACTTAGCCCAATCCAACGCCGCCTTGCAAAGCGCCATGCAGCGCCAACTCAATATGAGATCGCAACAATTTAGCGACAAAGTGAGAATGCTCGACAACCTCAGCCCGCTGAAGGTGCTCACTCGCGGCTATTCCATCACCTTAGATGCTAGGGGCAACAGCGTTAAAAGTGCGGTTGCGCTGCGCCCAGGCGATGTGATCACCACCCGCCTAATGGCAGGGCAGGTGACAAGCCAGGTGGTTTCAGTGCAAAAGAAAAGCGAGTAAACACTCGCTTTTGCTTATTTTTTCTTCGATTTTTTGATGAATTTCATCAGCCGTTTGCGTTTGCGCAGCTGGGTTGGGGTCAGCGTGTTGCGCTTGCCGGCATACGGGTTCGCCCCTTCTTGGAACTGAATACGAATTGGCGTGCCGATGATTTTCAAACTGCGGCGGTAATAATTAGCCAAATAGCGCTTGTACGAATCGAGTAGTTTTTCAACCTGATTGCCGTGGATCACGATAATCGGCGGGTTGTGGCCACCTGGGTGGGCGTATTTCAATTTCACACGCCGGCCTGAGACTAACGGCGGCTGGTGCTCGTCGGTCGCCATTTGCAAAATGCGCGTGAGCATCGAGGTGGAGTAGCGCTTGATCGCGCAAGCATAGGCCTCTTGCACCGATTTGAACAAGTTGCCCACGCCGCTGCCGTGCAAGGCCGAGATAAAATGCACCCGCGCAAAATCAATAAAATCCAGCCGGCGGTCAAGCTCGGATTTGATGCGATCTTTCGCATCCATATCCAGCCCATCCCATTTGTTGACCACAATCACCAGCGAGCGCCCCGCGTTGAGGATAAAGCCCAACAGCGAAAGATCTTGATCCGAAATGCCTTCGCGCGCGTCAATCACCAGCAACACCACATTGGCATCTTCAATCGCTTGCAGCGTTTTGATCACGGAGAATTTTTCCACCGCGAGGGTGACTTTGCCGCGCTTGCGCACACCGGCGGTGTCAATCAAGGTGTATTCTTGCCCGTCGCGCTCCATCGGGATGTAAACACTGTCACGCGTGGTGCCTGGCAGATCGTAAACCACCACGCGATCTTCACCCAAAATGCGGTTTGTCAGCGTGGATTTGCCTACATTTGGCCGCCCCACAATGGCGATTTTGATATTGCGCTGGGTGATGTCTTCAGGGTCGTCTTCTTCGTCGTCTTGATCTAAAAGTGCGGTCAGCGCGTCATCATCAAGGTTGAATTCCTCATCCCACTCATCATCTTCGTCATCATTGTCGAGCGCACTTTCATCTTGCGCGAGCTGCTCTTGCGCCAGTGGGGCGAGCACTTGCTCGATCAACGCGTTCACGCCACGCCCTTGGGAGGCGGCGATTTGCACAATCTCGCCAAGGCCTAACTGATAAAATTCCGCACAGTGGGAGTCGGCATCAATGCCGTCGGTTTTGTTGGCCACCACCACCGTGGTTTTGTCACGTTGGCGTAGATAGTTCGCCAAGCCAATGTCGGCAGGCATCAAGCCTGCGCGAGCGTCCACCATAAACAACACCACATCGGCTTCATCAATGGCCAGCAGCGACTGCTCGGCCATTTTTTCTTCCACGCCTTCCTCGCTGCCGTCAATCCCGCCGGTGTCAATCACGATAAAATCATGGCCGCTCAAATGCGCTTGGCCGTATTTTCTATCCCGCGTTAACCCCGGAAAATCAGCCACCAGCGCATCACGCGTGCGGGTTAAACGGTTAAAGAGAGTCGATTTGCCCACATTTGGGCGCCCCACTAGGGCAATTACCGGCGTCATCTTACTTATCCTTCTCAAAATGCTATTAATCCGCCATCATACCCAATTTTACCGCCAACAGATAGCAAAATTTATCAAAGTGCGGTTAAACTGCGGGCAAAAAAAATACTCGCCGCAGCGAGTATTTTCATTCTCGGTGAGATTAGGATTCTTCCCACTCTTTCAATTCTTTTTCAACTTCTTCTTTAGTTAAGCCGTAACGTTCTTGCAATTTGCCAGCAAGCTGATCACGTTTGCCTTCAATCACAGCCAGATCGTCATCGGTCAACTTGCCCCATTTTTCTTTCACAGAGCCTTTAAGTTGTTCCCATTTACCTTCTACTTGATCCCAATTCATAATTGCTCCTTTGTTGTAGTTACCACTGGACTTCAGTGGTTCACAGTATATAATAAACCAGCTATTAAATCAAATGCTTGCATATTTTTGAGCCGTTCACCGTTCGTGAGCGGTTCTCAACGTTTACGACCAAACACGAAAAAAGTGGCCCACCAGATGGCCCACCAGCAGGTATTTAATAGCGCGGAGACCATAACAAAAATTTGGGAGAATTATATGCTGAACGACACGCAGCTACGTCGGTGGCTGGGTAAAAAACACCCGACAAAAATTGAGCGCGCTGATACGCAAGGGCTTTACGTAAGGGTATCAACCAATGGGGTTGTTACTTTTTCTTTAGATATCAGTTTCAGGGCAAGCGTAAAAAATTCACAATCGGTAAGTATCCTGCGACCACGTTACAAAATGCGCGCAGTCGCGTGCTTGAGCTCAGCGCAGATGTTGCTAATGGTGTCGACCCCGCAGCTGAAATAATCCGAAGAGAGACTACTTTCGCTATGGCGTACGCTGATTATCGGGGCAGCAGGGAAGCAGAGCATGTGGCCGGACAAACAGCTATCCGATGCCACGCCCAAACAATACTCGATACGCCCATTGCTGAGGTTACACGGGCAGATGTGGTCGCGCTTGCAACACGCTGTGCTAAGACGTCGCCGTCAATCGTTGCCCCCTTGCTCTCGGAGATTAAGGCGACATTTCGTCGCAGTTTTCGTCTGGGCATAATAGACAACGACCCAATGACAGGGTTGATGGCGTCTGACTTTACAACTATCCGATGCGTGCGCCATCAGACGTTCACGGACGAGCAGCTGGTGATATTTCTGCGCGCGCTGAGTAAGTCGAAATCATACCCATACGCGATGGCCGCTATCTTGACAGGTTGCCGGCCGAAAGAGCTGCTAACGATGGAGAGGGCCGACCTCGACCCCGTCAATATGCTGTGGTCAATCCCAAAAGAGAAACACAAGACGGGCCGCAAGACAGGGGCAGCGCTTGTCCGCGCGGTGCCTGGGCCTATTTTTGAGTTGCTGACGTCTTTGGCTGATAGAAACCCGCCGCCTGGTACGTTGCTGGCCGCTGGGTCTGTTCTTCGTACGGTTAATCGTCGGACGGGTGGGGCATTGGATGGGCTGGTGTTTTATGACTTGCGTCGGACTGCGCGTACCCGCTGGAGCGAGATTACATCGCCTGTGGTGGCGGAGAAGATGTTGGGGCATACGCTTCGTGGCGTTATGTCAGTCTACGACAGACATACCTACTACGAGGAGATGCGCGAAGCGTATGCTAGGTGGTATGAGTACGTTAAGCGGTTAGAGGGTGAGGCTCTAGGCCGAACTCTTCAGTAAACCACCGGTCTACTGCAACCGCATCATACAAAACCCTGTTCTTTAAAGCCAGTACGGGTTTAGGGAACGGGTTTTCTGCCCTTACGCGGTATCTCCAAATGGTCGTTTTGGAAACTGAGTACCGCTCTGTAATGTCCTTGGTCGTTAGTACGCGTTTCACGATTATGCCTCCCGTGAAAAGTGTATCCCGTAGACGTATCGTACGGTGTCGTTTTCCCCAACAGGTTCAAACGTGCAGTTTGTCCCATCGCTACTCCAAACCTGTACAAACACCCCAACGAGGGCTGGTGTTACGTCTTTACGCAGTCGTCCGAGTTTATACGGTTCGCCCTCGCGTGACAGTATAACCATGTCGCCAGGTTTTGGTTCGATAGACTCAATGACTAGCACAATGTCGCCAGTGTGCAAGCGATAGTCAACAGTGTCAGCCATGATGCCGACTGCTGAGGCTGGTAAATTTGGTATTGGCACAATCTCTCTCCTAGGTGTTGCCAACCTCTTACCCGACATTTGCTCGGAGATGGTCAATTCCGATGATTCGCTCAAGCGTTTTATAACAGATACTACGTCGACGTCGATGGTTTTTGACAGCCTCTCTAAGAACTGGAAATTTAGCGTTGTGTCGCCGTTAATATACTTTGACAGCATTGGTTGAGATATCCCTATCTTTTTCGCGAGGGCTGATATGGTTGTCCCTGTCTTTTTCGTGTGTTCGAGCACTATCTGTTTAACCAAACCTAACATTTTCGGGTATAGAGCATGGTTTGTTAATTTTTGTTCCATCATTACGGTCTCACTTTTAGTAGTTTGTCCACCGTAGTATGGTACATCGGCACGATAAATACAAGAAAGTGGTTATACTCCTACGGTGTTTGCAATGAACCTCCCTAGCTCTTCATACGTCATAAGACGGGAACAGAACTCGGATTTGGTTATACCGTCGTTCCACTCCCTTGGAGAATCGAGAATCATGCCTTGCCGCCCAAAACCGATGACGACAATGACTTGTTGACCCCGCGACTCCAAGTCTACCAACATTCGGCGTTGGAGCTCTGACAGTTTTGGAACAATTTTAGTAGTGTCGAGCTTAGGGAGAGCCTTGATGTATTTATACTCGACCCAGAGCGATTTCCCGTTTGCGCCGACGTACATAGCGTCGGGGATGCCGCCCATATAGGGGTCCATAATCTTCCACCGCAGCACGCCTTTCGGTAGGCGTTTATTCACAGCTTGGGTATATTGTGACTCAATCATAGTGTATATCCTGTAAAAAACCCCCGGTAGGGACCGGGGGAAGGGTGCCTGCCCGTGGATTGGCAGGATTTGGGAGCATTACTTGTCGAAACCGAGCTCTGTGTACTTAGCTTTGAGGTCTTCGTACATAGCGTCATCGGCGTATCCGGCAAACTCAACATCGTAGGTGAAGTAGTTGCCTTTAGGGCCTGCTACTGGTTTAGACGACAGCTTCCAGATGGACGCGAAACGTGGTCCGCTAGTTAATTTAGGGTGTGAGTTCCACTGGCGTGAGAACTTAAGCTTGCTTGACTCCATATCGCAGAGAATTGGAGTGTATTGCAGGGTTTCATCAAAAATCAACAGCGCGTGGGTGTGGCTTTCAACTACGTCGTAGTCGTCGGGTTTTACATTTGGGTCAGCACTTAGTGTGTTGCGAGCTTCTTCTTCGGTTTCGAATGCGCCGTACAAGCCGCCGCCTAGATTGCGTTTACGCCACACGGTGTAGCCCGACTTAAATTTCATGTTGACGCAGTAGATTTCAGGGAATACTTCGCCTGTGAGCGAGTTGAGTAATAACCCAGCGCGTGCGCCCTCGATGTACTTTTCTGTGCCTGGTGTGACTTCTGGCGACATTTGTTGCAGAAGTTTTAGGCGCGGCATGATTATGTCAGAGGATGATACGTTCTCATTACCTAGACCTACGTCGTCTTGCGCTGCGGTAGGAAGTTGAGATACTGGTGTCCAGGTCGCTGGTACATTTGCGGTTGCTGTTTGTTTAGCCATAGATATTGGTCTCCGTTCTGTTTTGTTGATTGGTCATTTGGTTACTCTTGGTCGGACTTCACTTATTCTCATATGTGGGTATAAGCGAGGTTCAATTATAACCATTTTGCGAATAAAATAACAGTTAATTTTTTCGCATTGATAGCGAGGCGAGTTCAACAGGCTTGATTCCAGGTAGGTCGCCTAGGTTTTGAACATGCTCAGCGAATGCGGTTTGACTAATGCGGCGTTGCAGTAGGTACATCGCCTCATTATCTATGACGTAGCGGTAGAAAGCGTCCCAATCTTCCACGTTCGGTACAACTTTTACGGTGGAGCTGAGCGTGCCCACCCCGTCGATTGCACAACGTTTCAGGCCCGCGGTATCCATCGCTACTAGGATTGCTTGCTCGAGTTCGTCCTGTTTCTGTTTGAGCTCAGCGTCTTGTCGAGAAAGCTCGGTGCGTTGTTGTTTGACGTCTCTGAGTTGCTCACCTAGTTCTTTAAGCGTTGCCATCTGCCACCTCTCTATTTGCTGGTGTGATGAAGTCGGATAATTCGCATGGGCGCTCATCTACGTCGACTTTTGCTAGTTCTTCATTGATTAAGTATTTCAGTTTACCGATGGTTTCTAGCGCGTCTTCAACGTGGCTGTCGGTGCGCTCTTTAGTATCAGAGAGCGTTTTAATCTGACTGGATAACCGCATGATGTCGGACGCGTCGGCTTGCGGGTCAACGGCCAGCTCAGCCAGCTGTTTGCGCGCGGTGTCTAGCTTATCGTCTAGATCGTCAGTGGTTTCAATCTTGTTGTAGCGGTTTACGGCGTTACGTAAGCGGTTGGCAAGGTTGGCAATAGTTGTGTAGTCGATAGTTACTTGTTTCATAGTAGTTTCCTTATTTGTTTGCTTGATATAAGCGTTTGACATAGTGGAGCAAATCATCCATTGAGGAGAGTTTGCCTTCGAGTTTTTCGTAAACACCTTCTTCCACAGTACCTTTAGCGGCTATGCGGATAGTCTCGGTTTTACGTTGCTGTCCGATGCGATAAATGCGCCGGCAGAACTGTTGGTAATGCTCAGCGTTGTATGTCGGGCTCGCCCAGATGGTACGGTTTCCTCGTGTAAGGGTTAGCCCGTGCCCAGCTGATTGCGGGTGCGCGAATACTACGCGTAGATTACCTTCTTGATATTCCCTAACGATGCGCGTACGTTCGTCCGTCGGCGTTTCTCCGTCGATTACACCAAACGGAATCTGACGGGCTCGTGCGAGCTGTGTTAGGGCTTCTTTCTCGTGTTTCCAGTTAAAGGCCACAACTGAGAAATCGGTTTCTTCAACCAGGTCAATGACGAGGTTGTATCGGTTCGAGTGGATGTGTTTTACGTTGCCTTCACTGTCGTAAACCGCGCCTGTTAGAAGTTGTAACAGTTTTCTCATCTTGACGGCGGCGTTGATCGCCAACACATCACCCTCGTCCGTTGCTAACACCGCGGTGTTCATAAACTCTTTGTAGAGCTTACGAATCTGCGGTGGTATATCCACGGTGATTGTGCGCGTGTAGTTATCTGGGATTTCAACAACATCCTCGAATTTAAATCGAATGACGATGTCGGCCAGCATAGACGTCACTTGCTCAATCGCGCGGGGTTTTTCGGTCCAGAGTGTAATCTGTCTGCCACCGACGGAGAGAAGTCGGGGTTCGCAGGTCGCATTTCTGAACCCGAAAAAGTTTTTGCCTAGACGTTCACCGCCGTCTAGCATGTAGATTTGATGCCACAGGTCTAGCACACCGTTCGAGTTCGGGGTTCCCGATAAAATGATACGGTGGTCAAGGCCTTCAACAAGTTTGTCGATAGCTTTTGAACGTTGACTCGTCCGGTTTTTGAATGCGGTGGACTCGTCTACCACAATAGTATCGAACTCGCTTAACAGGTCTTTTTTACTCGCTAACGCTTTTACGCCATCGTGATTTATTAGCACGATGTCTGTGTCTTGTTTGAACGCCTTTTCTCGGTTTTTGCTGTCTGCAATCGAGTAGGTTAGGTTCGGCGTGAACTTAGTTATGTCCTCCCCCCATGACGGTTGCAGTATCGACAAGGGTGCGACTACGAGCGTACGTTTTCCTGTGCCACGCTGGTTGATGGCGTCTAGCGTGGCACGGGTCTTGCCCGTACCAGGGTCCGAGAAGTTTGCCACGATTGGCGTCTTTTCGAGCCAGAACTTAGTCGCGGAAGCTTGGTGAGCGAAGGGGCTGGGGATATTCGTTGCCATAATCAGTGTCTTCCTTTCCGTAGTCTTCATCGTTGATGTCATAGTCTATGTAGCTTACATAGTCGTCTAGGTCTAACTGCGCGTCCTCGATGTCGTATTCGGTTACGCCTAGCATACACAGCGCGGCAGCTGCAACTTCAGGCTTAGTCAAGCACAAGTCGTAGAGCTCATCGAAAGAGAGCGGTGCAGTGTAGTCGACGCGGTTGTACTTTGCGCCAGTGCCGTAATACGGTGGTGCTGGTTTTCGCTTAATTGGTAAAGCGTTCCAGTCTACTTTTGCTAGCGCATTTGCGAGCTCTTGCGCGTAAGCTAAGTCTGTCGATTCGTTGCTTGTGTGCGCGCCTTCGTACCCCGCAGAGATGTTGACCACTTCAGGGATAAACTCAGCAAAGAGCGAATTATCTGTGTACACACCTTTGTCAGACGGTTTGTGGCCCATGTTCAGCTGTTGCGCGAGAGCAAGCGCAAATTCAGCGCTGGCGCACTCACCAGTTGACTGATACGTAATGATTTCTTTCGTTCCGCGTCGGTCGATTTCGATACTGATTTTTGATTGTTTCAGTAGGTCGGGTGTGCTAGACACGATATAATCTGCGCCAAGTAGACCGACTTCCTCTCCGCGAGTGAACAGATAACGGCCTTCGACGCCGCGGCTGATTAGGTTGACCAAGACACCTAAGCCAACCGCGTCGTCGGCGCCGAGACAGTCATCCAGTTCGGCCAATGAGAGCAGGTTATTGTCAACGGTGACTTTCTGGCTTACTTTGTCGGGTAAGGTACGGTGCACAGAGTCCATGTGCGCAACGAATAGTACGTCAACCGACCCGATATCAAGCCAGATGTTTCCGAAGTCGTCTTCATTTACGGTTGCGCCTGAGACATCAATTAGTAGTTGTTTAAAATCCGCACGGAATTGCTTTTCGCCCGCGCTGTTGTGCGCACGACGGTAGGTGCAGATCTGAGGGATTAGGTCAATCGGGTTTGTTGCGGTTAATTTCATGGTGTTGTAATCCTTGGTCGTTTAGTTTATAGTGGTCTTCGTACTTCCTTGGTCGGACGTACAGCTGGTCGCCTGTTGGCGTTCAGCACCCAGAATATCTCTCATAGATGTTTTGGTCTCCGTGCCCCCAGTTTGGTCGCTGGGGGCCTTTTACTATCTGAGGTATTTAGGCACACAGTGTTTACAGTAGTGCGTAATTTCCCCGCTGTCTTCTTGCTCACTCGCTGCGTTTAAATAGTCGCTGTCTATCGGGTACGCCCGCCCGCAGTTTGGGCAGTACGTGTAGTCAGATCGTGTTTCTATTTCTCCAGTGCCAATGTTCGCCCGATAAATGTGATAAACCTCGCCGTCGCAGCATAGGTCATAGGCCACTTCCGAGCTAACGCCGAAGCATGTACCGTGCTCGTCTTCGATGATAGTATTGTCGCAGTCGATATACGGCGCTACGTTTGAGGGCATATTCAATTGCAGCCCAGTGAACTCGTGGCCCAGTAGGAACGCGGGGCAAGCTTGTGCTGCTGTAATAGCGCGTTCGTCCCCGTAAACGCGTGGCATGATTAGCCCGTCATCGTCGATTTGTACAATCGCACGAGCCACGAATGGATACTCGTCAGTGTTTTTAAATTCATCGGACGTTGGGTCAATGAATGTTGCTAAGGCGAGCCGGCAGTTAGGTGTTCCGTTATACGCCTCGCATGGGTGGACGTATTCCACGGTCAGTGAGTCAACGGGCACGCTGGCATATTTCGCGCGAGCGAGGGCTGCTTCTTCGAATGCCCAGTCAAAAGCGCGGATATGGCTAGCCCTAGGCTGGCCGTAGTTTCTCGGAGGTTTCGACATGCAGCTGTTCACGTCGCGCTCTTGGGCTAACTACTTTCGCGGCGACGCCGTTGACGGTTTGTTTTATGATTTCGTCTTTATGCATCGCATCGAGCTCAAGATTTTTGTTCATCCACTTGCCTAGACGCTGTTTGTCGTTTTTTCCGTACTCCCTAACGTAGATTACGCCGTCGATTGTTTGCACATCGGCGATCTTCTCGATGATGTTTGGCTCGTGCTCTGGGCAGAAATTCTTCGACACATTGAACACAGCGCGTGTTACTTCGTTTGAGATTAGCCTCGCATAAAACGTCGCCGTTTGAAAACCTCCTGTTTTCATCACTTTGCCAGTTATTAGGCCGTTCTTGGCGTCCTCGGCCATTGAGTCGAGGACAGTTTGTTTCAAGAAGTTGAACGTGGTTGAAGTGAAAGCCATTATGCAGCCTCCTCAGTGGTTAAGTAGTAGAGTCCATCATGTTCTTCAACTAGGTCGACGAGCGCGTACTCGCAGTCAAGTGCTGCGATTGCCAGTTGTTTCACGTCGTCGTTATCTGCGTCGGCCCAGTCGGTATCACCGTCGAGCGAGGTAAGTACTTCGACGGAATCTGACTTAAGTACGTATTGGTCTTCGATGTCTGAGTAAACAACATCATCGTCCTTGTCGATTAAGTACAGCTCACCGCTGATTTCTGCGAGGTTGCAGTCGCGGTGGGCGTACTCAGCGTCGTAGCCACGTCCGCCAGCGAGTTCTAAAATCCAGTCGCCGATCTCATCTTGGTGAGTGTAGTAGGTGTAACCATCGGTACCGATGTACTCGACGGCGTCATCTTCTGCAATGTTGGCGTCATTAAGGTCGTCCCAGACAGTTTCATCTAGCGGGTAGTACTCGTCGCGTGATTCGACCCAGCGGAGGTAGTCATCATGGTTCCAATCTGCGTATGGGTCGCCATGAACGTCCCAGATGATGTCATATTCATCGTAGATTGGTTCGCCACTACCTTCGCAGTAAGCCACAGGCTCTCTGTCGCAGTTGAGGCGACCTGATGAGTGCTCCACTTCATGTGTGTCGTACAAGGTATAGCCGAAAACTGCATAGGGAACTGCGTCGTCGTAGGTTGAGTTGTCCTCATCGCAGATGTGGATACGGTTATCGCAGTCTACGTAGGGTAATACGAGGCGGCCATCTTCGTCGCGTACTTGTCTAAGTTCAACAGTGTCTGGCATATCACCTTTAAAAGCTCGTGAGCAGGACATCGCGCGGACCGCTTGCTCGTTGCCGTAGGCGCGGTTGTAAGCGAAAACTACATCACCATGCTCGGTGTCACGGTGGACGATAGCGCGAGCGATAAATGGGTACTCTGCTTCTTTGAACGCTTTAGATTTAGGGTCTAGCGACGTAATCAATGCCAGTCGAAACTCTGTGTGGTTGTACGCTTCGCATGGGTGCGCATAGTAACTGTCGCCGAGGTCTAGCACGCCCGCGTTTTTGTACTCATCGACGTAATCGGCTTGGTGGCTCGGTTCGCGGCGGCGGCCATATCGCCCATTATTGTAAGCCATACAAGAAGTGAATTTTTGCGTGCGCTTGAGCGCTTGGTAGTGCAGCTCGATGAAACGGTCCGTGGTGCACACCCAGTATTTGGCCGCAAGTCGTGCAGTAAGCTCGTTTGTTGCGCGTTTTACTTGCTCGTCGGTTAGCCCCGGAAAAACTTTACGGATGGCGCGGCCGATTTTTGTTGACTTAATATGTAACGCGACAGAACTTACGGTTACGTATATCGTGTTGCGTTCAACTTTATCGACGTTCCAGCGTAGCTCTCTAAACCATTGGGGCCCTTGGTTAGGACTAGCAGAAAGTTTTTCTGTGTCTAACACGCTAGAAAAATCATCGTGGTTTAAAGCGTTACAAACCGCTCTGAAAACGCTAAATTCAATGTCTTCGCCCACAACATGTTTTGATTCAATGATAATTGGCTCGTAGCCGTCTTTTTCCATGCTATCGAGCACAGATTGTTTTAGCGCACTGTACATACGCATATCTCCCCTGGTCGTGTAAAAAACACCGCTGGTCAGGCGGTGGTATGTTATTTTTGGTCTCCGTGTGTATCTGTTACAACTGGCTCGCATCCCAAACGAGCGGGCAGATACCCTCCTTACCGTAATGACACCACTTACAGGCGTTCATCGACGGGGTTGCTGGGAACTCAGTCGCGGTTGTCATTGCGACGCCTCGACTGTGTAGACGCGGGTGAAAAATCAACGCTTGGTCGCGTGTAAATTCACGAACGAGTTTTTCACCTTTGTCTAGGTACCAAAATTCGACTTTGATGAAGTCAAGTTCTGGGTATTTCATAAATGCGCCGATAGCGTAGGTAAGGCCTTGCTCTCCATGCTTTAGCTCGTTACCGAATTTACGCCCGGTTTTGTAGTCAATGACCATCGCTGAGCCGTCGTCCTCTCGGTAGAAGGCGTCAAGTTTAGCCAAGTGCCACGTGCCTGGGTCTCTCCAGCCTTCTGTGCAAGACCAGTCGGTACGAAAGCCCCATTCTTCTTCGCATGACACTTTACCTTCAGCAAATGCAGCCTTAAGTGCTTCGAACCCGCGCTTGAAGCGTTCAAGTTCTTTCGGTAGCTCCTCAAGGTTGCCACGCACATACTGTTCAGCCATATCGTGTATCTTCGACCCTCGTTGAGCCGCTTCTCCAGACGGCTCAGGTATCTTGTCAATACGACGATATGCGAGTTTACGCGGGCACTGTTCAAACGAGCCGAGGCTCGAGAACGACCACGTCTTGATTGGGCCGAGCGTTAACTCGGTTTCAATCGTTGGTTCGTTTGTTTTCTTTAGCGGCTTAGCGGTAAACACCGCCCCAGCTGGAGATGGACTGGGTTTGGCGTGCGGTGTTACCTTTGCCAAGGGTTTGGGTGAAAATTTCATTAGTGTTTAACTCCATTTCCTAGCGTCATATTCGCAGTGTTGAACTTTTTGTTCTCGTCTGCGTCGGATAGTATGGTATCGAGGTGTTCTTTCAGCAGCGTTTCGTCCATCGACCATGTAACGCGGATTCCACGTCGTGTTCCTTTACGAGCAGAGGTGAAACCCATTTTGCCCATTAGCCTGCCGAAACGCGTCGAGGTCATTTCTCGAGTACCTTCGATTAGTTGAAACAGCTGTCGAAGGGATTCGGTTTCCACGAACGTGTTCTCTTCTTGCTTCGAGACCGCAATCAGCCAGTTTCTAACTGTTGTTCGCGCTTCTAGCACGCGAGAGATCGACACAGCGTCTTGCTCTTTAATCTCGAACACGGTCGTGAAGTAATCGAGGTCGCCGCGTCGGATGGCTGCGAAAAACGCTTCAGCTGTTGAGCGTCCTGCTTCACGGGCTTGGTGTTTTGCTTCGTTCTCCAGAGCGGTTAGTGCCATCGGCACGTTCACTTTGAAGTTTTGCAAATAGCCGGCGAGTTTTGGCAGCTCGTCTAACATTTGCTCATCTACTTCCTCGCGTTGATAGAGAAACTCAGGGTATTTGTCCACGAGTCTTTGCTCTTGCCGTGGTGCGACGTTGTAACGACGGTCCCCCTCCGGGATATTTAATGCGTCGAAGTCGTTGGTTGACATAATCACGCTGGTGAATGATTTAACTTGCACCTGGTCTCTGCGCATTGCGCGGATTGTGCGCTCATCATCAGTGATTAAGTTTTCAACAATGCTTCGAGCTTTTATCGCTGCGAGAGTGCTTCATGTTGACTTCGTCGATAAGTACCAGCATGGCGTACTGCTCCCAGCCGTTTTTATCGTCTTCGAAGTTTTGAAGCTGTTTCTCAAACGCGTACTTCTCGCCCCATAGAGGTCGGCACACATTGCGGTAAAATGCCCCTTTCCCTGTGCCTTGTGTGCCTTGTAGCACCCAGCATGTTTCAGGTTTAATGCGACGTTGGAAGATAAAAGCGAACCAGTTTAGAAAATGGCAGATGGTTTTATCATCGCAGCCGAGCATGTGGTGAATGATTTTGTACAGCGTCGGGCAAGCGTACTGTAACAAGGTCGCATTCTCATAACTGACACCGGGTACCGGAGACTCGTACGTTTCCTTCATGTACTTGCTAGGACGGAAGGTGTTAACGTATGTATATCCGTTGGTTGGGTCTTTCTGAAACACTTGGTTTGTCGTTGGATTAAAACGACGTTGGGCCGGTGGCACAGCTTCGGGTAAAGCAAATCCATAGTTATTGAACCACAGTTCTGCTTTTGTCTTATCGCGTGTGATTTCCTCCGCCACGATGGCGTTTTCTTCTTGAGAGTGGAGCAGTAACAAGTAGTTTGTACCGTCCTCAAGAAATGCGAGAGGTCGTTTTACAACCGTCGGTGATTTAATCGTAGCGTTTTTGAATCGTTCGCAGTGTTCTTCGTATGTCGCTTTATCAGCAGCGGCGAACATGAACGGTTCTTCGCCTTTGAAGTTAAATACAACCGTTGGGTTATCCAAATAAACGTAGTATGCGTTACTGTCGCCGTGCGGGCCGATGTTGTAGTAAGCAAATCGGTCGTTATGGTACGAGTAGTGCATTGATATACGTTTGGGGTTATCGACTACCTCGGTTGGTTGCCCGTTGAACTGCATAGACCTGAGTTTCGGTTTCTCACGTTTCAAGCCTTCTGACTTGTACAGCTCGTCTATGCGCTGTTCTGTTTTTTGGTGCAGCTGTTCCGGGTCGATATTCGCAATCTGGTCCGCGATGTACGCGGTCTCGCGCGATTTTTTAACGTAGATAACACGGTCTGCGTTGTCGGCAAACGGGTTTTCTACACCTTCAAACTTGGGCGGAGCAATGAAGATGCCGCGGCTGTTGTCCGCTAAGCAAGGGTCGACTATCCATTTCAATGACGCCCCGCTAGGGTTTAACTTCAGCTTGGCACTGAATACGCTCAAGTTTAACTCTTGAAGCCACATTTTTAATGACTTCGGTGCGACTGGTGCGTCGAGAAAAAAATGCAGGTGGAGACGAGCGTCGTCTACCAACCCGCAACTGGAGGATGCACAAGCCACGTAGGATACGTTCGACAGCCCAGTGATATTGTTGACGATAGCTTCAGCTACGGTCTTGAGCTTGTCTGCGTTGAACGCCCCTTTGATTATCATGCCTGGAATGTCGAGCGACAATCCGTCGATGTCTAAAACTAAAATTCTTGTGGGTGCAGCAATGTCTGTTAGGCCTTTCCGCGATTCGTTATTCAGTTCTTTTGTCGTTGCGCCTTTGTATAGCCAATGGCCGAGTGCTGCGTGTTTACGGATAGCGTCCGCATACTCTTGCAAGTTATTAACGGACTCCCTGTATGTTGTTAGCTTTTTCGCTAACGGGTACGGGCGCGTTTCGTTCGCTAGGAACGTTTTGCATAGGGGAACGCCAGCCCCGTGAAAGTCCACTTGCATTTGCTCCTCCCGCTATAAAATCTTTTGTTTGCTCAGGTTTTGCTCCCATTCATAGTCGTCTCTGCAATCTTCATCGCAGAACAGGCGTTCTGAATCGAGTTTTTCCTTGCAATAGTGACAAAAACCTGTTGGTTTAAGGTGTGAGTGTTTATGCCGTCGGGCATTAATGAGCGAAACCGCAAGCGCGTGCTGCGTTTGGCGGTCGGCGATGTCTGCTTCGTCTGCCATAGATGTCCTTGGTCGGATATGTAATTCGCCGAGTGGTCAGCTCGGCGTTAGTTATTTATAACTGTAATGGTTATAATATCACAATAGTGCCATAAAATTAAAAGGGTTTAGTGGTTATTTTGAGTATTCGTCAGCGTAACCTCCTTCACAATCGAGCGGCAACCCTTCGCACCAGTCGGGCGTGACGCGCATAAGTTCTTGGATTTTTGCTTGGATGTCGTCAGGAGAGAATCGAGGGTCATTATCTTTAGCTACAATGATGATTTCATCGTGCACCTGCAATACCACCTGTCCGAGCCCGTGTTGTTGTAGCCACTGGTCGACATCGTTCATTGACTGTTTGATAACAAGCCCAGCTAGACACTGAGTGATATTTTCCACCAGTAACCCACCGTAGGTTTTCTTCCAGAATTTACCGTTCCAGTATTCGTATCCGACGTCGACGCCCTCTGCGTGCTCTACCACGTATTGGCGTAGGCCGGGGTAGGATAAGAACAAGCCGTTCGGGATACGGATGCAGTTGTGTAATACGTGTAACGGACCCCATTCGATGTTGCAATTCGGGTCTGTCATCTGGACAATCATCGCCTCAGCGACTTTCCAGCCCTGGGCGATCATCGGATAACGTTCACGATAACCTTGAACACATTTGCGAGCGAACTCGTCTGTACACGGAATAGGGTCTGCACCCATCGGACCTGATTGTAGTGTGCGTTGGAATGTTTTCCAGCCCATACCGTACCCGAGACCGAGAATGCACACCTTACCGACCATGCGTTCCGTTTTGGTTTCTTTGCTGACAGGGTAGTGAAACACTACCTCCGATGAGAAGTTAGAGTAGATGTCGACCCCGTTGCGGAAGTCTTCTACAAGGTCCCACTGTCCCGCACGCCACGCGCCCATACGCGCTTCGATCGCCGAGAGGTCCGATACGTAGCACTTGTAGCCAGGGGGAGTTGAGAGAGCAAGTCGGTGCTTGCTCCCCCGAGGGAGGTTCTGTAAGTTAATCCCATCGCAATTGTGTACGATTAGCCCGTTCGCCCAGAATTGCTGTCTGGGTCCACAGTTTTTTATGTCGTACGTCGGGATTAGTGTCGGATTAGCCATTGTTTTACCTCTTCCGATAGCGTAATAGGATAGTATTTAATCCCCGAGCGGGATGTCACTACATCACCTGCAATCGACTCAATGTCGTCGGGCCGGATAAAGAACGGGCGCTTACCGTTCACCGTACCTAGGTGAATGAAATCTTTGAGTAGGTTGTCGCTGGCGTTGCTGATAACCGCCACGATGTCGAACGGGTCTGGAGCGTCGTCATCGTATACATTTTTACCGTCTAACGTCCACAGCATAGGGGTCTGTCGCTCGTCGAGGATGTGCCCCTTGAGCGGGTAGTTGGTACTGTAAGTTGCTTTTTCTGCGATAAAGGCTCGTGCGCCTGAGCGCAGACGCACGATGGTATTAGTTCTGTACTTCATCTTTCATCCCCTCCGGTACTAGTAGTAGAAAATCGTCGGTTGGTTCGTCTATGACGTAGGTCATGGACTGACACTGAACGGAGTATTCCCCGTCGGAAAAACGGTAAATTGACCCGATTTCATCTGGGTTAAGGGCGATCGGCCGCCCCGCCGGGTTTTTTCCTGCGTAAATTAGCATAGTGGTTTTACTCCCTGTTTAATGAGGTCGTAGATAGCGGACGCGGGTTGAAGAATGATGTGCGCTTCCGCGTCTTGGTAGGTGTACACGCGGTATACCTGACGCGGGGTATCTGGCGTTTCAATCTTGCGGATGTCGTCTGGACGTAGGTAGATTGCTGTATCTCTGTCATCACGGCCGATGAAAACGAGCCCGCTGTTGATTTCTCGCGTCTCTTCGTTCGTGTTTGGGATAATCTCGACGATGTCGAAGTCGGACATTCTTCCATCTCTCCAATACTGGCCGTCTGCCGTATAAACATGGCCGGTTATGTAATCTTCAGTTGCGACTGTGTAAGGATAACCGTCGACGTTAGGTTCGTATCTTAATAGAGTAACCCGATGTTTTGTATCGTCTCTTCGGAAACGGACGTAATCGCCTACTTTAAGTTTCGATAAATCAACCATTGATATAATCTCCAAAGTCTTGCCACTCATTTGTGACAGGGTTTAACACAAGGTGGTCAGGTGTTGCTGATAGCTGGCTTTTTGGGTCGGTTGTGACTTCTTTAATACCAGAAAACTGTAACCCGCCGTGCTGGACGTACTCTTCTCCGTCCCAGACAAGGTCTGTGTTGCGCAATGCGCCCAGTTCAATCTCTAGCTCTCGGCCTGTTTGTGGCTCAAGAACACGGATTTTTGCGTTGGCAGCTAAGCAACCCGACATGCGTCCGGTGATCGCACCGTAATAGCGCAGCGGTACTGGTAAGTAGCCTGTTGCAGCCGAGCAGCGGAGCATAGTTTCCGCGCGAGAAATGCCGATCGTACTCTTTGCAAGCTCCCGTGCGGCGTAGATAACCTGTAATTCAGGGTAATCATTCTGAAATTCGATGTATGGCACGTCTTTTTTCGAGAATGCCCAGGTGATTTGACCCTTAGCGTTCTCTTTGCGTGGCGGTTTGAGCCCAAAAACTTCTTCAAGTAGGCGAGCGTAACGTTGGTTGCTGCTAAGCAGCTTATTATCCAGCGGTAAATCGAACGCCTGGCGTTTCTCTTTTGGAAGTTGAGCCAATGTGCGCTTAATGAACTCCGTCGCTGTATCGAGCGCTTGCTCGCGCTCAGCGGTATCATCTTCGATGGCTTTCTCGAGTAGCGGTCGGTCGATATAGAACATCGGCTCGGCGTACATACGGATTACCATGTGAATCTGGTACATCTCGGAGTCAGGGTATCCGAACTCATCGCGCATTTTGTGGTAACTGGCATAGGTTAAGTCGACATCCTGAATGTTGTAACCTTTCATCACGGCGTGTTGTTCTGGTGTTAGGTCCTTAACGCCGAGGAAATTCACGAGCTCTTTACCCTTGCGCATGGCTGCGTCGTTCGGGAAGAGACGTTTTGTCATGTTGTCAAGCGACGCTGACTCGGTCGGCCAGAAGCCACGGGACATTGACATCGTATCGACGTAAAAATCAGGCTTAATGCCGTAATGCCAGTTAAGCACAGCGGCGTCGAACGCGGTGTTATGCGCGATCATCGCCCAGTTTTTCTGTGCTTTAAGTACCTGAATGGCGAGGTCGAGGTGCTCAGTGTCGAAATATTGTGTCGGCTGGTCGTTAATTTTGATCGCAATCGACTGTAATTTAAACTCTGGGTGATTGATGTATTCAGTCATCGTCATCTTTCGAAGCGAGTAGTCGTTGTCGAAGTAAGTCTCAACGTCCAGCACAACGTGGGTCATTCCTTGGTCGGTCATTTTATGGTCTCCGTGCCCCAGTTTGAGCATTGTCATAAGCCGCTTGAAGCTGGTCGATAATCGGCTTTAACAATGGTTCTCGGTTTTTTTATAGATATTCCCGAAGATGGCGATTAAGCGGTAGGTAAACTCACGAGTGAGGTTCTCTTTTCCGCTTGTAATGTTACTCAGCCGATAGGTGATGTTTTTCTGGTTCACCTTGTCCCGAGTAGCGAACCATCGGCCGAGGGTTACTGGCGCAGCTAAATCGTCGAGCCGTTTTCGGAGTAGTTCGAGGTCGATTTTAACGTAAGCTTGCCGACGAGGTTTTCGTCCGTTAAACATAGTGCACCTCTTCTTGAACACGGCCATCGCGTGTGCGGTAGTGGGTGATAGCGATTGGGAACTCCGCCCCTGTAAGTAAATCTTCTGGTGTGTGCAGCACGTCCTCGTTATAGCCGGTCGCTGTCATTAGGCGTGCCATCTCTTCGTGTGAGCGCTGGGTTGCATACGAGTTGACGTCGCCATCCACGTGGAGATTACGCCAGACAATGCGGTTCGACGGAGATAAACGTAACCCTACTGAAACGTAGTTGTTGCCGTTGCGTGATACGCGTTCTTGAGCAAATTCGATGGTGGCGTTGTATTCGCCCTCTGGAACGAGAACGGTTTGTAAGTTATTGCGGTTAAATGGTTTCATTTTGTATCCTTGGTCGTGGTTGTACATTGGGTTCGTTTATAAAAATCGGTCTGTATGTCAGGCGGGGCCTAGCACCGCCGTGGTCTAAACTGGTGGTATGTGTAGCCTAGTGTCATTTCGGTCTCCGTTTAGCGGTGCGACGGGTTGCCCCGTCTGCACCTGTGGTTGGTGAGGACGGACTTACATCCGTCTGCACCTGTGGGTTTGCCCTTCTCGGTCTCACGGATTTGTTGTCAAGACACGCTCGTGTCTTGCTGTTCTGCCTCCGTGCCAGGCGGAACAAAGTATTCAGAAAGACCCGATGTAATTCCGAGCATGCGCCGGATACGCTCTGGGCTTTCCTTCACTGTCAGTGTGTTAACCGGAACTTTTAGATTTAACACCGCGTTCGACGGGTCAGCCGGGCTGGGTGCTACGTTGGCGATTAGCACGTCGTCTACAATGAGCGTTAATGCCTGCATTAGTCCTCCCAGTAACCGATAATGTCTCGTTTTGATGGGGTGTCCTTGTCTGCATACCAGCCTGCGTCGGGCCAGATGTCGAAATTACTCAAGTCTTGCAGTCTACCGCTGAATGAAAATGTGCGATGCCCAGCGGTCGCACCTATCAGAGTTACTTTCAGCCCTGTACGAGTGCGTAGTGCTTTGCGATTCATCAACGCATCGAACATCTGCTCGGTGGTCAATGCGGGTGGATCGACATAAAAGCCTACGATGTCGAAGTCGTGCTTTTCTTCATCGCTGATTATGTGGCCGTTCGACATCCACGAATGAACGACTTCACGGTCGCCAAAGTCAACGAAACCAGTGAACGGCTTGGCCGCTTGGTTGTCATACGAGGCCAGTTCGACTCGTCGTCCGTCACGAGTAACTAGTCGTTTGTTGTTCATCAAGGCGTCGAAAAATTGTTCTTTGTTCATGGGTTATTCGTCCTCCCAATAACCTACGAGGTCGTTTTCGGTGGTCCAAGTATAAATACACGCAGCGCCAGTTTGCGCGTACCATACACCGTTATCGCACTGGAACGGTATTTCGCCGCGGTCTACTTGTATGATACGCACTTCATTTCCTCCACGCGTTCTTAATGCTCGGTCGTTTTTGAAGGCGTCGAGTAGCATGTCGTAGGTGAACTCAACGGGCTTTTCTTCCCACGGACCGATGATGTCGAGGCCGTGTTCTACGTCTTCCTCTTCGAAGCGTCCGTTATCACACCAAGTACAGCGGTCGTCTCCTACATAACCTAAAAATGGATAGCAGATGGCGTCTTTATCTAGGCATGTAACGCGAGCTTTACGCCCATCTCGGGTTTTTACCGGTTTATCGTTCAAGAATGCATCAAATACGAAGCCGTAGGTTACGCCAGTGGCTGGTGAGGGTTCTTCCCACGCGCCTACGATGTCATCACCGGGGGTGATGTCGCCGCCACCAGAGGAGGTCCACGTGGATGGTAGCTCGCAGTCACCGATATATCCGACCACGGGCCGTGGTGTATCTCGATTTGTGATATGGATAAGCTTAACTTTCTCACCGTTACGTGTTTTGAGCGCGGTGCCGTTGGCTAGTGCATCACGTAAGAATTGTTCATTAATTTCGATCATTTGGTGTACTCCTTATGAATAAGTGTTGCGATACCGTCAGCGGCGGTGTCTGGGTCGGACGTTGTGTACATCAGCGCTGCGCGGATTAGGCCACGTGTGTACGCGAGTTTTTGTTCACTCTTAGCGTGCTCGAGGTTATGTTCAGCCTCGTTAAGCAGCGCGCGGAGATTGTTGTCATCAATATCGTTGTAATCGTCTAGGTGGTCGTTGGTCATCTTTGTGTTGTCTCCATGTTATGTATAAGCGGTTGTAGATGTCGAACCATTCGGGGGTCCGTCGAAGATAACGGTGGATAGTGCCGTCATCTGTTTCGCTCTCTAGGGCAATCCAGTTCTGACTGTACCCCGCTTTCTTCAGGTCAAGAATCATCTGCTGAGGTGAGGGTAGTGTCTCCACAGCACTTCTCCCTTAAGGCGTAAAGCTTTTCGTAAGTCTGATGTCTAAACGTTCGTTTGCCCGAGTAGATGTGGGCTAGATACGCAGCGGTTGTGCCGAGGTGCCTTGCGATCGCCCGTTTAGTCAGTCCGAAAGCTGTTAAGTCATCAATCAGCTGTCGGGTGGTTGGTAATGTCGTCATACAAACGGCTCCAATTTCGGTTCAAAGTAGTTTTTACCTTTGGCAATCTTGCCGTTAGGGTGGAATACGGGCCCACCGTTCTCGAATTTGCTCCAGTTTGAGGCGTTGACCTCGTTCAATGCGCCTTGGATGTCGAGGCCGAGCATATAAGCAACGCCGATTGCGGTGACGATCTGGTCGCACAGACTGTCTAAGAGGGCGGTGCGGTCGATGTCTGTGATGATTTTGTTTGAATACCCTTCGTCTGCATTTTTGAGAAAGTCGGAGACCACAGAGATATTGGTCGGTGTAATACCAATCGCCTCAAACATCTCGTCAACTTCTTCAAAATGGCAACCAATCTGGGTCGTTACGTTGGCCGCCGTCGGGTTCGGTACCGCTTTGCGGAACCAGTCAAGGATTGGTGTGATGTCGGTCATTGCTAGTTTTCCTCCACGTAAAAAACTTTAAGCCACAAGTCATCGAAGTCGATTTCTCCATCATTTGCAGCGTTTTCGAAATCGCTTAGCGTATAAACGTCGAAAAATGAAACGCTTTTGACTTTTTCATCGGCCATCTTGATGAAATCGCGAATAGATGCGGCTTTAGACGGCAGCTGGTCGATATCCTCGCGGTCGAAATCGCTCACCGAAAATAAGGCTACATACGCCATCGCTTGTTTAGCCGGTGCTGACTCTTCCCACATGGCAATAATGTCGTTGAGTGGGTCGCTGTCCTTTGATTTTCCGTCGAACGCCCACTCGATGACGCGCGGATTAGGTTTAGGGGTAAAGCCAGCTGCTCCTGTACCGCGTGTGGCAAACATGACGTAGGCTTTCTCGCCACTCTTTAGTTTTACTGCATTGCCTTTAAGTGCGTTGATTAAATTAAATTGTTTCTCGTTCATTCTATTCATCTCCCCAGCTGACTGTGAATGCGTTGCCTGGCAATACGGTTACGCGGTACCCGCAAGATATGGCGACGTCGGTTAATGGGTCCATTACGTCATCAGCCTCCATATCGTCTAAAATATAATCGACATCTGTGTGGGCGAGGCGACACGCTTCGATAATGAGATTGTTTAAGCGCTCAATGTGGATATTCACGAGGTCTGTTATGCGTTGTGATTGTTTAAGCGCTTCCGATGCGGGCACGAGCGATGCCAGCACGCCCGTGTTGGCCCGTAGGCATACTTGTGGGGCGGTTTGCCCGCCTAGTTCTTTAACGTGTTCTCTTGTCATAGTCTTTGTCTCCATTTCTTTAAATGGTGGTAAGTGCCACCGGTGGTTCGGTATGAATGTGAAATAGTCACCAGGTATCGCCATCAATCCCCCCAGCGTATCTCAATCGCGATGGCGTACTCATCAGTGTCGGATACTGTGTAGCCCGCCTCGCGGAGTATTTCTTTTATCGTGTCAACCCGTTCTTGAGCCATGTGGCTAATCCCGCTGTAATGCACTTTCATAGCGCCTATGTCGCTCGCGTTCTCTATCAGGTCGTTTATTTCGTTTATGTGGTTTCTAACCGACGCTCTACGTGCTTGTTTGAGCGCCTGTTCAGCTGATATGATGTCTGTCATTTATTGTCGCTCCAGCTGATGATTAGGTCTGTGCAACCGTTCTCGTGGGTTTTTACTTCAGCGTTGTAGCCGGCGTTTTTGTACCTCTGGGCCACACGCAGCAGAATTTTTTCTGGCGTATCAGTTGGGTACAATGAGACCTGGTACGGTCCTTGCCCATCCCGTAGCGCCGCGCGAATCCTGTCGTTTAGCATTTGTGTTATCGTTACTACTAACTTGTCCTCCTCTTCACGCCGCTCGGCCTCCAGTTTTTGTTTGAGATCGTGCAACGAAGAGGTCGGTATCGGCCGGTTGTACCACGGCAGCGCGCATTCTTCGGCGTCCGGTTGTTCGTTCGGCTGTTCTCGTTTTTTCCAGAATTTAAAAAACATAATTCGTCTCCAGTTGATAGTTATTTAAGCACTCCAGGGTTCATTGGCTGGTCGGTTGCCAATGCGCGCTCCGCAATATCGGATATTTCTCGTAGCAATGCCCGGGTAATTCGGTCGTTAGCTTCATCGCTCACTGCGTCTATGTCTGCGCAACTTAGGTCTTTTATGAGGTCGAGAGCCTTCCGATGCGGGTTATAGCATGGTTGTAGTTCGTACATAATTGTTATTCGTCTCCAATGTCGATGAATTTTAGGGCGATGCGTGACGGGCTCGGGGCAATACACCCTTTGTTGAACAGGTCCTCGAAGGCATCGATCGGCAGGATACCTAGGTCGACATCTCCATTATCGTGAGCCCATGCGTGGAAAGCCTCTGGGCTTTTAAGTTGGCGTTCGAGGGTGGCTAGCCTCCGTTTGTGCTTATTTGGCACTGTGATGACGTATTTCATTTCGGGTCCTCCCACGATATGTTGAATGTTGTGGCGTCCTCACTGTGCGTTACTGAAACGGTGTAGCCAGCCTTGCGAAAACGGTCGACAATCATTTGAGCTACTGTTTCTGGGACGTAGTCGTCTTCGTCTATATAACGCACGGTCACTTGTTTCTTGTAACTCGCCGCGGCGTCAATTAATTCTCGGTTTATGTCTATCGTAATCATATGTACGTCTGCCAACGCGTCTACATACCGTTCTTCTCGGACTTTCCGGCCGTGTTTCGGTAACGAGGTGATGGGTAACGGGCGGGTGAACGGGATTAGCGTGTGCATGACTCGGTCGAGAAAATTTCGTAACATTTCGTTGTTCTCCGTAATAAGTGCTAAGTGGTGAGTTTGTGTGGACGTTGAGCCGTTCTACCTACTTCCTCACGTGCCCACCGAACGACGATGGCTGATTTTTTGCCCGTGCCACCGTAGTGCGTTGTAACACGGTATCCAGCTTCTTGAAAACGCTCGGCCACACTTTGAATGACATGAGCGTCTTTTATGGTGGTTACGCGTGCGTATTCTCGGTCTGTGTTATCTATCGCATCGCGTATTTTTGTGTTTAAAAGGTCGATGATGTCGCTCGTGTCTTCCATGTCATTGAGCCGCCGTTCTAAATCAACCTTCTGCTTCATCCCGGGTATCGCTTTAGCGGGGATGGGCTTAGTGCATATAAGCGCTCTGTGCAGCGCAGCAATTAGTCTGTGTAACATTTTGTTGTCCTCCTGGGTTAAAGTGGCTCAACGGCTTCACTGTTTCCGCCGTTCATGCGCTGGGGTGCGTGGTACACCCGTGTATGCACCGTGCCGTGTGCGGTTGTTATACTGATGTCGGTGCTGAATAAGCGGTGGTTGTAGCTGTCCAGCCGTACCGAGAGAAGATGCTCGCAGTACGGCACAAAGAATGTGTACACACGGTCTCTTGTTAACGGTGTCTCGAAGTCTTTTATCCGCCGTACCGCGTGGTCGGCAATATGGTATAGGTCGAGGTTAGGCACAGCTGCGTTTGTGACAGCTAAGTGCCGGTGGAATACTGGGATCATAGGTGTTTTGGTCTCCGTTTGGGGTAATGATAACCGCAGGGTGGTTAGTCCTGCGGTCTGTTGGTTGAGGTAATTATAACCATTTTAGTTATAATTACTATATGTTTATTCCTATCAATGGTTATTGACCTATTAAATCCTCCCAATCAACATCATCATTGGTGTCTCGGTAGTCATTGGCGATCATCGCGAGGATTTCGTCCTCGTCACGCACGAAGAAAGGTGTGAGTTCATCGAGTGAGCGGGTTAGGGTTGCTTGTTCGTTCATGGTAAAATCTCCTCTAGTTCTTTGATTCGGGCTTTCATTGTTGCAAGTTCGGTTTTTAACGCGGCGAGTTCATCACGTAACTCTTTTACCATTTCAGACGGTTTGTATCGGTTTCGCCACATATACACAGCGGTCTATGGCTTTTGCTACTCCGTGGTCCCATGCATACTGCGCTATCTCACGTTTTGCTTCTTCCGAGTAATAACCGTTTAGCGGATTTCTGAAACTCATAGCTTTTTCTCCATCAGTTGTTGTATCATTGCCTCGATGTTCTCAAGGCGTTGGTTAATCTGTTTAAGCACAGTGCGTTGTGTGTGCACCGTCGGTGTTTCTGGTGGGGTGTCGCCGTGCATCTCGTAGGCTGCTCGCCAGTTATAGAGCGCTGTTTTGCTTACTCCGAGCTCTTTGGCCGCCTGTACCACGCCCACTTCTTTAGCACGTTCCAATGCTTGGAGCTTTTGTCCTCGGGTGATACCATTCCGGTCCTTGAGCATAAAACGTTTTGAGCTCAGCCAGGGCTGTACTGTTTTTAGTTTTACGCCTAGTTGCTCGGCAATCTCTTTCGCTTTCATTCCGTTTACGTGCATTTTGATGGCTTTTTCTCTGATTTCTGGGTCTATCACCGGGTTGTTCTCTTTACAGTTGTGTTTATTTTTTGAACGGAAAATCTTTACATTGCCAGGTTTCACAAGTTTCACACTAAGTTTGCTGTTAATTATTTTAAAAATAAAAATCCAAAAATTAGTTTTTCGTTACTAAGCGACAAACTTAGTGTGAAACTCGTGAAACTCGTGAAGAGGCCTTGGGGGGGCAAGGGCTGGACGTTTCACACTAAAAAAAGTTAGTGTGAAACCCGTGAAGATTTGTTGGCAATTTTGCTGTAATTTTAACCGTTTTTCCATTGCCCAATATTATAGTAACTATAGTGATTATTTCATTTGTAACTCGCGTCACTTTTTGTCACTTTTTTACACGGGTTGGGGGCAAATTTTCACACTAACTTTTGTAAACCTGGCAAGTTGTCGTTGACAATTCGTTTACTGACATTTCTTCATTTGTCCGTTGTTAAATGCCCCTTGAACAAGGCTGCTCCATACGTTATTGTTGCGCCATGGGACTAATGTATCTTTTCATCATTTGCTACCTGCTCATCGCGTCCATTGTGCTGGGCTCTTTCCTGCTTTGACGAGGTGTTATGCTGTTACTGTTTTCAACCCTTTTCACCGTAGTCTGGTTCATCTTTGACCGTTTTATCGGCTTCGAAATTGTCTTTGATATGTCCGACGGTACCACACGAACCATTGAGCCATTTGGTTGGTGGTTGTTGTTTGTGGCTCTGGTGCTCGCTGTTCTTCATTTGTTGGCCCGTTGACCGTTGAGCACGGGCACCTTATTCCTCCTTGCTTGCCCCGTGTTTATTTTTATTTTATTATTTAGCAGATTTATTATTTCGTTGTGGTGCTTTATGGACTTTTATACCTTTTGGATTGCCGCGGTTGTTTTGATGTTTGTTTTTGGTGCTATTGGTTATTCGCTTGATGAGCAATCGTCCGTTCGCCCTGTGTTTGTGGGTCTCGGGATTGTGTGCCGTTTAGTGGTGTTCGTTTGCTTTCTCGGGTGGGTTCTTAACCTGTTGTTCTAGGCTCGGTGGTCTTGGGTTTGCCCTTTTTGGTCCACTACCCCTGGCTATTAGGGGTTTAACAGGGTATAATAAGGCCACTGGGACGTATTATTTACGAGTTGTGGTGACTTAAAAACGCGTTACCAGTAGCCCGCCTTTGTGGCGGGTTTGTTTTTATTAGCATACTCGTGAATGCGCTGATAAAAACAGGCGGAGCCGAAGCCCCGCCGTGTGTATTACATTTCCAGTAATTGCTCGAGAGCGCGAGCAGAGTAGATTTCGCGTTCTTTCTCTTGGTCGACCAGGCGCTCTTTGCTGTTATGCAGAGCTCGGGCGCTCAGGAAGGTGTTGATCGCCTCAATATCGTGACGGTTGAATGTTTCAGCGTAGATTGTGCGAGCCACAGGTACTGGAACGCCAGACTCTTTATCTTCTACAAACTCGGTGATTTCGAACGCTTGAGAGCAAAGTTCTTTCGGACCGACGAACCAGACTGCGTCTATGTCGACTTTTTGTGCCTTCCGCGCTTCATCAGCCCGCCGCACATCGCTGAAGCTTATACCGCTTGCCAGCTTAGTGATGATAGGCTCTAACGCATCACGAACAGCAATTTGCACCTCAATGTTAGCCTCACGCTCACGGTATGCTTTCAAGCTGTCGCCCAAATCGCGCACGTCGTAGGCGTATGGTTGCGCAGTCATCACACGACCCTCAGCGTCCCATTCAACCGGGTTCTCTTGTTGCCAGATTGTGCGTTCGAGCCACTCGGTTGAGTATGTTGCCCAGCCTTGTGTTCGCACTTGGTAGCGGGTACCACCAAGCAGCACTTCCTCTGTGACGACTTCTGGATTGAACGCGTGCTGATTCTGTGAGATTTCAGCGTTAAGACGCCGCCATGCTTTGATCGCGCTGCCTTTTGGCGTGTTAATTACACCGTTGAGTTGGTCTTTCACAATGCTCCATACACGAGGCTGAGTGATGCCCGCTGGGTCGATGTCTTCCTTAGAGCCGATTTGCCCTACGTCAACGCGGGGCGCGTCACCTGTATGGTCAGGGTAGAGTTGATAGCGGATTGTCGGTGCATTGAGCGCGAACTCACCAGGGTTGCGACCGTAGATGACCGCAGAGAGCTGGGTGTAGAACCACTCGAGTTTCTCGCATTCGGTTTGCGCGTAGTCGAACGCAGCATCGAAGCCAGCCGGCATCTCGTCATTCATGTACAGTTCGACAATGTCGTCATCAGTGAGGCCCTCGAACAAGATGCTTTCGTACTCCGTCCGCAGGCTGTTGTTCAGCACACGGTACACAGCGCTTTTTACGAGTTGATATGGGCAGTCAGCGCTGCTTTGTGCTGCGCTGTTTGCCCAGCCTTTGCGGGCTCTGAGTTTGTACGCCTCCTTGAGCGCGGTTGCGATGGCCATCTTCTCTTCACGAGTGAGAGAGTTGTGGCGGGTGTTCTCACTGATTGCGCCTTGGGTTGCATAGTTGTTGACAGTTGCGATTGCTTGAGCTAAAGTTTTCATAGTGGTATCTCCTAATTTAGATGATTGGATAGGTAGGGTTACTGCTGCGGTCTCAGTGGTTGCTGCCATTGAGACCTTTTCATTTTTAGAAGTCATAGTCTTCCTCCTCGCCGCGTTCGCGGGCGATAATGTCTTCGAAGTCGACATAGACCCCTTGTTCCCACCACGGTGTTGAGGTGTCTTCCATGTCGTTGTAGTAGAGACAGCCGTAGTTTTCGCTGGTCTCGATCTCTTCGATACGAACGAACCGGCTGTCGTCAGCCATTAAACGAATGTCTTGTTGTTTCATTGTGCACCTCCTGTTTGTGCGATGAGTAGATAAGCCATTACACGTGGTGTGTAATAGACGATGGTGATGATGACAGCAGCAACCGCTGTCGCTGATAGTTTCATAAGCAAGTCGTTCATAGTGTTATCTCCATAGATAAAAAGAATTGTTAAGGTAGGTTCAAAAACCTATTTTTGATTTTTGCTCCCATAAACCCGATTCGAACAACCGGGGGTCTGTGCAAAACGCACACACATAAGAACAAATATTTTTCGTCATAGAACCGTAGGCCGTTTTCAATTTTGCGATTTAAAAATGGCCGTCGAAAATGTGATCTGCGTAATAGTTTTTCTGAAAAAATTTTTATAAAATTTGCCCTAGGCCGATTCTCGCCAGGGGATCGGCGTTTATCGGACGACTTACGCGTGGTAAGCCGTCTTTTTTCGTGTTTTTGACTTGAGGGGCCACAATGAAAAAATCAATGCTTGCTGCACTATTCTTAGTTGTGTCTACGTCGGCGTATTCGGCTTGTTCACAGTCAGGTGTATTTACTACTTGCTGGGATGATAACGGTAATACATACGATGTTCAGCGGTATGGCAATACCACATATGTTGATGGGCATAACTATAATACTGGGTCTAGCTGGTCTAGCACCTATCAGACTTACGGTAATACCACATACGTCGACGGGACATCTGCGGACGGCAACAGTTGGAATGAAACCATACAGACCTTTGGTGATACCAGATACATCAGCGGTACCGATTCTAACGGCAACTCATTCAACTACTCATGTAATAAATACGGCTGTTATTAATTTAGTGGGCTTACTATGAATATCAACGCTAAGCGTCGAGTTTTGGCTTTTATTTAACGTGTACCACTGGTGTATCCGTGTATTTTTCGGTTACTGAATATATGCAAAAAAGCCACGAGTTTAAGATGGACAGTGATATAGCCTTTGAGGTTACAGACGCGATACATGAGTACTCTAGCTGCATGAATCCGATTAGAGACGCCCCTTTAAGGCAGTATGATACGTATGCCGCCCACTGTAAGCCTAACGACCCGAAACAAAAAACTGAGTGGTTCGCTGATATGATGAACACCCCGAGCAATTACAGGCGTTTACTAAAGGCATGTGAGTTTGCCCGCGGTTATTTAGGTCCGGAGTTTGGCGCTGAGAAACTCGTATGCCCTGAAAATTTGTAGGAGTCCCATCACATGAGTGGTAAGAATGAAAAACTTATAACCCCCCGTATATTAATTTTATCTATTTTGACGGTTGGTTCAGTCATGGCATTAGTTGCTGTAAAGGTTTCTTGGCACGCTAATTTCTTGGACCATAGCGCTCGACGCGTCGCTGTCGCCGAAAATATGCTATCTGGTAGTACTTTGGCAGTCGAATGCGAGAAAGAGGCCTATAAACAAGGGGTTGGTACCAAATACATAAAACCTTTTTGTCAGTGCTTGGGTATTAAAGCAAGATGGGGGTTTATTATATCTAATGCATACCGGTCAGGCGAGATGTATATAGACCCATCTATATTCTCCCGTGCCGTCGATTATTGCGCGAGAGACTTAGCTCCGAGGGTTACTCCGCCGACAGGGCAGTAGTATATTATAATATAGGACGCTATATGAAAAAGCAAAAAGACTTAAACGACATCGTCGCCGCGTCAGATGACGGCGACGGAGTCTTAGATGTAACAACAGAAGCAGATCGTATGCTTGAGGAGCGAGAGCAAACTCACTTCGAGCAAGAAGAAATCGACCAAGCTATGTACGAGGACGGTAAACGGCTAGCCTCAATGACCCCGATGGAGCTAGATGCTGAGCTCATTCGACGTAGAGACGCGATTAAACTGGCAAACACCCAGTTTTTCGGTACGCCATATTACGTAGATTGCCCGTCGAAAGAGGCTAGGCGCAGTATTCAGGAAGCGCTGGACTGGTATCGTGAGGTTGAGGGGTTAGAGCTACACTAAGCTCTAACCCTTGTACGTCTTTGTACGCTGTTAATGAACTTCTTGGTGTCGAGGAAGTAGTTTGGGTAGGCCTGCTTAACGTCGTGTAATGAGCCTGCTGACACTAAAACCACGTCCTCGTCAGCACTTGAGCTTTCTTCGAGCGCGGTGTACATCGCTTGTGCACGGTCGAACTGTTTCTCGGTGAAATGCGTAATGCTGGACTCTTCGCCCGAGAGTGCGATGACATAATATCCGCCTTTTTCACGCCCGCCTTGACCCTCTACCATAGTAGTTACCCCTGCAAGACGAGACAAGATGTGTAGTTTAGCATCTAGCTCTTTCAGCTCAGCAGCTATATCGCCCCCACAATCTGGTGGTAGTGGCGTATCCTCTACTTTAGCGAATAACGCAGACGCGAGGACAAAAAATCGACGTACACCTTCAGACCCTTCACCCGTCTTGATAGATTGATTTTCTATTGTGCCCATCACCTCAACAGCTGTCGCCCACGCATGCTCGAGTTCTGTGCGTATTTGTATCTCTACGCAGTAGCCAGATGAGTGCCGGACAACCTGATGGATACTACGATAGCCGTCAGCCTTCGGTTGATCGATATAGTCGTGGGCGGGGTGTACCAGCTCATGAGGGAAGCCGCTCTGGATAGTGCTAAACAGGGCGTACACATCATGGATTTTAGGGAATATAACCCGCACCCCAGCGATATCTTGCATGCGCGCCATTTGCATGCCGCTAAAACGCCGTAACTTACGAACGATAGACGGTGTACGCTTAAGCCGCTGGGCAATAAGGTAGCGTTTACGGATGTGGGAACAGCGCGTATCTAGCGCGTCACGGACTGACTTCATCGCGGGTTGGTGTTCAGCGCGCCACTGCCCGAGCACACTCATAGCCGTATGCTGCTCAGCAGCGGGCGGGTCTGTCCGACGCAGCTCATCGCCTGCACGTGAGATTTGTTTTTTCGAGAGTGACATAACATATCCCGTAGCTAGATTGAACAAGGCCAGTATAACAGAAAACCACCCCGCAAGGGGGTGGAGTTCCGATCAAAATTGGCGACGGTTGCGCCGTCGGATGTGATTATACCCTGTTTGGCTATAAAAGAAAAGCACCACGTATTTTGGCGAGATGTGGTGCTTTGTTGTTTTAAAGGCATAAAAATGCTAAAAAGCAGAGCTATCACACTGCTCATTATAACCGTTTTCAATTGATTTGGTTATAATCTGGTGGTATCATTCGCCGTATGGACGAACTGACAGTGCAAGAGATGCGGGTTGACTACCCGCTATTAGGCATTAATCTGACCCCGAAAGAAGAGCGGTATGTCCGCTTTAGACTTCGGGGGTTAACGCCTACCGCAGCAGCTAAACATGCAGGTTTGCCTTCAACCGCAGCGGAAATCAGAGCACTTCACGACCGTAAACCCCAGATTGACCAAGCGATCATCTACTACCGCGAACAAATCCGCGAGAAGGCTATCAACGCAGGATTAGAGATTGAGTTTTCTCGTGCTGACGCCCACATGATGTACCTCGATGCGTACAATGGGTCGGCCAACAGTACGGAGAAGATTAAAGCCACGGATAGTATGGTGAAGCTCTGGGGGTTAGCAGCTCCTGAGAAGAAACAGGTGGAGATAACCAACCGTAAGCAACTGGAGAGTATGTCCGACCAAGAACTCCAAAAACTTACTGGTATGACCTACAACCTTGACCCTGAGGATTACACCGTAAGTGACTAAAACCGCTGTATGCCCAGAATGTATGCAGTCTCGCCCCCGCGACCTCTTCGAGGACGGGGTTTGTCACGTTTGTGCTTCACTGGACCGACCTACGTTATCCGCTAAACCCACCCAGATTAAAGACCCGAAAGCTGAGAAAGAACGCCTTGAGTTAGAAATGCGTATTAACGCCGAGAAAGAGCGCGTGCGCAGAGAGCTTGAGGAAGAGTTCAATGCTGAGCAAGAGGCTAAAAAAGAGCTTGCCCGACGTGAAGCAGCCCGGCGAAATCTACTGCCGTTCGTTATGTATTTTAACGATAAGTATGAGCCGGGCTGGGTTCACGCTGACATCTGTCGTCGGTTAGAGAAGTTCTCACGTGACGTGGCCGAGGGTAAGTCGCCACGACTGATGTTGTTCTTGCCACCGCGTTCGGGAAAACAGCTAGCAGACAGCACTCCTATCCTGACTGTTGATGGGTGGAAAACCCATGGTGAGCTGCGTGTCGGCGACCACGTGTTTCACCCGAGCGGCAAGCCTACGCGTGTTGTAGCAGTGAGCGAGAAAACACCGTCAGATTATGTGGTCTACTTCGGCAATGGTGACAACATCCGCTGCCACGCTAACCATGAGTGGGTTGTTTGGTTTGGCGGTCACGAGATGACTATTAGGACAATTGAGCTGTTCGCGCTCGGTCTTACGGAGACCCCTCGGGTCATGGTAAACGGTGGTGATTTCACGTTTATTGACGGGGTTGTGCAGCTGCCTAACGGTGAGGTTGGTAACTGTATTCAGGTCGAGTCATCCGACGGGCTATACTGCGCGGGCAGAACGCAAATTGCAACGCACAATTCGGAGATTGCCTCGAAAACATTCCCTGCGTGGCATCTGGGCCACTACCCGCACCACGACGTGATCGCGTGTTCATATAACGCCGCACTGGCGATGGATTTCTCACGTAAAGTGCGTGGGCTGGTGCAGGACGAGCGTTATCACAACATCTTCCCGACCCGCATGGACGAAAGCTCACAATCGGCTGAACGGTGGAATACCTCCGCCGGCGGCGGCTATGTGGCAGCTGGTGTGCAGGGGCCTATCACAGGGCGTGGCGCGCACTGTTTTCCAGCAGGGACGCTGGTCACTATGGCGGACGGTACGCGTAAGCCGATAGAGAAGGTCGTACCTGGTGACACGGTGTTGTCATACGATACGGAATACGACCGTAGAGAGCCCCAGCAAGTGGTGGCTACTCAGTCGTCTCTTACCCGCCAGCTATGTATGGTATCAACTGACAACGGCAAGGTTATACGATGCACGCCTGACCACCGGTTTTTTACCCAACGACGTCCTAGACTCTGGACCCCAGCATGGCGGCTTGACAACGGATATTTACTCGTAAATGACTCTGGCCTTGGGGAATATGTTACTGGCGCCGAGGCTTACACACTAGATAGCGCTACTATCGTCTATGACATCCAGGTAGAACGCACGCAGTGTTTCTTTGCTGACGGGCTGTTGGTGCATAACTGTGCTATTATCGACGACCCGTTGAAAGATCGTGAGAGCGCAGAGAGTGAGGTCACTCGACAAGCGATTAAAGACTGGTACTCGTCTACACTGTACACCCGTCTTGCACCGGGCGGTGGCATCCTCATTATCCACACAAGGTGGCATTCCGATGATTTAGGTGGCTGGCTGCTTGAACAGATGAAGGAAGCAGAGCAGGAGATGGCAGAAACGGGCGAGTGGCCATCTGACGCTGACCGGTGGGAAGTGGTTAAGTACCCAGCAGTTGCCACCCACGACGAGCAGTTCCGTAAGGCTGGTGAGGCACTGCACCCCGCTCGTTATCCTATTGAGGCGCTGAACCGCATACGCCGTACACTTATCCCGCGCGACTGGGAGGCGCTGTATCAGCAGAACCCAGTATCCGCCGACGGTGACTACTTTAAAAAAGAATATTTCCGCACCTACGAGAAAGCGCCCGACATGAGCACGCTGCGTGTCTACGCGGCATGGGACTTGGCTATCGGCCAGAAAACATCGAACGACTTCACCTGTGGTGTGGTGGTTGGCATCGACCGGGACAATGACATCTGGGTGCTGCACCGCTATTACGGTCGTTGGGCGGCGAATGAGCTCATCGACAAGTTCTTTGAGTGCCAGCGTGTTTACAACCCTGTCTTGCAGGGCATAGAGGACGGACAGATTTCTATGACCCTCGAGCCGTTCATCATCAGCCGCATCAACGAGAGCCGGCAGAAATTCAATTACATCAAGCTTAAGACACGCGGTAACGACAAACAGACCCGTGCTCGGCCGATTCAGGGCCGTATGGAGCAGGGGCGCGTACATTTTCCGGCCTCAGCACCGTGGTTCCATGAGATGCAGAACGAGATGTTGGCATTTCCGAGCGGTAAACACGATGACCAGGTGGACGCCCTGGCGTGGATTGGGCAGATGATACTCATGCTCGCACCGGAGCGTGAGAAACGACCGCCGCCTAAAAAATCATGGCGTGACAGACTACGAGCTACGAGCCAGAGACAGGGCTTGAGCCACATGGCTTCATAATTTAAGGAGATACAATGGCGACAGAACGCACTATCGCTGAGGACAACTGGGCGCGGTACGAGCGGGCGCGTGATATGAAACACCGCCAGTACATCGAGCAGGCTATGAAAAACGACGCTATGTACCTCGGCGACCAGTGGAACGAGAACGACCGCAAGGCACTGGAGTCGCAGGGGCGACCGGCGCTTACGTTGAACCTCATTAAAGGGACAATCAACGCGGCACTCGGTGAGATGGCTAAATCGCAAGCTGACGTGCAGTTTAAACCAGCGCGAGGGGCTAATGAGCAGGCCGCTAAAGACCTGAACTATGTCTACCAGCACATCGCTCAGCAGAATGACCTTGAGCGTGTTGAGCAGGCAGTTGTGGCTGACGGCTTGATTCTCGACCGCGGCTACTTCGATGTTCGCATTGATTTCAGCGAGAACGTGCTTGGCGACGTTAAGATCGTGGCAGAGGACCCGTTAGACGTTATTCCTGACCCGATGGCAAAAGACGCTGACCCTACAACATGGTCTGAAGTGTTTGTTACCCGGTTTATGACGCTAGAAGACATAGAAGCGCAGTACGGGGCCGATAAGGCTAAGCAGCTACGGTTGTCATACGCGGACAGCATGGCGTTGAATAAAGACGCCGTAGAGCTCGCTAAGCGCACGTATGGTGGCAAGTCAGACATAGAACAGGATGACGGCGCGACGCTTGACGAGAAGGACATTAAGCGTGTCCGTGTAATCGAGCGCCAGTATTATCGCATGCGCAAGGTTAAACAGTTTGTTGACCTCGTTACCGGCGACGTGAAAGATGTGCCAGAGAAAATGATGGCTGACCCCGAGAAGTTGGTGGCGATGGTGGCAATGGACCCACGAGTTCAGCTTAGGGAGATAACTAAAAAGGCGGTCCGTACCACCATCACCGCTGTCAAAACAGTGCTGTACGACGACTGGTCGCTGTATGACAGCTTCACCATCGTACCATACTTCCCGTATTTTCGTCGCGGAAATCCGCAGGGTATGGTGACAAACCTCGTCGGTCCACAAGAACTGTTTAACAAGATTTCGTCGCAAGAGTTGCACATCGTCAACACCACAGCGAACAGCGGCTGGATTATCGAGGAAAACTCACTGGTTAACATGACCCCTGATGAGTTAGCCGCGTCAGGCTCGAAGACCGGTATCGTGCTCGAATACAAAAAGGGCTATGAGCCGCCGGGTAAGGTACAACCGAACCAGATTCCGACTGGTATCCACAACATCAGCCAGAAAGCGATGATGTCTATCCGTCAGATTTCGGGCGTAAACGAGTCAATCATGGGTATGGACCGTGCTGACGTGTCAGGTGTGGCTATCACGCAACGCCGTGAAGCAGGCCAGGTTCAGCTGACTATTCCGAGTAAGAATGCGAACCACACACGCCGTATGTTGGCCCGTAAAATCCTCGAGTTGGTTCAGAAGTTCTATACTGAGACCCGTATTTTCCACATCACGGACTATGAGGACCCTGAGCAGCCGCAGGTTGAGCACGCGATTAACGTGCCAGACGAGGACGGCTCTATCCCCGCTGACATCACTAAAGGTAAGTACGACATCGTTATCGGTCTACAACCGTCACGCGACAGTGTGGACGAGACTATTTTCTCAGAAGCCATCAGTATGCGTGAAGCAGGCGTGGCAATCCCTGACCACATCGTTATTCAGCACTCGAACCTGCCTAAGCGCATGGAGATCGCCGGCATGGTGGCCAAGGTTCAGGGCTTCGGTGAATTATCCCCTGAAGAAGAGCAAATGCAGACATACCAAATGCAGTTGCAGCTTGAACAAGCAACGAAAGAAGTGGCTAAACTGGACGCTGAGATTGCTGAATATCAAGCGCGCGCAGCCCTGCAAAATGCGAAAGCGCAAACGCTCGACGGTTACACCGAGGCTGGGGCTAAATTGGCTGAGCTTACTGCTAAACGTGAAATGGCGGAAGACGTGCTTAAAGCCCGCGTGGCTTTGGCGCAGTTGTCTGCTCAGAACCGTGAGATTCAGTCACAACGACAAACTACTGCTAAGTTGACCAGTGAGATGCTGCGTCAGCAAGGCGATTACCGCAAAGAGTTAGTACGTCACTACCACCAAAACCTTCCGCAAACATTTAAAGGAGAAATTTAATGTCTAAGCAAGATATTTTAATGGGTCAACTTCCGGTTGAAGAGTTCGACGAGACCGCTTTTACTGGCACAGGGGCTGACTACGAGTATGAGGACGTAGGTACAGACCGCGGTGATGACTATAATCCCAGTGCTGAGGTATCGGGCGCGGGAGAGAATGAGCCAGAGCCAGTACAACCGGATGATGAGAAAGCTCCGGAGGGAGAAACGGAAGCAGCGGAAACAGAGCCGACAGAACCAGAATCTGATAAGACCGAAACTGATGGTGAAGACGCCGTGCCTGCCGACGATAAGCCGAAGAGCGAGAAGCCGCAGAAACGCGTCCCGTATGACCGCCTCAAGAAGGAGATAGAGAAGCGTAAAGCGGTTGAAGCAGAGCTTGAGCGTATGCGTGCTGAATCGGGCGAGCGTGATTTCTCAGACTTGTCGGTTAATGTTGACTACAAGGTAGACCCCAAGAAGTTCGAAGCGATGTCAGCAGCGATGCTGGACGGAAACCAAGAGCAAGCGTCAGCCATCTTTGCAGAGATGATGTCGGACGTGGCGAACACTACGGCGGCAGCATCGGCCCGTGAGGCGGTAAAACGCGCCTATGAGCAGGCCACCCGTGAAGCAGAAGAGACTTACAAGGCTCGAGAAGCTGTTAGTGAGGCGCAGCGCGCGGCTGATTTGGTTATTGAAACCTACGACGCGTTTAACGACACCAGCGAAGCGTTCGACGAGGGAGCATTCAACGAGGTGCTACGTGTCCGCGACGGGCTGATTGCAACCGGCGCTAGCGCGGGTGAGGCAATTATCGAGGCGGCTGAGTTGATCGCCGCACGATACGGCTTCACTGGCATTAATGCCGAGGCGGAGAAAACTGCTAAACCCGCGGCTAAAGCGCCGAATGTGAAAGCGAAAATGGAGCAGGCGGCCAAAGCACCTCCGCGCGTCGGCGGAGAAACCGGCGGCAAAAAGCCAGAAATCGACGTGTTCTCACTCACACAAGAGGAGTTTGACGCGTTAGACCCTAAAGAGGTCGCTCGACTCCGTGGCGATTTTGCTTAATAATCACTTAAAGCCCCTAAAAATGGGGCTTTTTATTTACATTATACCCATTGTAGGTTATAATTAACCCAATTCGTTTAGCGCACGTCACGCGTAAGTCCCCCTGCACTTCTAAGCAGCGCGTATACCTTATCACTCGTACTTTCCACGTAACGGAAAAAGAAAACTCGTAATTTCATTTTCTATTCTGAGGAAATCTGTTTTATGGCCGCAGGCGATAACTTAACTAACTTTGGTAAGTTACTTACCAACCAGAAAAAAGTTTGGGACTTAGATGTTTGGAAACAAGCCCGAGCTAAAATGTTCATCAATAAGTTCATGGGCACAGGCTCTGACGCGATGATTCAGCACTTAACCAGCTTAACCAAAACTGCTGCTGGAGACCAAGTTGTTATCCACTTACTTGCTGACTTAATCGGTGATGGTGTGACCGACGACTACACTTTGGAAGGCAACGAAGAAGCAATGAAAGCGTACGACCAAATCGTTAAGGTCGACCAATTGCGTCACGCCGTCCGTAGCAAAGGTAAAATGGCAGACCAACGTTCTGTTATTGCGTTCCGTAAAAACGCGAAAGACCAGCTTGCATACTGGTTGGCTGACCGCATCGACCAGCTGGCGTTCTTGACCCTGTCTGGTATTAAGTACGAGGTTGCTAACACAGGTGCTAAGCGCGTTAAACTGGGCCATGCCCCTGGTACTACTGGCTACTTGCTAAAAGACTTGGCGTTTGCCACGGATGTTACTGCTCCGACCGATGCGCGTTGGTTGCGCGTAAAAGCGAACGGTGACTTTGACACAGGCGATATTACCAAAGTTGCAGCAGGCGACAAACTCACTTACAAACACATTGTCAACTTGAAGGCTTACGCACGCGATAACTATATCCGCGGCGTTGGTGCGAATAACGACAAGTACCACATGTTTGTAACTCCAGCTGGTATGGCGCAGTTGAAACTTGACGACGACTTCATGGCGAACGCACGTCACGCAGGCGTTCGTGGTAGTGGTAATGAGCTGTTTGCGGGCAGCGATACTCTGTTGGTTGATGGCGTATACATCCACCAATACCACCATGTGTTCAACACCCGCACTGCGACTGCTGGTACCAAACCGTCCGGAGCGAATAAGACCGAGGAGGGCCGCAAATGGGGCACTGACGGTAACGTTGAAGGCCAGCGCGCGCTGTTCTGCGGCGCTCAAGCACTTGCTTTCGCAGACGTCGGTGGCGGTTCTTGGGAAGAAGAAACCTTCGACTACGGAAACCAAAACGGTATCTCTTACGGCCGTATCTTCGGTATGAAGAAACCAGTTTGGCAGGATAAAGTCTCTGGTAAACCACAAGACTTTGGCGTAATCGCGGTCGATACCGCCATCTAAGCAACGATGTGGGGCTAGGGGCGCTTAACCGTGCCCCTTCAACCGAGAGGGGATTAAATGGCTCAGATTTTAATATCAGAGGTAATCGACCGAGCTAAAGTCACCGCCCAGGATGTTGATTTTATTCAATGGCCTGAAAGCGAGTGGCTTTCTTGGTTTAACGAGTGTATGTTGGCCTTGTCTGCTGCTCGCACAGATGCAGGGGCAGACTACCGTACAGTTACCATCAAAGCGGGCTCTAAACAAGACCTACCTGATGACGCTAACAAGCTTATCGAGGTTGTGCGTAACACCAGTTCAGGGCACGCAATCCGCCCGATTGACCGCAAGATCCTCGACGAACAGCATCTTGATTGGCATAAAACCACTGGCACAGAGCCGCGTTACTACGCATACGACGAGCGTACGCCGAAAGTGTTCTGGGTATACCCGTCAGTGAGCGGCGGTGATCACCAACTCGACATTGTCGTTGCGAAATCGCCTAAAAAAGCGACCTCGAAAACTGAAAAAATTGAGGTGGAAGATTGGTTTGCGCCGGCTATTGTCGACTACTTGTTGTACCGAGCGTACTTGAAACACGCCGAGTATACCAACGACTTGGGGCGCTCTGACTACTTCCGTCGCTCGTTCTACGACAAGATTGGCGTGAAAACCGAAGCGATTGATACCAAAGGGAATATGTAATGGCAGTGGCTGACCTCGACTACACAGAGCTGGCCGACCAGTTAGCTCTGTTTACTGGGGGTATCCCAGAACACGTCGTGATTCAAGTCATTCCAATGTGCGTGTCGCGTGTCGCCGCGGAAACAAAAACATTGGCGGGCTCTCTGACGGCGGAGCTTGATGACCACGACACTTTTCATTTTGACCTTGATGACGACCGCGAAGTCATCGAGGCATTATCTGCAAAAATTAACGGCAAGACAGTCCCGTTTATCGACCGACGTCGCATAGTCTCAGCCACCCATCCGTGCTGTTGTCTCATAGAGAAATACTCCGACGACGGACGGGAATCTGTCTTGCAGTTCTTCAATATCGGTCCGCGCGACGCAGACAGCGCTGTCGAAGCGAGCGTATCGTATACCTTTGCGCCTACGCTCGAAGCGACCAGTTGTCCTGTTCCGCGTGACAGTAACCTGTTTATTCGTGTAGTGCGCGAGCTCGTACTGTATGAGCTTTACATTATGCCAAACAGGCCTTGGACCGACTTTAAACTTGCAGGACACCACCTGGCTAACTACGACCAGCTAATCGTTGAGCTGCTACGTAAAGGACAGGTGAATGATATGCCTTCAGATCGCGTATGCGCGTTTTCTTGGTAGGGGGTTGAGTGAGTTTTTTTAGCAAAATCGGGAAGTCTGTCGGCCGCTTGTTTGGCATGGGCGGCGGTGGTGGCGGCGGTCAGGCATACAAAAAACCTGAAAGCGAGAAAGCCTCTCAGGCTATTGAAAGCGCGCGCTACCAGTTGGCAGCAGGGTTCAATAAACAATATCTTCCACGCTACGTTTCTGAGTCGCGACGTGACCTGTCAGCACAACTTGCAGGCCGTGCGAACGCTGACTCGATGAAAGCGATGGGCAATCAGTACATCGGTAACGCTAATCCGTTCCAGGCGTCAACCTCAGCTTCTGCGCTCGCTAACGCACGAAACACAGCGATCATCAAAGCGTATGGGCTTGCAGATAAAAACCGCACTGAGCGTACGGACTCAGCACTGAGCTCACTTAATGGGCAGGCGAGCGATGCGGCCGGTGGGCTTTTAAGCCAGGCTAGTCTCCAGAGTGAAGAAGCTATCCAGAAGGCGACTAATGAAGCTGCGCATAAAGCGATGAAGTACGGTGCGACTATGTCGCTTGTAACGGCCGCTGGCGGTATCGGGCTCGACCAATATCAACGCAAGAAGGAACTGGAGAAACAAAAATTGGGTACCGGCGGTTTGTGGGGCCTCCCCACTGGGTCTCGCCCAGGAGACGTATCCAATGCGTTCAATGAATTATATAAGCTCCGAGGGGGTGGTAAATAATGTCCGGATTAGACGACACTCTTGCACAGAATTACAAGGCGGACTGGGCCGTGATAAAACCTTACCTACAGCAGCTGATGGGGTATGAGGCACAAGATACCAACTCTACACGGTTGGTTGATGCGGCTAAACGACAAATGCAACGCACAGCGTTAGGCATCGACGGGTCAGTCAATCAACGTCAAATGTCTCGCGCTCAGACATACCTAACGCCATCACAGCGTCTGGCGATGAACTCGCTAAACAGCGTTAATGCGGCAGCGAGCAACACCGCCAACATGAACACTGCCCGTGTTGACCAATATGAAGCTAACACTGGTGCGCTGAACCGTCTTGTTGCGCAGACCAACGCAATGAAAAAAGGCTCAGCAGCTACGCTCGGCGGTATCGCGCAAAACGAAGCGCAGCGTCGTATGCAGAAAGACGCCCAATACCACGCTAATAAACAAGCTAAGTACGGCGCATTAGGTAGTATCGCCGGTCTCGGTGTTCGTTTGCTCGCTGGCTTTTTGTAGCCCTGCGGTTTTACCCACGTTCTATGGGTGCGGGTGTGTGCCCGCACCTTTTCTTTAAGGAGAGTCTATGGCTAACAGAGTAGCCTTATACAACGGATTTTTGCAAGGTATTCAGGGCGCGAAAGAGCTCATGAGCATCTACGACGGTGTGATGGACCGCCGTGATAAACGCGAGGCTGAGGCGTACCAGCGTGGCTTTAACGAGCGGAAGTGGGCGCATGAGGTTATGGATAGCAACCGTCGGTTCGACCTCGAGGTTACTAAGCACAAAGATACAATGGACTACCATAACCGCTCGTTGGCGGAGACTAGCCGGCATAACAAGGCCAGTGAGGGTATTTCTCGTGGGCTGCTCGGCGTGGCGTGGGCTAACCATAGCTTGAGTGCGAAGCGCCTGGCGTTTGAGCAGGATAAAGTCCGTCGCGCGGAGTTGAAAGAAGAACAGGCGAGGAAACGCAGGTCAGATGTGTTCAATATGCTGTATGGCGCCGGCAAGGCTGCTACTGATGCGTTCCCTCAGCTTAATACGACTGCTGCGGATGGCGCGCCATCATCAATCACTGAAGATGAGTTTAACGAAGCCACAGGTAGCCAGTATTCCGTATCTAAACATGGTACGGCGGTAGCGAATGTCTTAGCGAAAGAAAAAGGGATTAACGCCAACGAGGTGGCAAAAAGCATGGGCCTACCTGAAGGCGGTACGTTATTCCTTGGGCACAATAACAAGACAGGGCAGGTTGCCACTATCTACGCTGGTAAAGACGCAGACGGCAAAGTGTACATGAAGGAAGTGGACCACCACAGCCCCGAGGAGTTCCATGACATTGTGAAAACGTCCCCATTATTTGGCGGAAAAGCACCCGAAAAAAACAAAGCCGATGCTAAACCGAATGCGCTCGGCAGCCTAGCGTCTCTCGCTGGCGGCTTGGCTGATACAGCGGCTTTGAAAGCTGCCCCAGGCGCGGCGGTCGAGAGGGATACTGTTAAAGCTGCCCCATATGCAGCGTACGGTGAAGACATAGCGACAGATAAGGCTATCGCTGATCGCGGATTGAAGAAACGCGAGCGCGACGCAAAAGCTCGGCTAGCTTCCGCACAGGGGTTGCAGACCGAATGGCGCAACATGGATGATGCGGTAATTCCGCAAGGCGATTACGGCGACCAAGACTCGGAGCGCAAGGCTAAGAGTGACCTCGCTGCAATCGCGAAAGAACGCTCGACGTCGGATGCTGACATTGAGCAGCAATACATTGATAAATTCAACTCTAACGCTGAACAGGCGACATCGCGCGAGCGACTGGCGAAACAACAACGCGCTGAGCAAGTGCAAGTACGGGCGGATAATGCTAAACGCGCAGAAGCGTTGGCCGAAGCGGCCCGAAATGCTGAAACTGACGAAGAGTACAAGCTATATACGGCAGCGTACCAAGCGGCTGTTCGTAATCCTGACCTCAAATATAACAACTTAAACGAGCTGTTAGAGTACGACGACAAACAGGCTAAGGTTTCCGACGCCAGCTTTAAAGGGCAGCTTAAAGGCGTAGAGCAACAATTGCTTGCTGCTTCAAAAGAGGGGGCGCCAGCTACTGAGTCTGAGCTTAGCAGCTTCCGCGATAACCTAGCCAAGCGTAATAAACGGGGCGGTAAAGATAATACCCGCTTTGATGACCGTATCGAAGAGTTCGCTACACAAGCTACTGGCTATATGCAGGAAATGTACGGTAAAGATAATGCACTCGGGAAAGCCGACCGTACCGACTACACATTCCAAAGCCAGCTTGATAAGGCCGCTAAGATTTATGCGAATAACTCTGACATTGCGAGTGTCCCCGCGGCGATCTATTTCGCGCAACGACATAACGGCTCCAGCTACCTTGATGACGGCGAAGTGCTTAAAGTTAATGACGCGATTAACTCAGCGATGGAACAAGGTGTTCCACCAGCGGTTCTGGCACGCGCAGTTTCTAGGTTGACGATGAACGCCAATGCTGACATATCGAAAGACCTTGATACATACATCATTCGTGAGTTGAAGGGGGCTAAATAATGGCGAGAGACGCATTCTATATCGACGGCGATACGGTTTTTGTTCGTAACGAGGACGGCACTTACAGTAAAAACAAACGCGCTCTGGGGTATGATGCCCCAGAAACCCCACATGCAGGTACTGGTAAAGGCTGGTCCGCTGCTGGCTTGCTCGCGAAAACTGTCTCTCGAGAAACCGACCAGGATGTTGAGGATATAAAAGGTACTGGGGGGTATGGTCGTGGCTTATACACTACTAAATCTAGTAGCGGATTGACCTCCGCAGAGAAGCTGGTCCGCGCCGGTATCGCCGCTCCGATGCCTTCGCGTGATGGCTCGTTACCAAAGGATGTTGAGCATGCGCTTGCAACAAAAAACGCAAAAACATGGTTGCGTGAAGCTGAGGATAAAGAGGTCCAAGATGTCATAGATCGTAACCAGGCGCAAAACCGCGCTCTAGGTGCTAGGGCATTGTTGGGTTTTGACCCCTACCATAGTCAGATCGACACCGGTAACGGCACTGGATTAGTTGACCGAGCATGGCAACGCGGTAAAGACCAGCTGTCACAGATGACGTCGGGCTTTGTGGCCGCAGCGGCTGATGCTCTCGGTGCAGAAGACCTGAAAGAGTCAGCCGAAGAAGAAATGCACCTCGCTGGCCTTAAGCTGAAGTATAACAAAGCACGTTACCAGACTTCTGACGATGTTCACAGCGTTGGTGACGCTCTAGGCTACGCGCTAGAACGTACTGTTGAGAACTCTCCGTCGCTGATGATTGACGCAGGTATGGCATTAGCGACTGGTGGTACCGCTGCTTTGGGCCGCAGGGCTTTAATGGAGGGTGCGGAGGCGGTAGCTAAAGGCGTGGTTAAATCGTCCGTTGCCAAGAATGTGGCCCGCGGCGCGGCTGGGGTATCGTCGTATGTGCAGAATGTTGGCGATATTTACAACGATGCTAAAGAGTCTGGCGTAGAGCATGCTGGTGCTATGTCGTTGATCGCAGGTGTTCCATCGGCTGTGCTTGATGTTGGTGCATTAGAAATGTCGGTATCTCCGCTGCTTAAATCAGTGGGTATCGGCGAGAAAGTTGTTAAAGAAGTCGGTGAAAACCTCGGCAAAGGCGCGAAAGTTATGTACGCTGCTGGCCGTGCTGCTAAGAGCGTCGGTCTCGGTTCGCTGGGTGAGGGTTTGACTGAGGGGGCGCAAGAACTCGTTAAAGATTTTAGTATTCGTACGGTTGGAGGCGATACCTCGAAACTCGGCGACCTGTGGACACGTGTTAAAGAAAACGCTATCGGCGGCTTCGCAGTCGGTGCTGCTATTGGTGGTGCGTCACACACTGCTGGCGGAGCGGTTAATATGCTGCGTGGCGACCGAGCTGAGCGTAAGGCACGGCAGGCTGAGATCGACGAGCACGTTGCTAAACAAGCGGAGGAAGAAACCGTCGAGAAGACTGTGGCTGACGCGGACGGTAACACAACAACGGAGGTTGTACCGAAGACTGTCCCCCATGTAAACTCCGCGGGCGAGCGCGTTGAGGGACAAGCGCCGAGCGAGTACACGCCAGTTCAGGATATCGAGATGCCGAGCACAGAGTCCGCGACACAAACAGAGGTTGAGCGTGAACCGAAACCCGAGCCAGCGGTTAATATCGAGCAGGAACCCGAGCCAGCGGTTAAAACTGAGCCTAAACCTAAGCCTATGCCTATGCCTGAGGCTGAGATCGCGACACAACCAGTAGAAACAGAGGTTAAGGCTGAGCCTGTGCCTGTGCCTGTGCCTGTGCCTGTGCCTGTGCCTGAGCCTGAGGTTGAGCCTAAGGTAGAACCGAAAGTTGAATCTAAGGCCGAACCGAAAACTGAGCCAGAGGTTAAGGTAGAGCCAGAGGTTAAGGTAGAACCTAAGGCTGCGCACTCCTCTGACGCGTCATACACCACCAAAACAACCCGTGAGGGGGGCCGCATTACCGACAAGCCTGTCGAGGACGGCGCAAATAAGCAAGAGGGGAATGGCTACACGTCTGCGAAAGCAGCGCGCGTCGCCCGAGAGGCGGAAGTTCACGCTGCGATGAAAGCTGAGGGTGCTCAACCTCGTAATATCCTCCGTCCGATTGAGTGGGCCGCGACCAACAACGCTGAAATGCCGGGCCGTATCCGATACCGTGTGCGTGAGGCTATCAAGAAATCCGGCATACCGTATGCTGAGAATGTGCTCCGTCGGGCAGAGCGTGGCGATAACGCGACCGTTGGCATGCTGCATCGTAAGTTTGGCCACGACGCACAGATGCAGGCGGCAGTTCGTGAGGCTATCGACGCCAGCCACAGTGAGGTTCAGCGTGAGTATACTGAAGCAGACGCTGAGCTAAAACAGGCGCGCAAGGACAACGATGTCAAGGCTATCGAGGCGGCGAGCGAGAAACGCAAAGCGGCTAAAGAAGAGCTGGGCGAGATTTCTCGCTACAAGCGTGAGTTCGACACCTCAACCGAGCATCTGCCGCGCGATGTGTTCAACAAAGGTCTTGACGAGGTGCGTGAGCGTGCTATGAATACTGTCGAGAAAGAGGTTGACCTCGGCTCGACAGGTATCCCACTCAGCGCAGAGAGCATAGCTGGACCTGCAACAAAAGCCGCGAAAGAAACCACTAAGAAAGCCATCCGTGAGGCTATCGCGCTAAAAGATGTGAAACGTCTCGTTCACCTGCTGCGTGAGAATACCACCGCGGCGTTTCGTCACCGTGAGATTTTAGCCCACCTGTTGACTGGGGCTAAATCGGTTGAGGAGATCGCACAACGCTACAACGCTGAACGAAATCCAGATTACCATATCACTCCCCAGTATGTTCAATCAGCTATTATGGACTCATACCTCGTCGGCTCAGATGTGGCTAGCCACGCACAGGCGACGATGCGTAACCCTGACGTGGATAAAGTGCTAGCTGAGCAAGAGAAGCCAACAAAGAGTGAGAACCACGAAACGCCTGAAATCAAGCTGGTTGGACGCGAGCATGAGGCGACAGATGACGAGGTGCTCAATGACGAGGATTCCCGTAAAGCCGTCCGTGAAGTGGCGGACCGTTTCTTGCTGCATGGTTTCAAAGAGAAAGGCGCGGCTGATGCGCGCAAAACAGCCGATGAGTACGTTAAGACTGACGAGGACACTGTGCAGGGCGAGGAAGAGGAGCGCGTCGAGCGTATCCGTGTTGCACCCGCTGACCAAGCGATTGACATGGAAAAAGTATCCGACCTTGATGGTATCCGACTGGCGGTGAAATCTACTGGCCCAGAGGTCTTAGCTGGCGTGTTCCAACAAAAAGGCCGCGCTCGTCGGTTTATCCATAAACTGTTCGAGGCGTTTGACAGCGAGTACAGCGGTAAGTTGACCGACGGTGTCGAGCGTCTGCGCAAAAACAATAAGGGGTTAACTGAGGTGGAGGCCCGTCGTCAGGTGCTCCTCGAAGCGCTAAACCACACGACCAGTAAACTGGAAACGACACAGGGCGAGCGCGAGATGAACGAGTCGTTCGACGCGCGTTACTCACGTGACCGCTTGAACCGTCTGACCGTGGCTGAGGTGGCTATGAACGGTGTGGATAGTATCCTCGCTAACGCTGCTCGCACTGGTGAGACTATTGAGGGTGTATCTCCGACACTGGTGAGCGATATTGAGACCGCGCTGGGCGTTGAGCAGGCCCGTAAGGAATTAGCTGCCGAGCTTGGTGTAACAGAGGGGCAGACCCACAGCCTGCGGATATCTATCGGTGCTGCACTCCACCATCTCGGTAAACAACGTTGGCGCGCTCTACCACGAGAGGAGCGTGTAGCCGCAGCAACTGAGGCCTTAACTACCGCGCTAGAGAGCAACGGTGTCCACGGTGAGTTTAAAGCCGCTATCCCGACGTTGGTTGACAATGTGCTCATTCCGTTCAGCGACACTCCTAATCGCACAGAGATGGTTGAGGCTCTACGTTCGCTGAGCAATGAGAACTTCTCGAATATGCTCCCCGAGACTGCTATCCGTTTGCTTGAGGACCATCGTTTAATCCCGGGTAATTTGGACGTTAAAGCCAGCGCTGTAACGCCAGCTGGCGCGCGTAAAGCGGTTGCGTTCGCCCGTGGTAAGGCTAAATCAATCGCTGAGCACTTGAAGCACAAGATGGGTGTTCGTACATTCACCTTGAGTGACGGTGCGAAGATTGAGCTGAGCATCCCGTCGCTCATGCGCAGCGTGGTTAATGAGCTGGTAGCTGATGGGGTGGGCAATATCGGTAACTCGAACAGCTTGCTCCTAACCGCTTGGCGAGATGTTCGCTCGATGTTGTTGACTTATGAGGCCGCCGATGGCCGCAAGATCGTCGACTCAAACGACGTGATGACGGCTGTTGACGGTGACTCGCACATTTTTTCGAATGCAGGCATGACCATTGACGCAGCGACACTACGCAATACCGAGCGTTTAGAAGCTGCCTTGACTGCTGCGATATCTGACAACGGCGCAGAGAAAGCCTTCGAGAGCGCCGCCGAGGACGCTCGGGCATGGCTCGGCAAGCTACGTGGCCTCAGCGTGACCGCCATCAAGAAACACCTGAAAAATGGTAAGACTGTTAAGACAGCCGAGGGTAAGGAGATCACTCGTCCGTATGACATGAACGACGTGCTGGCCGAGTCTCGCGCGAAACGCGGCATTGAGGTTGACCCATACGATGTTCGCTCAGATGTCATTGAGGGCGCAATCGAGGCGCTTAGCACCTCGCTGAAACTCCGCCATGAGCAGCTTGCAGAGGGCGACATTCAATCGGAGGCTGCGTGGCGGAGAGCGCATGGTAGGTACGCGCTGGGTATTGACGAGTCCGCACGCGTTGCGCTCGATGAGCTAAAGCTTATCCGCCATCACGCGCGAGAGGTGGTGCGCAACAGCCAGAACGCTAAGGCGGGCACACAGTCCACTTTCATGGATGCGGCGTCAGCTAAGGCGATCGCCGACACCATCAAAGCGGCTGTTGGCGCGTACTACCGCGCTAAGAAACAGCAGAAGATGGTCTGGGCGCATAGTGACACAATTAAAGCGCATGATGAGTTTACTGGCCGCCACCATTCCAGCTTAGCGGCAGACCTCGTCGAGCGTCCAGAGGGGCGTGAGAAAGAGGACTTGCGCGAGACTGGTACGGTGAACAGCGAGGAGAGCCTCGCCATCGAGCACCGTTCCCACTATGGCGAGAAAGTAACTGACTTCGCGCTGGCCGAGCTAGCGACTGATAAAATAACAACTAAGCAGAATCTGTCCGATCGTGCGCTTATTCAGGAGCACATGGTGAACAATGGCGCGCCGGTCGCTGTCGTAGAGACTGTGTCTGTGAGCGAGATTGATCACGCCATGGTCAAAGTGACAGAGGTTCGCCGTAACAAAGACGGCTCGTTTGAGGTGGTGTCCGAGAAGGTGTACAGCAGTAACTCTAAAGATAAAGACGCCCACCCGCTGGATAAGGAAGAAATCCAGCGAGAACTGGCTAACAAGATGTCTATCACATTCGATGATGAGATGGCTCAAGGGCTGGTCGGCCAGTACAACGTTGACCTCCAACACCTTGGGTTGATGTCAGATGAGCGTGCTCGCAAAGCAGTACAGAGCGTTGACGCGTTGAACAGTCTGGCAGCTGAGTTACGTGCGGATAACGGCCACTCGGCCATTCAGAAAGCCCAGATGGCGGTCGCTTTGGCGCAGCGCGCGCCGACATCTAAACTTATCGACCGCCCGAGCAATAACAAGACTGACGAGAGCGCCAAGCTGACACAGCGAGGGGCGAGCATACGATTCTTTGGCCGCGATAAAGAAGGTAAAATCCGCGAGCAGACTGGCGAAGAGGTCGAGAAAATCCAGGCTGAGATTACTAAAGCCGTGCAGTCCGCTGGACTAAACGCACAGGTAAACCTCATCACAGGACGTGATACCACACTGGTTGACGCACGTGTCGAGAGTGTGTTGATGGATGACGGCTCTCTCGGCTACAACATCCACTTGCCACCATTCAAAGCGGAGGGTGAGCACGCGCTTCTCTGGTCAATGGCACTCGGCCATGAGCTGGGTGAGATTGTGCTTGAAGGTTATCGCGTTCAGCACGAGAAAGGCTCGCTGGATATGGCGACCCGTGAGTCGTTTGCCGAGTTGTACGGTGAGGCGTTGGACCGTGAGAAAGGCGCGCTTGATGGTGAGCACTTTGCTGACTCGTTTGCTCAGCATTTTGTTAAGAAACTCCACGATATGGTGGACGGCCGTTCACGGCTAGTGAAAGGTCTGGTTGCTCGGTTACGCAAAATCGGCCAGGCCGTGGCTGATATGTACAACCATATGGCCGAGACGTTGACAAAAGCAGGCCAAAAGTTCGACGGGTCCTTCCGAACCGTGCATGCGAACACTGAGAAACACGAGCAGTTTTTGGAAACCACTGTGGCTAAACAGACCGCGGCGTTCACAGCCGAGATTAAACAGCTGAACGCTAACCTAGTGGGTCGACAACTTAAATACGCTGTTAATAAGCGCAAAGGTATTCTTGGGGCTATCGCTAATATGCCGCGTAGCGTGTTCGCCCAGCTCGAGCGGATCCACCCAGAAGTGGCTAAGATGTTCTTGAACACTGGCCGCGGGCTGAAAAACAGCTATCAGGGTATCCGTTATCAGCTGGACACCGCGTTTATGGGCACTCGTTACACCCGATTGCTCGGGGCTACCGAGCGTGAGCGCACGCGAGTAACAAATAAGGGCTACTCAGACCTCGTTGCCGGTGTGAACAGCGCTGAGGCGCAGAAGTTGCAGAAATATATTGCTGCAATCCGCGCGCACACTCAGCGGTTCTTAGACCCAGAAAAACGCGGTTTGTACGCAGCGGACAACCTGCCAGGCAACATATTCCACTTTAATCGTGAGATGGTAGATAAGAACTTTGCTGAGTTCAAAGAATTGCTCGCAAAACCAGAGAGCGAGGGCGGACTTGGCATGGTGTTCGCCGAGCAGATGGCTGACGCGGTCATCGACCCAGACAGCGTTCCCGACAACACCAGTGTTGAGGGTATATGGGATTTGGTGCTGAGTAACCCTAAACAGCGTGCGAAGATCGCCAAATTCTTAGATACGTCTAACGGTGTGGCAAATATGAACACCTACCGACGTAATCTAGCCCATAAAGCGGCTATGCGAAAAGCGTTCGGGTCACACACTCGCAATGAGGACGGCTCGCTGTATATTGTCGAAGGTCGTGCGAAGTTCCAGAATATGGCCAAGTTGAACAAATACTACGAGGCGATGAACGACGCTGAGCGCATTATTGTAGAGGACGCTATTAAAGCTATCAGTGGCAACTACGGCTACAACGTACCGAGCTGGGGGCGCAATGTGATGCACACAATTAATGCGGTTGCTAACATGGCCATACTGACTTTCTCCGGTATCGTGAATATCACGGATAGCGCAATCCCGCTGTTTACCTCCGGCGACACAGGTACAGCACTGAAAGCACTAACACAGTTCTTGCGTACTCAAGACCGTAAAGAAATCGCTGAGTTGGCCCATGCGCTCGGTGTGGCTAGCCACACAGTAATGCACGAGCAGATGATGAACCTTGCGGGCATCCGTGATACGTCGTCGAAAGCTATCGACGCCACGATGAACGCGTTCTTCAAGGTCAACCTGATGGAAGCGACTACTAAGATGTCACGGATGGTGGCAACCTCGGTGGCGGTAACAGGTATTCGCAAAGCGGCGGTTGACTTCAACTCTCGCCAAAGCCGTGAGTTTTTAGCGAAGCTAGGACTGTCACGCGAGGACGTTGAGATTGCGCTGGAGCACGTCCACCAGAACGGTGGGGACATCAACTCTATCGTGCGCGATACCCCGCTTAGCAACGCCCGGACGCAGCTCGCCTTGGATAATATGTCTAACGCGATTGCCCAGTTTGTGCGTACTAGCACACTTGACCCGAACGCGATAACAGACCCGTTCTTTGCGTCTAACCCAGCAATGGCGCTGGTCACGAACCTCAAACGCTTCTTCTACGCCTTCACCCACACTGTGTATAAAGCAGGTTTTAAAGAGGTACAAGCGCGGTGGGCAGAGCGTACTGGTTTGCGGGACCTCCCGCACATCGCTGAGCCACTGTTCCTCGCTGCGGTTCCATCTATGGCGCTGGCTTTGGTGGCATTGTGGGCTAAAGAGTGGGTGCGTGATGGCGACATCGTGGCTGACCCGTTCCGTGGTAAGCATGAGTTCAGCCAGATGGCGGCTAAGCTGATTAATCAAGCTGGGTTCTGGGGTGTTGGTGACATTCTACTCAACGCTAATCAGTCTCATGAATACGGGACACCGTGGGCGTTGACGCTTACACCAGCACTTAACCAGTGGTATCAGGCTGGCATGGCGTTGGGCGACGGTAAGTATCGCTCAGCGGCACGTGCGATTGTTCCACTCTGGGACAAAGCGTACCCATTTTCACCTGATAAGTGGTAATCATAACCAAAAGATTAAAAATTTGGTTATAATTGGAGTTGGTTTAGGTTATAATATAGGCCAGCCCCTAGCCCCACAAACTAGAGGTTAAACAGCATGAATGTTACTGAGAATGAGAAGGAGTCGATGGGGATGATTGTAAAACCGGCTGCGGTTATATTGTCGATTTTACAGGTAGTTTTCATCTACTACTTCCAAACAACCGTCGCAAAACTGGACCGTGTTTACGACCTAGTTCTGCAATCCACTGTGCGCATCGAAACCCTTAACTCTAAAACCGTTGAGTTAGACCGCCGTATCGAGAGCGTTAAATCAAAAGTTGACCGCATTTCTGAGCGTATAGCAACCCTTGAGGGTAAAAAGGCGAGCTCTAATGAAACTAACGTTCAATAACTGGGGTGGTATTGCCCCACGGCTTGACCCGCTGCGATTGCCTGTTGGCGTCGCAGCAACATCTGTCAATGTAAGGCCCGATCCGTACTCGTTAAAAGCGTGGTATTGCCCGAAAGACGCTGGGTCTAGCGTCCGTCCGTCAACTAAAACCGTTTTCCGATACACTGACAGTCATTGGTTCGAGTTCGATTATTTAGCGTCGGTGGTTAAAGCCCCAATCATTAATGACCCAAACCACGAGGTTGTGTTTACGGCTAACGACGGCCTGCATTACACCCGAAACAGTGTGGCAACTAGCCGCGCACCGTACCCATCAACAAGCTACAAGCTCGGTATCCCACAGCCGGCTAAGCCGTCTATCAGCGGCGGAGACTCTCGAGCGGTGTCTGACACAGACGTTGATGTCGAGGACGTTGCGTACGCAGTAACGTGGGTGGACGCGTTTGGCCGTGAAGGGCCTGCATCGCCAGCGTCTAGCGTGGCGCGGGTTAAACAAACTAAGAGCACCCGCACTGCGATAACGATTAATCGCCCCGCGCAGCCCAGCGGCAACTATAACTTCGGGCGTGGTGCAGTCTGGCGTATTTACCGCACTAATACCGCGTCCGACGGGTCGGGTGTGTGGCAGTATGTGGCAGATGTTCCATACACTACGGACCGGTACACAGATACGCGTCGTAGCGAGGATGTGCTTGAAGAGATGAGCACAACCGACTGGTTTGGGCCGCCCGATGACAACCGTTCGTTATGGCCATCTGGGCCAGCCAAAGGTGTAGTGTCTGTGGCGAACAGTTATCTGGCTTGTTTTACAGGCCGGACTCTGTGTTTCTCTGTTCCTAACGTACCGCACGCATGGCCGCCGTCGTTTCAGATTGTTGTCGAGTACGACATCGTTGGCTTGGCTAGCGTTGGTACTGACCTCGTCGTGTTGACCAAAGGCCACCCGTATGTCGTTACAGGCGGCGGACCGGGTAACTTGCAGGCAATTAAGTTACCGGACCCGCAAGCATGCGTTTCGGCGCAGAGTATTGTGGCGTTAGAGGACGGCGTGATGTACGCCTCGCCAGATGGTCTGTGCATTATCCGTGGTTATCGTTCTGAGTTAGTGAGTTCTGATGTGTTCGACGAGCGCACGTGGGCCTCTTTGAAACCCGCGTCTGTCAACGCGGCGTACTACGAGGGCATGTACCTGTTTACCTGTAAGGACGCAACTAAGTGCTACATCTACGTCCCTAACGCTAAGCAGCAGTCGTTGCGCGAAGTGAATTTTCTCCCGAAAGTGATGTACACCGACCTCGCTACCGATACGCTCTATTATCACGAGGGCGATGGACGTCTTAAAGCGTTCAATAAGGGCGACGGTAAATTCAGCTACAAGTGGGAAAGCGGACGCTACGACATGATGAGACCTGTCAACATGTCGTGGGGGCGTGTCTACGCATCTGATTACCCTGTCACGTTTAAACTCAAGTCACGCAATGGATGCGCCAATGAGCGCGTAGAAACGTACACTGCTCATTGCTCTAAGCCGTTTCGCTTGAAAGGCGGATTCCTATCCACAGAGTACAGCTTATTGATTGAAAGTGACAAAACTGTACATGACATTCAGATCGCAAACAACCTCAGTGAGTTCGGAGCAGTTTAATGGCGATTAAGCGTTCTCAACCAGCTATCGGCAATGTGCCGGCCACGATTAAAGACCCCCAAATGCGGTCGTTTTTAGAGTCATTACGCACTGCATTACAGACGTTCCAAGGCGGTCGTACAGGTAATGCTGAGCTTGACCGGGCAGTGACTGTCGGCGAGCTGCTCGGTAAAGGCTTTAAGTTTAACGGCGACCGCGCGGCGATCGCACGTGCTCTGGCGAATGTAGGTAAGACGGGGGGAGGGCGCGGCGACGAAGAGGAAATCGAACGCCCTACAATCCCAGCCGGATTTGAAGTAACTGTCGGCTGGACGTCAGCATTACTGCACTGGGAAGACCCCACATACAAGGGGCACTCATACACTGAGATTTTTCGCCAGCGTACCAACCTAAACGCACGCAAAGAGCCTGTTGACCGCCCACAATTTAACGAACGCAACTTGTTCGCTGTTAGTGTCGGTAATGTGTACTCAGACAAGCTGGAATACAACAGCGGGTACTATTACTGGATTCGCCACGTCAATAAGTTAGGACAAGTCGGCCCAATTCAGTCTACTGAGGGTTCGTTCGTTAAGACCCGCCGCACTATGAAAGAGGAAGTCGAGTCTGCTGGTATGCACTGGGTTGCTGCGGTCGATGGAGTTCCTACGTCAAAAGGCGAGTCGAGTACGATTTACGACGAGCGAACTGGCCGATTGTTGTTCTGGAACGAAGCGAAGGGCAAATACCTCACTATTGCTGAAAGCACACCGTCAATGACGGAGATTGCTGACCAGATTAACGCGGTGCGGATTAAAAGCAGCGTCCCGAAAAATAACGAGGGCGAGTCTATCGTTGTAGACGGGGTGTTATACCGATGGGATGGCAAAAAATATAACAGCTCCATCGACGCCGCGCTAATCGCTGGGAAGTTGGCAGCGACGAATATACCTGCCCTGAATGAGCTTGCGGGTAAAATCGGTGTCGATAAGCTCCCGACTAACATACCGTCGGGTAATCTTGGTGATATTCCAGCGGCAAAAATCAAAGGTATTCTGAGTTCATCGAACATACCTTCAATACCTACCACTAAATTGACTGGTACGTTGTCTAAATCGTCAATCCCAGCGTTACATTTTTCTGATATTGGTGGGGCGTTGGCTGAGACTCAAATACCTGTCATACCTAAAACCAAACTACCGTCGATCTCATTTAGCGACATTAAAAATACAATCGGTATCGGGCAAATGCCTCCGGTTCCGACATCAAAGCTGACGGGGCAGGTTAACGCTAGCCAAATTGCGGCTAACGCTATCGGCGCGAACCAGATTGCAGCCAACGCGGTTACTGCGGGTAAGATTGCAGCTAACGCAGTTGGGGCTAATCAGATCTCAGCTAATGCGGTTACTTCCGATAAAATCGCAGCTAATAGTGTTTCGGCTGGGCATATATCAGCTAACGCTGTTGGCGCTAACCATATCGGCGCTAACGTGATTCAAGCTAAACACATAAAAGCTGGTGAAGTTGGAGCTGAACAGATTGCAGCCAACGCGGTTACTGCGGGTAAGATTGCAGCTAACGCAGTTGGGGCTAACCATATCGCGGCCGAAAGCATATCAGTTCGCCACTTGCACGTGATGAACCCAACAAACGTTGTTATGGACTCAACGTTCTCCGACCCAGACGCCTGGTCGCTCGGTGGTAGCTGGGTTATCGGCTCTGAAGATAAGGAGCGGCATATCGTAACCACCGAGAGCAAAACTGCTGTTAGCAATTCGGACTATATATCTGAGTTTCGATCGCACGCATTTGTAGTAAGCCCCGGTGAACGGTACTTTCTGTCTTATGAAGTTGCTATGGACGGAACAGAACAGCTGGCAGACCCGCCAGCGCTCGTATGCAGCGTGGACATAAAACGCTGGATAACAGTGTGGCCACGGGGGATTACGTCACCTTCGCGGGTGCGTGGTGAGGTTAAGCAGGGCGATTGGAATTGGATTACAACCACGCGGGTCGTTGAAATCCCCGAAGGCATAAAATACGCGCGTTTTCGCGTTAGCAGACGCGCGCCAAGCGTAGGGGGATCAGCGCGTGGTGAAATGCGTGTCCGCAATATCATCGCGCGTTTGATGGCTGGTAGTGACCTTATCGTTGACGGCTCTGTATCCGCTGAGAAGATTGAAGCCAATGCGATTACTGCTGAAAAACTTGCGGCTGGCGCGGTCATTGCGGGTAAGTTGGCGGCGAATGCTGTTGTGGCAAACAACATTGCCTCAAACGCTGTTACAGCCGACAAGCTCGCAGCAAACTCGGTGGTGGCGGCTAAGATCGCCGCGGCCGCGGTGGGGGCAGACCAAATCGCAGCTGGGGCTATTAGCACTAGACATCTCGCTGTCGGTAATGGCGTCAACCTGCTGGTCAACCCAACGTTCGGTTCTACCGATGGTGGTAGGTCGGCGTTCGGGTGGTCGCCGTCCTTAAAACCGCGCACCGCTATAACAGGGTCAGGGCGAGCAGAGTATTTAAATTCGGTCTCGTCAGATTTACCTCAGAATATCAGACTGGGGTTAAATGAGCGTATTCTCGTCCTCAGTAACACCTTCACCAATTACAAGGGCTTAAAAGCAGGCTCTCGCTGTCTGTTGGCGCGTACAACTGAGGATTTCAACCTTGAGCCCGGTAAAAAATATATTGCGTCTGCTTACTACGTCGGTGTTCGCTGCTACGCGCGCTTGCGAATTGAAGAAATTGATATGTCAAGCGGAAGCGCGAAGTATATCAGAGTGCTCGGATACGGCACACCGATATTCGCCCAAGATGGCGACGCTAGCCCGGCGGCATTTAGACGCACCGCCATCGCATTCACTGCCCCTACTGGTGCTGGCAGGGTCGTTCGTTACTGCTTTGAGGGTTACATCAACCACTTGAACTACAACGATGACGACACGGCGGCTATGTATTTCATGCGCCCTATGCTCGAGGCGGCTGGTGACGGCGTTAGAAATGGCACTAACGTATCGCCGTCCGACTGGGTAAATAGCGGCATGACGGTCATCGACGGCGGTCAAATCATCACGAACTCCATTACGTCTGCACAAATGTCCGCTGGGTTTATCTCGGCGTACAAAGCAGAGATTAAGAATTTCGCGGCTGAGCAAATCAGCGCTAGCACAATTAGCGGTGACAAAGTTACTGCGACGGATACTCTGTGGGGTAATCTCATTCGGGGTAAGAGGATTACTGCTGAAACTGCCAAGGTAGCTAACAGCTTGACCGTCGGAGACCGAGTAAAGATTGATGGCAACGGTATTGAAATTTACGGGCGCGGCAGAAGAGAGAACAAGGGGTTGGTCATCACTAATGAGTACATTGCGGTGTATGACCTGCGCGGCAATCTGAGGGCGAAGATGGGGAAACTTAGATAGTGGCTACATTTGTGGGTTTTGATTTTAGGCCGTCGAGACGCAGGCCAGGATATGGTATATGGCCTTCAGGATATGGCTCACATTTGTTTGTTAAGTGGGACTACGAGTTTGGCAGGTATGACATCAATCGAATAGACCTTGCTCGACACCGAGGCGGGAACGGGAGCTTTCTAGCCCCGATAACGGTGTGCTCAAAAGCTTTGGTTACTGCTGGTGGGGTTATTAGACCCCCACGAGAGTTTCGGCCGGGCTGGGACAGCGAGCCAGACATATACTACACCGAGAAAGCTATCCTCATTTCCCCTTGGGCAAACCGTGACGATTCTACTTTTGTCGTCCAGAATGCCAGACAAGCTGGTGGTTTTCAGTCTGTATTTAACTCTTTTTATGCTATGTATTCTCCGACTGTGGGTAACTATATCAATAAGGGGGAGTACGGTATATCTGGTATCGGTTTTGATTACTCTCAGCCAATACACTCAGTTTATAAAAACTCAGTGACCAAAACGTTCACATTCGACGGTAAAAAATTCGAGTTTACGTTCGAACTACCGGTGCCCAGTACAAACCAAAATATCATCAATGCGTGGGTCGACATGTACGGACCTGACCCCAACACAGGTAGAGAAATACGCATGCCTTGCGATGCAGTTGTTCGGTTAGCTGGGCCAAAAAGCATCAAGTTGGACTATTCGCGTGAGCGTGGGATCAACAATCAGGTTAGAAAAGGCAATCGGCGCATAGTAATCGAATACGAGTGCGTTGCGTCAGCTTTCGCTAGTGATGATGAGTACGGTTTTCGGGTGTACGGAGATGATGGGCGCTTGACGTTTGACTCAGGTAACGCAGCCATATTGACGCACTTAGCAGACATAGTCGTGCCACCGCCAAACGGTAAAGGAGTTCCACATATCTTCACTTTCGGAAATTACGAGCCATGTGTGGTCATATCGGGGGAGCCTGACTCCCTAACCCCTAGTCAGACAGGGGGTACTGTATGGCAGATCGGCCCTCTATGCACGAAGCGTGGAAACATGCTCGCAGTCCCCGCATATGAAGTGCGAGGAGTTACAGGTGGCCTCAGAACCACACCAGTTCAGAGGTTCGGGCCTAGCCTACGTGTCTATGGCGTAGAAAGTATTTTAACGAGGTAAAACATGTTTATACAAGTAGACTCAGCCACTCGGCGTCTTATATCGGTGTCGTACATTGATGACGTCGCGGATCATTTGGACGAGCCGCTGGGCGAGGGATGGTACCAAGTACCGGATATGGACTTTGCGCGCCCTCTGTACGACTATGTGTTCGACGGTGAAGGGATAAAGCTCGACTATTCACCGGCGGAATACCTGCCAGTAAAAAAAGCAGACAAGCTTAGCGAAGTTAATTTTAAGGCTGAGGCGTTTGTGTATACCGCCGCGCGTACATATGAAGTCCCCGAGTTCGAGAAAAATACGTGGGTTCTTCAGGCCAAAGAGTCAAAAGCATGGAAGGCTGACCCGAGCACGCCGACTCCGCTGATGGACATGATCGCAAAGCAGCGCGATGTACCACGAGAGTTGTTGCTTGAAAAAGCGTACGCAAAAGCAGTTAAGTTCGAGATGTTAACCGCGTGCGTTGCGGGTCAACGGCAGAAGCATGTCGACCGTATCAATGCCGCGCAGACCCTAGAAGACCTTGATTTTGAAGTGGAGTACAAATGTGAAATGTAAGCAAGTATTAATCGCTATCGACCAATTTTTCAATGCGTTGTTCGGCGGTATGGCTGACGAAACGCTGAGCGCGAGAGCCTGGCGGTTGAGGAACACACATAAACGATGGCGGCTATCAAAAGAAGCTATTGATAGGTTGTTCTTCTTCCAGCCTAACCACTGCTACCACGCTTATATGAATGAAATCGAACGGAAGCAGTTACCGAAAGATTATCGACCTTAACTACAACGGAGACCAAAACTATGACTAAACGACCTTTAGGAATCAGAAATAATAACCCTGGCAACATCGAGTGGGGTTCACCATGGCAAGGACTCAAAGAGAAAACTGCACAGAGTGGGCGGTTCTGCGAGTTCAAATCACCTGTATGGGGTGTGCGTGCTATCTGTGTGTTGCTTATCAATTACTACGATAAACATAAGCGCGACACTGTGCGCAAGGTGATCAATCGCTGGGCGCCGCCTCACGAGAATGACACTGGAGCATACGCTGCCCATGTGGCCAAACAGATGGGCGTTCACCCTGACAAAAAACTCAATCTTCACGAGTATGACACATTGCGCGGCTTAGTGTGCGGTATTATCCGGCATGAAAACGGCAAGGGTCCGCTCGATACCGATAACACTTGGTATAGCGATGCGGTTATCGATGAGGCACTCCGTCGCGCGGGCGTTGTTCCGCATACTCGGACCGTGGGTAAAACGCCAGTCACCCGCGAGACTGTTGGGGCGACTACCGCAGCCGGTATCGGTGCGGCGCAGATTATGGACGCCGTTGGCCAGCTACAAGACGCGGTCAACACCACCCAAGACGCGTTTAGCGCAGGGTCGTATGTTCAGATTGCGCTCGGTGTGTTGGCAATCTGTGTAGCAGCCTACATCGCATGGGCACAGATGCGTAAACATAAAGAAGGAGTGATTGAGTGATTCTTTGGTTAAAAGAAAAGCTCTACATGGCGGGGGCAATCCTCGCCATTTTAATAGGAGCGTATTCTCTCGGGCATCGAGCAGCCCGTAAGTCGGCGCAGGAGAAGACCGTCCGAGATGATTTGAAACGTACTGAAAAAACAGTTACTGTAATAAAGGAGACGCAAAATGAAATCAGTAAAAAGACTAATGATGACATTCATCGTGAGTTGTTTACTAAGTGGGTGCGTAAGTCACGTGACTAGCGGACTGCTTTTTTGTGACCTCGCTTCGCCTATCTATGTTGGTGTGACAGATCAGATGTCGAGTGAGACCGAGAGGGAAATTTTGGCCCATAATATCCTCGGTCAAAAAGTGTGCAAGTGGTAGAAATGGACCACCAGCGGGCCCACCGAGAAATAGACTGGATTATAAGTTATTGATTAAGGAGCAGTTTATTGGGTTTTTATGAATTTGATCCCAATTCATAATTGCTCCTTTTTTATGGTTACACTGTTATTCAGTGAGTTTTAGTATATAACAGATTTTAAATAAAATCAATAGCTTGTAATTTTGAGTGGAAAATAGCGCTAAATTTGCGCACGCAATACGCTACAAATCTTTGTCAAATGGGCGAATTTATGCTTGAATAGCGCATGAACATATCATAAAAAAGGGAGGCAACATGCGTGTTCATCCTGATGCACAAAAGGTGCTTGATTTCTGGTTTGATGAACAACATCAGCCGTATTGGTTTAACAAAAACGACGCCTTTGATGAGGCGATTAAACGCCAATTTGGCGATGTGCTCACACAAGCCGCCGCCTGCGAGCTCTCCGAGTGGCGCACCACAGTAGAAGGGCGGCTGGCTGAAATCATTGTGTTAGACCAATTCTCGCGCAATATTTATCGCAACAGCCCACAGGCCTACGCGCAAGACGACATCGCGCTGGCACTCGCGCAAGAGGCATTGAAAAAAGAAGGCTATGTGGCGCTGTGCCCAGTGCAGAAAAAGTTTATCTTAATGCCGTTTATGCACAGCGAATCGCGCGTGATCCACGAGCGCTGCCTGCCTTATTTTGAAGCACTGCAAGATGAGCTCACGCTGGATTATGAACTGCGCCACAAAGCCATCATCGACCGCTTTGGCCGCTACCCACACCGCAACGCCATCTTAAACCGCACTTCAACCCCCGAAGAGCAAGACTTCCTCAAACAACCTGGCAGCGCATTCTAAGCAAACAAAAACCCCACCATCAGGTGGGGTTTTCTCTTAAAGTGGAGCTACATGCCTAACGCTTTTTTGACGCCGGCACCGTAGGCGGGGTCGCATTTGGTGCAGTTGTCGATGTGGCGTTGTTTGATGAAATCCGGCGCCTCGCCCATGGCGCGGGCGGTGTTGTCGAACAGCGCTTGTTTTTGCTCGTCGCTCATCAATTGGAAGAGGGCGCGCGGTTGGCTGAAGTAGTCGTCATCGTCTTCGCGATAATCCCAAAAATCGGCATCACCTGTGATTTTCAACGGTGGCTCTTTGTATTGCGGTTGCTCTTGCCATTGGTTGAAGCTGTTTGGCTCGTAGTGTGGCAAGCTGCCGTAGTTGGCATCCACTCGGCCTTGGCCGTCGCGGTGGTTGCTGTGCACAGGGCAACGGGCGCGGTTGACTGGAATTTGCTGATAGTTCACACCCAAGCGGTAACGTTGCGCATCAGCGTAGTTGAACAAGCGCGCTTGCAGCATGCGATCAGGGGAGACGCTAATGCCCGGCACCAAGTTGCTTGGCGCAAAAGCGGATTGTTCTACATCTAAGAAGAAGTTTTCAGGGTTGCGGTTGAGTTCAAACTCGCCCACTTCGATTAATGGATAATCACCGTGTGGCCACACTTTGGTTAAATCAAATGGGTGGTATGGCACTTTTTCAGCGTCTTCTTCAGGCATGATTTGCACATACATTGTCCATTTCGGGAAGTCACCGCGTTCAATCGCCTCATAAAGGTCACGTTGGTGACTTTCGCGGTCTTTACCGATTAATGCTTCCGCCTCAGCGTCGGTGAGGTTTTTGATTCCTTGTTGGGTTCTGAAATGGAATTTCACCCAAAAGCGCTCATTTTCAGCGTTGATAAAGCTATAGGTGTGTGAGCTAAAGCCGTGCATGTGGCGGAAGCTGGCAGGGATGCCGCGGTCGCTCATTACGATGGTGACTTGGTGCAGAGCCTCTGGCAGCAGTGTCCAGAAATCCCAGTTATTAGTGGCTGAGCGCATATTGGTGCGCGGGTCGCGTTTCACTGCTTTGTTGAGGTCAGGGAATTTGCGCGGGTCACGCAAGAAGAACACTGGCGTGTTGTTGCCCACCATGTCCCAGTTGCCTTCTTCGGTGTAGAATTTCAAGGCAAAGCCACGAATATCGCGCTCGGCATCTGCGGCGCCACGTTCGCCGGCCACGGTGGTGAAGCGGGCAAACATCTCAGTTTTTTTGCCTACTTCGCTGAAAATTTTCGCGCGGGTGTATTTGGTGATGTCGTGGGTGACGGTGAACGTGCCGAACGCGCCAGAGCCTTTGGCGTGCATGCGGCGCTCTGGGATCACTTCACGCACAAAATTGGCGAGCTTTTCATTGAGCCACAAATCTTGTGCCAACAATGGGCCGCGTGGGCCTGCGGTCATGCTGTTTTGGTTGTCAACAACGGGCGCGCCGAAGTCAGTGGTGAGGTGGCTCACCGGGCATTTGCTTTTATGATCGGTCATAACCTTATCCTTTTTTGATGTGAGTAAAAGTGGCAGCTTTGCTGCTATTCGCTAGAGCTATGATAGCAAAGCTTGCAGCAAAAAATCGCCTATCAATGCAATAAGTTATGACGTGAATCAAATCCGACCGCACTTTCAATGCAAAGTGCGGTTGCACTTAGTGAGAAAACAAAAGCCAGGCGATTTTATTGGCGGTTTCAAGATCGATGGCGAAGGTTTCTTGCTCCAGATGTGCGTGCTGAGCGAGCCATTCGCTTAAGCTGTGTTGGCAGTTGAAAAAATGCATAATATTGCAGCAACTGCACGACCAATTGGCGTATTTATCCAAATCCGTGTGCAGCACATAAATCTCATCGCCGCCTTGTTCAACTTGCACTTTGCCTTTATCGAGGGTCAGCACAATCGGGTCTGCGCAATGTTCGCAGTGGCTTTCAACGCGGATGGGTTGGTTGAAGGCATAATGAAACCCAAGCGCATCAATCGCGCACATCGCCCACGCGCTGCGCCCGTCGGCTAATATCACCCGTTTGTTGGTCGGCTTGAGTGAAATCGGGTAGGCGGCCGTGATGGTGTTGCCATCAAGTGCGAGAGCGTTTTTGCCAGCCAATTCGGCCACAATGGCTTGCTGATGCGGCGTGAAGTCCAGCGCTTTGCCCGCCAGCAGGCGCTGGAGAATCTCATTGCGCAGCGCGGCTTGCTCGGCGGTGAGTTTGCTGACAATAGGTTGCGAGATTAGTTTGGTGATCGGGTAGTGGTTTGACATCGGCGCTCCTTGATTGTTTTGGCTTATAGTAGCAAAGTGCGGTGTAAAGTCTAGCGCGTTGATAATAATTCTCAACAAAAGTGCGGTTTTGCCGCGCGCCGTGGCGGCTTTTGCTTTATGTTTGCCAGCTTTTTGGGTAGAATAAACGATTACGCAAAAGGGCATACCGCACTTTTCATCACGCGAGAACACCATGGCTAAGCACGCACAGTTTTATATTCTCCCCGCCGATGACGAGCAGGATTTAACCCAAGCCGAGCGCTTGGCCTGTGAGCTGTGCGCATCACAGTGGCGTGCGGGCAAGCGTGTGCTGGTGGCCTGCGAGAGTGAAGCGCAAGCGCTTAAGCTTGATGATGCGCTGTGGGCGCGTGATGCCGATGCTTTTGTGCCGCACAATTTGTCAGGTGAAATCACCACCTACGCCACTCCAATTGAGCTGTCGTGGGTGGGCAAGCGCAACAGTCAGCGCCGCGATGTGCTGATTGTGCTGCAAAGTGCGGTGCCAGAGTATGCTGCTCATTTTCAACAGATTTTTGACTTTGTGCCCGCAGCCGATGCGCCCAAAGCGCAGGCACGCGAGCGTTACAAACACTATCGTCAGTTAGGTTTTAACTTAACCACGGACACACCGAACAACGACAACGAATAAGAAAACACTATGGAAACCACCTACAATCCGAAAAACATCGAACAATGTCTTTATCAACACTGGGAGTCGCAGGGCTATTTCAAGCCCTCTTATGACGCGGGCCGCCCAAGTTACAGCATCGCGATCCCGCCACCGAATGTGACCGGCAGCTTGCACATGGGGCACGCCTTTCAACAAACCTTGATGGATACATTGATTCGCTACCACCGCATGCAAGGCGACAACACACTTTGGCAAGTGGGTTCAGACCACGCCGGCATCGCCACCCAAATGGTGGTGGAGCGTAAAATTGCCGCTGAAGAGGGCAAAACCCGTCACGATTTCACCCGTGAGACGTTTATCGACCGCATTTGGGATTGGAAGGCGCAATCTGGCAACACCATTTATCAACAAATGCGCCGTATCGGCAACTCGGTGGATTGGACGCGCGAGCGCTTCACCATGGATGATGGCTTGTCTGATGCCGTGAAAGAGGTGTTTGTGCGTTTGTATGACGAGGGCTTGATCTACCGTGGCAAACGCCTGGTGAACTGGGACCCAAAACTGCACACCGCGATTTCAGACCTCGAGGTGGAAAATAAAGAAGCGAAAGGCAGCTTGTGGCACTTCCGCTATCCGCTGGCTAATGGTGCCAAAACCGCTGAAGGTTTGGATTATTTGGTGGTTGCCACCACCCGCCCTGAAACCATGCTCGGTGACACTGCCGTGGCAGTTCACCCTGATGATGAGCGTTATCAAAACTTGATCGGCAAAACGGTGATGCTGCCGCTGGTGAACCGCGAAATCCCGATCGTGGCCGATGACTATGTTGACCGTGAATTTGGAACTGGCGTGGTGAAAATCACCCCAGCGCATGATTTCAACGACTACGAAGTGGGCAAGCGCCACCAGTTGCCGATGGTCAATGTGTTGACCCTTAACGCCGACATTCGCGAGCAGGCCGAAGTGTTTGACGACAAAGGCCGTGAAATCAGCGATTTTGAAGCGATTATCCCAAGCCAATATCAAGGCCTTGAGCGCTTTGCCGCGCGCAAATTGATTGTACAAGAGTTTGACCAACTCGACTTGTTAGAAAAAATTCAGCCTCACGATCTCAAAGTGCCTTATGGCGACCGTGGTGGCGTGCCAATTGAGCCGATGCTGACCGACCAATGGTATGTCAGCGTGGCGCCGTTGGCGAAAGAGGCGATTCGCGCGGTGGAAGACGGCGAAATCGAATTTGTGCCCAAACAGTACGAAAATCTCTATTTCTCGTGGATGCGTGATATTCAAGACTGGTGTATCTCGCGCCAATTGTGGTGGGGGCATCGCATCCCAGCGTGGTATGACGCCGACGGCAACGTTTATGTTGCCCGCAGTGAAGACGAAGTGCGGTCGAAATACAACCTCGCCGCCGATGTGGCGCTGCACCAAGATGACGATGTGCTGGACACTTGGTTCTCCTCTGGCTTGTGGACCTTCTCAACCCTGGGCTGGCCTGAACAAACCCGCGAGCTTGAACTGTTCCACCCAACCAGTGTGCTGATCACCGGCTTTGACATCATCTTCTTCTGGGTGGCGCGCATGATCATGTTCACCATGCACTTTATCAAAGACAAAAACGGTAAGCCGCAAGTGCCGTTCAAAAAAGTGTATGTCACCGGCCTCATCCGTGATGAAAACGGCCAAAAAATGTCGAAATCCAAAGGCAACGTGCTCGACCCATTAGATATGATCGACGGCATTGATTTGGATTCCTTAATGGCCAAGCGCACCTCCAACATGATGCAACCGCAACTGGCCGAAAAAATTGGCAAAGCTACGCTCAAAGCCTTCCCAGACGGCATTGCTGCCCACGGCACCGACGCTTTGCGCTTCACGCTGGCGGCACTGGCGTCCACTGGGCGGGATATCAACTGGGATATGAGCCGCTTGGAAGGCTATCGCAATTTCTGTAACAAACTGTGGAACGCCAGCCGCTTTGTGCTGATGAACGCCGAAGGCAAAGATTGTGGCTTCAACGGTGGCGAATTGCAGCTGTCGGTTTCTGATCGTTGGATCTTGGCCGAATTTAACCGCACGGTGCAAACCTTCCGCCAAGCGTTGGATCAATTCCGCTTTGATTTGGCGGCCAACGTGTTGTATGAATTTACGTGGAACCAATTCTGTGACTGGTATTTGGAGCTGACCAAACCAGTGCTGCAAAACGGCAGCGAGGCTGAGCAGCGCGGCACGCGCCACACCTTGCTCACCGTGCTTGAAGGCTTGCTGCGCCTAGCGCACCCGATTATCCCATTCATCACGGAAGAGATTTGGCAACGGGTGAAAAGTGCGGTCAAAATCACCGCCGACACCATTATGCTCCAGCCATTCCCCGCATTTGACGCTGCCCGAGAAGACGCCGATGCCGTGAGCGAGATTGAATGGCTCAAGCAGGTGATCATCAGCGTGCGTAATATCCGCGCGGAGAAAAATATCCCGCCAAGCAAGCCGCTCGAACTGCTGCTGCGCAACCTCAACGCGCAAGAGCAACGCGCCCTTGAGCACAACCGCACTTTGCTGCAAATCATGGCCAAACTTGAACGCGTTGAGGTGCTCAGCGCTGAGGCCGACGCGCCGCTGTCGGTTGCCAAATTAGTCGGCAATGTGGAAGTGTTGGTGCCAATGGCTGGCTTCATCGACAAAGCGGCGGAACTAGCGCGGCTGAATAAAGAGATCGCGAAATATCAACAAGAGATTGAGCGCATCGAGAAAAAACTCGCCAACGAAGGCTTCGTCGCCAAAGCGCCTGCGCAAGTGATTGAAAAAGAACGCGCCAAAATGGCCGACTACCAAGACGGTCTTACCAAACTCAACGCCCAATGCGAACGCATTAACGCGTTATAAAACGAAAAGTGCGGTTAAGCCATTGACCGCACTTTTAATCTCAAACCGCACTTTGATTTTTAAATTCAAAGTGCGGTTTTTTATCAAATCACCTCAATCTCGGCGTTGGTGACGCCGCGCAGTTGGCCGCCGCGGCGGCCGCGTTCGCCGTGGAATTTGGCCAGATCGTCAGGTTTTAAGATTACTTTACGGCGGCCTGATTTGATCGCCAAGCTGTTGCTTGGTGAGATGATCAAAATTTGGCTCAGCAGCTCTTCGCGCGCTTTGGCTTTGTTGGCAGGGATGCCGATGATTTTGTTGCCCTTACCTTTGGAGAGCATTGGCAGCTCTTGGACTGGGAAGATCAGCATTTTGCCGATGTTGGTGATGGCCACCAATAATTTATCGTCCCCCTCAATGGCTTGTGGCGGCAGCGGCTGGGCATTTTCAGGCAGGTTGATCAGCGCCTTGCCTGCTTTGTTGCGCGCAACGAGGTCACTGAAGGTGCAAATAAAGCCGTAGCCCGCGTCTGAGGCCATAAGATAACGCTGCTCGTCGTTGTCCATCAGCACGTGCTCAACATTGGCGCCTGCTGGCAGCGTGAGCTTGCCGGTGAGCGGCTCGCCTTGTGAGCGTGCCGATGGTAGTGAGAGTGGCTCAAGGGCATAGCTACGCCCCGTGCTGTCGATAAACACGGCGGGTTGGTTGCTCTTGCCGCAGGCGTGTTGCAAATAGCCATCGCCACTTTTGTAGTTCAAATTTTGGGCATCAATGTCATGCCCTTTGGCGCAGCGCACCCAGCCCATTTTGGAGAGCACCACGGTGACAGGTTCAGCCGGCAGCATCTCGTTTTCCGCAATCGCTTTGGCCTCGGCGCGTTCAACCAGTGGCGAGCGGCGCGGGCTGGCGAACGTTTTGGCGTCTTGCTGAATCTCTTTTTTAATCAGGCTGTTGAGTTTGCGCGGTGAGTTGAGCAGTTGCTCAAGGCTGTCGCGCTCGGCGTTGAGGTCATTTTGCTCGCCTTGAATTTTCACCTCTTCCAATTTTGCCAAGTGGCGCAATTTGAGATCTAAAATCGCGTCGGCTTGAATTTGGCTGAGGTTGAAGCGCGCCATCAGCACGGCGCGTGGCTCATCTTCATTGCGGATGATTTCAATCACCTCATCAATGTTCAAAAACGCGATCATCAAGCCGTCTAAAATGTGCAGCCGGGCCAGCACTTTATCCAAGCGGTGCTGCAAGCGGCGGGTGACGGTGGTGCGGCGGAAGGTGAGCCATTCGCTTAAAATCTCAAGCAAGTTTTTCACCGCTGGTTTGCGGTCAAGGCCTATCATATTCATATTGATACGATAGCTCTTTTCCAAATCGGTGGTGGCAAACAAATGCGCCATCAGCGCGTCCACGTCCACGCGGTTGGAGCGCGGCACAATCACAATGCGGGTTGGGTTTTCGTGATCGGACTCATCGCGCAGGTCATCGACCATTGGCAGCTTTTTATTGCGCATTTGGGTGGCGATTTGCTCGATCACTTTCGCGCCAGAAACCTGATGCGGCAAGGCGCTGACAATCACTTCGCCGTCTTCTTTTTGCCACACCGCGCGCATTTTCACCGAGCCGCGCCCGGTGCTGTAAATTTTCGCGATGTCGGTTTTGGGCGTGATGATCTCCGCCTCGGTTGGGAAGTCAGGCCCTTGCACAAAATCCAAAAGTGCGGTCAGCTCGGCTTTCGGGTTGTCGAGCAAATGTACCGCGGCGTCAGCCACTTCATTGATGTTGTGAGGCGGGATGTCCGTTGCCATGCCCACCGCAATGCCGGTGGTGCCGTTGAGCAAAATGTGTGGTAAGCGCGCAGGCAAATATTCTGGCTCTTCGAGCGTGCCGTCAAAATTCGGCTGGTAGTCCACCGTGCCTTGGCCAAGCTCGGAGAGTAAAATTTCCGAAATTTTCGACAAACGCGATTCGGTATAACGCATCGCCGCGAAGGATTTCGGGTCGTCGGCCGCGCCCCAGTTGCCTTGCCCGTCGATCAACGGGTAACGATAGGAAAACGGCTGCGCCATCAGCACCATGGCTTCATAACAGGCGCTGTCGCCATGGGGGTGGAATTTACCGAGCACGTCACCGACAGTGCGCGCCGATTTTTTGTATTTCGCGCTGGCATTGAGCCCAAGCTCCGACATGGCATAAATAATCCGCCGCTGCACCGGCTTCAAGCCGTCGCCGATAAACGGCAGCGCGCGGTCCATGATCACATACATGGAATAGTTGAGGTACGCACGCTCCGTGAACGTGCCCAGTGGCATTTGCTCAACGCCTTCGTAATTGATTGTGTTATCCATAAAATGTCCTTGACCGCACTTTTATACGGTTAAATCCGCGTTGTTGCCATTGGCTTGCAGCCACGATTTGCGATCTTCCGCGCGTTTTTTGGCCAGCAGCATATCCATCAGTTCAAGCGTGTTGGCATTTTGTTGCGCTTGTTCGTCATCTTCAGCCACGTTGAGAGTCAGCTGCACCAGCCGGCGGGTGTTCGGGTCCATCGTAGTTTCACGCAGCTGCAGCGGGTTCATCTCACCCAAGCCTTTAAAGCGCTGCACATTTGGCTTGCCGCGTTTGGATTTTAATCGCTCTAAAATCGCCTCTTTTTCTGCCTCATCGAGGGCGTAGAACACCTCTTTGCCTAAGTCAATGCGATAAAGGGGCGGCATCGCAACATACACGTGGCCTCCCTCCACCAGCGCAGGGAAGTGGCGGACAAACAGCGCGCACAACAGCGTGGCGATGTGCAGTCCATCAGAGTCGGCATCGGCGAGAATACAAATTTTGCCATAGCGCAGTTGGCTTAAATCGCGGCTGTCGGGGTCAATGCCAAGGGCGACGGCGATGTCGTGAATTTCTGCCGAGGCGAGCACTTGGTCGCTGGCCACCTCCCAGGTGTTCAAAATTTTGCCGCGCAGAGGCAAAATCGCTTGATATTCCCGATCCCGCGCTTGCTTGGCTGAGCCACCGGCGGAGTCCCCTTCGACTAAAAAGAGCTCGGTTTTGGCCAAATCTTGGCTACTGCAATCCGCCAGTTTGCCAGGCAGGGCAGGGCCGCTGACCAATTTTTTGCGCACCACTTTTTTGGCCGCACGCAGGCGGCGTTGGGCGGAGCTAATCGCCATCTCGGCCAACTGCTCGGCTTGTTGCACGTTTTGATTGAGCCACAAACTAAAGGCGTCTTTCACGCTGCCAGCGACAAAAACCGCACTTTGGCGTGAAGACAACCGCTCTTTGGTTTGGCCGGCGAATTGTGGGTCTTGCATTTTGAGTGATAAAACATAGGCGCAGCGGTCCCAAATATCATCGGCGCTGAGCTTGATGCCGCGCGGCAACAGGTTGCGGAATTCGCAAAACTCACGCATTGCATCCAATAGCCCTTGGCGCAGGCCGTTCACGTGGGTGCCGCCTTGTGGCGTTGGGATCAAGTTAACATAGCTTTCGCTAAGCAAATCGCCGCCTTCTGGCAGCCAAGTCAATGCCCAGCTCACCGCCTCGCTCTCGGCGTTGATGTCGCCAACAAACGGCACCTCAGGCAGCGTGGTGAAGCCATCGACGCTTTCTTGCAAATAGTCAGACAAGCCATCTTGATAGCACCACACATCTTTGCTTTGATTGATTTTATCAACAAACACCACCTCAAGACGTGGGCAGAGCACCGCCTTGGCGCGCAGCAAATGGCGCAGGCGGGTGACAGAAAACTTAGCGCTGTCGAAATATTTCGGGTTCGGCCAAAAGCGCACTGTGGTGCCCGTGTTGCGCCGCCCGCAGGTGCCCACCACCTCAAGCTCTTCAACTTTATGGCCATTAGCAAACGCGATGCGATAAACCTCGCCATTGCGCTTGACCGTCACCTCCACGCGATCGGACAGGGCGTTGACCACCGAAATCCCAACCCCGTGCAAACCACCCGAGAATTGATAATTTTTATTCGAAAATTTGCCCCCCGCGTGCAGCTTGCTCAAAATCAGCTCCACGCCCGAGATTTTCTCCACTGGGTGGATATCAACTGGCATCCCGCGGCCATTGTCGATCACCTCAAGGGAGTGATCCTCGTGCAAAATCACCTCAATTTTGCTGGCAAAGCCGGCCAAGGCTTCATCCACACTGTTGTCAATCACCTCTTGGCCTAAGTGGTTTGGGCGGGTGGTGTCGGTGTACATCCCCGGGCGCAACTGCACCGGCTCAAGGTCTTTTAAAACCGTAATATCATCGGCTTGATAGGTTGATGTTGTCATAATTCGTCGAATCAGTAAAAAAGTTAGCCAAAGTTTACCCGATGTTAGCAACCCTGACAAATAAAAGGGGAAGTTAAAGTGCGGTTCGCGTGTGCTATTAGAAATTAGCGGATAAGTTTTGATAGATATCACGTTTTATTAGTGCAAAAGGGCGTAAACTCTAATCAAAATACTAACTAAGGAGTGATTATGGCCATTTCAAGACGTAAATTTATTCAAAACGTAGCATTAGGTGGAGCAGGCTTAAGTCTTGCAGAGTATGTTTCTGCTAATCCGGAGCAAGAAGATAAGCCTAAAAAAACTTTAAATGCAAAAAATATTGTGATTATCACTGCTGATCAATTGGCAAAACGCGCGGTGGGTGCCTATGGCAACGTAGATGTAAAAACGCCTAATATTGATAGCTTGATCAATACTGGCGTGAGCTTTGATAATGGCTATTGTAGTTATCCGTTATGTGCACCATCTCGTTCGTGTTTTTGGACGGGCTGTTTGCCACATCAAACAGGCGTTGTTGCTAATGATAATCCAAATATTCCTGAAACGCTCGCCACCATTGGTACACTATTTAATGAGGCGGGTTATGAATGTCGTCATTTTGGTAAACGCCATGATCATGGCGCGTTAAAAGGCTTTGACAGTGCTGATCAAGTAGAACTAGATTTCCCAGCAGAGAAAGCATTTCCTGTCAATTATGATACTCGTGAAGATGTATATTGTTTACAAGAAAGCCTAAAATATATCAATGGGCTTAATCAACGAGCAGAGAAAAAGCCATTTATCCTAGCAGTAGAATTTAATAATCCTCACAATATTAATGGTTGGGTCGGAAAATTTGCAGGAGAGCACGGCGATATAGAAGGTATTGGCGAGCTGCCTGATGTACTCAATAATTTTGATACAGCAGATGATTTGATTAACCGTCCAAAAGCAGTTCAATATGCTTGTTGTACTCATACGCGTGTAAAACAAGCGGGTAAGTGGAATGCTAAAAATTATCAGCAATATTTGAAAGCTTATTATTACTATACTGAGCTTGCTGATAATTATATTGGACAAGTGATAGATGCGTTGAAAGCCAATGGTTTATATGATGATACTTTAATTGTCTTTTTTGCCGACCATGGTGATGCCATGGGAGCACATCGTTTAGTAACAAAAATGAACTGGTTTTATGAAGAGGCAACGAATGTGCCTTTAGTGTTCCGTGGCCCTGATATCAAGAGAAATGAATTAAAAAAAGAATTGGCTTCTTTATGTGATTTATTACCGACCTTGTGTGATTATGTGGGTATTGATATTCCACAAGGGATTTATGGCCGTTCATTATTGCCGTTGTTGACAGGACAACAAATTGATAACTGGCGTGAATATGTGATTGCACACTGGAATACTGATCGCAATCTCGACTTGCAACCTGCCCGCATGTTGCGCACACAGGAGTATAAATATGTGCTATATAAAGAGGACGAGGAAGAGGAATTATACGATATGCAAGGCGATCGCGGCGAAACGAAAAATCTCGCGCATCTACCAGAGTACCAAGATACTAAAAAATCATTGCGTGCCATGTTAGATAAACATATTCAAAATACTTCCGATCCATTTTATTCTCAAGACGTATTGTTGGATTATAAACAATGGCGCAGTCACCCTATAGGTTATGAACATCATGTCGGTGACACCAGTACTGAGATTTACCTTCGTGAAATTCGTCCACTATTAAATCAGAAGGAGTTTGAAAAAGCCCATCAGGTGAAATTAGCATTGCAAAAGAAAATTCGGTTCTCATTTGCGTGTGAAAATTCAAAAAAATAAGCTAACTCAAAAACAAAAGTGCGGTCAGACCGCACTTTGAGTTTAGAGGTTAGAGCACCATCGCGGCGATCCAGCCGAAGAGGACCAGCGGGATGTTGAAGTGCAAGAAGGTTGGCACCACGGTGTCCCAGATGTGGTCGTGCTTGCCGTCGGCGTTAAGACCGGACGTTGGCCCCAAAGTGGAGTCGGAGGCAGGTGAGCCTGCGTCACCGAGGGCGGCAGAAACGCCCACAATCGCCACGGTTGCCAATGGGCTGAAGCCGAGGGTGATGCAAATTGGGATGTAAATGGTGGTGATGATCGGCACGGTGGAAAAAGATGAGCCGATCCCCATGGTGATGAAAAGCCCGATAAGCAACATCAGCAAGGCGGCCCAGCCTTTGTTGTCGCTGCCGATGGTTTCGCTGAAGGTTTGCACCAAGGCGGAAACGCCGTCGGTGGCTTTGATTACGCTGGCAAAGCCTGAGGCGGCAATCATCACAAAACCGATCATCGCCATCAAGCGCAAGCCTTGTTGGAACACGTCGTTGCTTTCTTTGAGTTTGAAAATGCCACCGAGTGCGAAGATGCACAAGCCTGCCAAGCCGCCGACGATGATGGAATCGGTATAAAGCTGCAAGCCAAAGGTGACTAAAATCGCCACCAAGCTGATGACCACATGGTATGACTTGATGTGCGCCACGCGCGCTTCAATCTCGGCGCTGCTTGGCTCTGGGGTGTTGGTGTCGTAGTTACGCGCTTTGCGGTAGCTAACAAAAATAGCGAAGAGCAAGCCCAAAATCATGCCCGTGACGGGGATCAACATCGCGCTGCTCACTTGTGCCGCGGAGGTTTGCAGGCCAAATTCGGCGCCGGCTTCGTTGATTTTGGTCACGATAATGTTGTCGATAAAGATTTTACCAAAGCCGACCGGCAGGATCATGTAGGTGGCAGTCAAGCCAAAGGTCAGGGCGCAGGCCACCGCGCGGCGGTCGAGCTTCAAGCGGTTCATGATATCCAACAATGGTGGCACCACAATTGGGATAAAGGCAATGTGTACCGGCAGTAAGTTTTGCGAAGACACCGCAAAGAGCAGCAGCAGAACGATAATAAAATATTTAAACCAGAAAAGTGCGGTTTGGCTTGGCGTTTGGCCGAGTTTTTTGATCACTTTCACGGCGAGCAAATCGGTCAAGCCGGATTTGGAAATCGCCACGGCAAAAGCGCCGAGAATGGCGTAGTTCATCGCCACGGCCGCACCGCCACCGAGCCCGTCGGTGAAGGTGTTGACAGTGTTGCCGATGTCCATGCCGCCCATCAAGCCTGCCACGAGCGCTGAAATAATCAGTGCAATCACCACGTTGATGCGCATCAGGCTCAACGCCAGCAGCACAATGATGGAGATCACAACATTATTTGCAAATAACATAGTGTGTTCCTGTAAGGTTAAAATAAGAAAAGACAAAAAATGAAAGCTGATTTTACCTAAATAACGCCTTAAGGTGTACTAAAAAGAGGCGATCCGTGATGAATTTTTAGATAATTCACCATGAAGCAAAATAATTCTGCCGTTTTTTGGGTGTCGTACAACGCGCCGTGGGCTTGTTTTTGATCAAATTCGATCTCAGCAGCTTGGCAGGCTTTGACCAACACATTGTTGCCGAACATAAACGCGCCAAGCGTGGCGGTGTCAAAGGTGGCAAACGGGTGGAAGGGGTTGCGTTTGAGCTCGCAGCGCTCGGCGGCCGCCATCACAAAGCTGTGGTCAAACGCGGCATTGTGCGCGACCATGATCGAACGCTTGCAATCGGCGGCTTTTTGGGTGCGGCGCACCAGGCGAAACAGCTCGCCGAGGGCGTGATCTTCCTTCACCGCGCCGCGCAGCGGGTTTTCAATGTCGATACCGTTGAATTTGAGCGAATCAGGGTTGATTGTTGCGCCCTCAAACGGCTCAATGTGAAAGTGGCACTGCTCATCAATGTGCAACAAGCCTTGCGCGTCCATTTTTAACGTGATGGCTGCAAGCTCTAATAAAGCGTCACTTTTGGCATTAAAGCCTGCGGTTTCAACGTCGATAATCACAGGGAAATAGCCGCGAAAGCGATGCTTTAAAAGATTGTAATCAATTGTGACAGGGTTTTTTTGTTCAGTCATAAATACTCAAAAAGCCCACGGGTGTGGGCAGGAATTAATAACCTAGCGCCGCTTTGGCTTGTTTGTTTTCAATAAATTCGATTTTGTAGCCGTCTGGGTCTTCCACAAAAGCGATCACGGTTGAGCCACCTTTCACAGGGCCCGGCTCGCGGGTGACGTTGCCGCCAGCGGCTTTCACGCGCTCACAAGTGGCGTAAATATCATCCACGCCGATGGCAATGTGGCCGTAGGCGGTGCCGAGATCGTAGCTTTCCACGCCCCAGTTGTAGGTGAGCTCAATCACGGAGCTGGAATCTTCATCGTCGTAGCCCACAAAGGCCAGCGTATATTTATATTCAGTGTTTTCGCTGGTGCGCAGCACACGCATGCCGAGCACGTTGGTGTAAAAATCTACTGAACGATCTAAGTTCCCAACCCGTAACATAGTATGTAAAATTCGCATAATCCACTCCTATTAAAAGCGAAATTAACTTTAAGTTTTGCTATAATCAAAAAATTAGCCCTATTCTAACATATTGAGTTTTTGATGTCGCAGCAATCCGAGCATAAAACCGCACTTTGTTTTTTTCACTCGCGCCCATTGCGCTTTTAATCGCTTTCGAGGCGCTGTTTTACGCCCTGCGGGTGAATCATGCCGACAGCCGCTTTTTTGCGCTGTTTTCCGCCGCGGTGTTGTGTGGGCAAGGTATTTTGCATTTGGTTTTCGCAAAAGGTGAAATTTGCCCCGGCCAACGTGGGCGGCTTTCCCGTGTCGAGCTCTTTTTTTCCCTTTATTGGGCGCTGGTGCTGCTCGCCTGCCTGCACAAGCCGTTTGTGCCGCAAATTTGGCAAGCGCTCGCCGGCCTCCTGCTCACGTTTAGCACCTTCCGCCAACCGAAAGAGCCGCAATTGCGCCAAGCCATTTTGCTCTTTGGTGCCATTTCAGGCAGCCTGGGGCTGGTGTGTTATGCGCTGTTGCTTTATCGCATCAATAGCCAGACCTGGGTGGTGCTCAGCCCATTTAATCAGCTGCTGATTGGCCTCATGTTGGCCTATTACGCGCTGCAACTTGCGCGCAGCCGGCTGGCCAATTTTATCGCGCTGCTGCCAGTGGTGATGCTGCTGATGCTAATAGTCAACGTGCTGTTTACTTTAGTAATGTTAGCCAGCGCCTATTTCACCGGCCAAGCGTTGATGCTGCGCATTGGGCCAAGCGCGCTCTATTTTGCACTGCATTTATTGCTCGCAGGATTGATTGCCCGCACGCTGCTTAAGCAAAAGCCCGCGGGCAAAGAGCAAAGTGCGGTTTGGCTGGCGGTGAGTTTGGCGCTGCCGTTAACCTTTGTGTGGGCGAATCTGTAATGGGCAAAAAGTGGCTTGTCGGCATAGGCGCGCTGGTGCTGGCGGTGGTCGGCATTGGTGGCTGGGCGCTTTTTGGTGGTGGCTTGCAAAAAGTCGCGAACCACTTTTTAGCGCCGGATTTTCGCGTGGCGTGGCAGCCGAAACTTGAGATTTCACGCCAGGGGCTTGCACTGGCGCACTTTCAGCTTTATAACGAAAAAGAACAGTGCTTGCTGCTGGAGTTAGACAACACCGAATTTCGCTGGCGCGAGCGCCGCTTGCAAGCTGAGCGTGCGAATGTTAATTACGCCTGCGCGCAAACCCTCGGCGGCGGGCAGGCATCATCAAATGAGCCGCCTTCATTGAGCAAAGTCGCCGCCTTGCTGCCCGTGGGCAGTGCCGCGATTGAGCACCTCACCTTTAGCCATGTTGATGATGTTTCCAATGTCCACTTGCAGGCGATTTTGCACAGTGAAAGTGCGGTCACACTGGCGCAAACTGCCGACGGGCTCGCACTCGATATCACCAGCCTTGCAGGCGATGAGCAACTGATCAACGCCCATGCCACATTGCGCGATCACACACTCCAAGGCGAGGCCACCTATCGCGGCGTGGACGGGATGGATCACGACGTTGCCTTTGCCACCACGCTGGCGGATAACCTCAATGAATTGCCTGAAAACGCGCAGGTGGCGTACCGCTGGCAAAACGCCGATTTGATTATCCCGCAAGGCAAGATTACGCTCGATTGGGCGGGCAAAAAGGGCACGCTGAGCGCCTTTGAGCACGTTGACGGGCAAGATGAAAAGCGCTTAAGCGTGCCTTTTGAGTGGCGTGGCAATGGCCTGCGGATTGAAAAAGCCGCGTTTGGCTGGGATAAAAACTTGCCGCAGCCCGTCAACGGCTTTGTCGACGTGGATATTGCCGCCGACAGCCAAGCGGACTTGCTCGCAGGGCGTGGGGTGGCGCTCAATTTCCGCCTGTCGATCCTCACCAACGGTGAAAAGGGCAAAGGCGTGATCGTGCTGCAAGGCAAAGACGGGCGGCTTGAAAACGGCACTTGGCAGCTGCCGTTGCAGGCCAACGGCAACGTGAAATCGGGCGATGCGGTGTTTTATGCCCAATTGCCGATGCACCTTGAAGGCGCGGTAAACGAACCGCACTTGCGCTTTTTGTCGGGCTCACTGCTGCGCATGCAGGGCAAAACTGATTACATCAACTTGCAAGAACTGCGCTTGCCACTGGCGGGCGTGAGTGTCAGCCCTTATGGCGTTGACGGGCGGCTGCAGGCGATTTTGAAAGGGCAGACGGATCAGTTTGACAAGATTGATTTGCACCTTGATGGCAAGGCCTATGAGTTCATCGCGGGCATTCAGTCGATCTTCAAAGTGCGGTCGGCCAGTGGCGTGACAAGCCCCGCGGTGGCGAATTTGTGGCAGTGGAAGTTTTGGGGTAGCGCGGGCGTGAAGGTGCTTGGCAGTCAGCTCTCGCTGCAAGGCCGTGGCCAGTGGCAGGACAACCGCATTGATATTCACCAATTTGACGGCCAGATGACCGCCTTTACCCTGCCCGGCGTGAAGGTGCAGCCGCTGGCGATGACCATTGCCCAGCCGATTCACTGGGATTACCAAAATGACGATTTGCTAGGTGGCCTTGTGGTGCGCAATAGCAGCATTGATCTTGATTACGGCGGGCGGTTTGAAAAGCCTGAGATGATTGTTTCGATGGCCGGGCCTGATTTTTCCCATCTTGCGCTTAAAGGCGTGCTGCGCGCCAACACCTTGGGGCCGATCACGCTTTATGCCAGCTACCGCGATCAGCGCGTGAAAGGCAATATTTATTGGCCTGAGCAATCAGCGGCGGTGTTTCAGTCACTCTTCCCGCCGAAGATGGATTGGCTGATTAAACAAGGCAAAATCCGCGGGCAAACGGCGTTTTCCATCACGCCAGAGCAAGGGGCGATTGCTGGTGGCCACTTTGCCATTGAAGGCGGGCGAATCAAGCTGCCAGACGGCGAGATCAAAGGCATTGAGTTTTCGCTGCCGTATCGCTATGCCGATCAACACGTGCAACTCGGCGTGAAAGGGCCCGTGGCGGTGCACGTGGCGGAGATTGAAAACAACGGGCTGAAGGTGAATAATCTCTCGGTCAAAGTGCAGGGGGATTACCCTTACAGCGCCAAAAAGCCGCTTAAGCTCTCGCAATTGCGCCTTGAGCTGCTCGGCGGAGAGCTGAGCGTCAACCGCTTTGCGCTGCCGCAACGCCATGTGGCACATTTCAAACTCCACCAGATTGATTTAGCCCAAGTACTGAGCTTGTTGCAATACAACCAAATCAGCGCTACGGGCTTGCTCAACGCCGATTTGCCGTTTTGGATCAACGGCAAACAGTGCATTATTTGTGATGGCGTGATCGAGCAAGGCAATCAATGGCACATTAAACTCAGCCCTGAGCTGGTGGCGCAGGTGAAGGCCAAAGGCGGCATGACGGAGCAAATTTTGCTCGATATTTTGCATGAAATGGACGTGTTTGACTCCAACATCAAAGTGAATTTGCGCCACAATGGCCTCGGGCTAATGGATGCCAAAATTCATGCCACCAACGCCCAAGGCAACCCGGTGACACTCAATTATACCCACAAAGAGAACCTGTTTGATTTGTGGTATTCTATCAACTTTGGCAATACCCTAGAGCAGCAATTGGAGTATTTGCTTGAGCAACAACAGATGAGAGAGAAGTGATGAGATTGATTTTTCCTGCGACCGCACTTTTATTGCTGTGCGCCTGCACCCCCAAAATTCAGCTGGAAACGCCTAAAACGGGTATCACGGTGAATTTGAATGTCGAGGTGGATCATAAAATCCAAATTGAAACCGACAACAACACCAAAGCGATTTTGGATAAAGCGCCTGCGCGTTAATAGTCGGTTTTATCTTTAAACTCGCACAAATCTTCAATGATGCACGCCCCACAACGCGGCTTGCGCGCCACACAGGTGTAGCGGCCGTGCAAAATCAGCCAGTGGTGTACGTCCACTTTAAACTCAGCGGGCACCACTTTGAGCAATTTTTCCTCCACTTTGACCACATCTTTGCCCACAGCAAATTTTGTGCGGTTGCACACGCGGAAAATGTGAGTGTCAACGGCAATCGTCGGCCAGCCAAAGGCGGTGTTGAGCACCACATTGGCCGTTTTGCGCCCCACGCCGGGTAGCGCTTCAAGGGCTTGGCGATCTTCCGGCACTTCGCCGTGGTATTGGCTGGCTAAAATGCCGCAGGTTTTGATGATGTTTTCCGCCTTGCTGTTAAAAAGCCCGATGGTTTTGATATAACCCTTCAAGCCCTCAACGCCGAGGTCATAAATGGCTTGAGCCGTATTGGCGACAGGGAAGAGCTTGGCGGTGGCTTTGTTGACCCCTTTATCGGTGGCCTGCGCGGATAAGATCACCGCAATCAGCAGCTCAAACGGCGAGCTAAAATTGAGCTCCGTGGTCGGGTGCGGGTTGTCATCACGCAGGCGCGTTAAGATCTCAAGGCGTTTTTGCTTATTCATTTGGCCAGCTTGTCATCAAGGAGGTTTTTCAACGCCAAAATCAGCCCCAAACCAATAAAAGCGCCTGGTGGCAAAATGGCGAGCAAAAAGGCGGTGTCAACGTGTAGCACGGTGATTTTCAAATTCGCTGCCCACGGGCCAAAAAGCTGCTCCATGCCGGCAAACAGCGTGCCGGCGCCGAGCACTTCACGCATGGCGCCGAGCAGCACCAAGCTCAGTGTCATGCCAAGGCCCATGGCAAAGCCGTCAAACAGTGATGGCGCCAGCGGATTTTTCGAGGCAAAGGCCTCCGCGCGGCCAATCACAATACAGTTGGTCACAATTAGCGGGATAAAAATCCCAAGGGCGAGGTAAAGATCGTAGACAAACGCGTTCATCAGCAGCTGCACTGCGGTCACCATGGTGGCGATGATCATCACATAAATAGGAATGCGGATTTCATGCGGGATGGCGCGACGGCACAAAGAGACAATACCATTGGTGCAAATCAGCACCAGCATGGTCGCCAGCCCCAAGCCCAGCGCGTTGGTCACCGAGCTAGACACCGCCAGCAGCGGGCACAGCCCAAGCAGTTGCACCAACGCCGAGTTGTTGCTCCACAACCCTTGGCGGAAAATGCCCGCCCAGTCGGTGGTGATTTTTTCTAACACCACGGGGGTGTCGTCAACGGTGATGTCTGAAGTTGCCATAATTTACTCACAAGGTTGCAGCCGAGATAACGCGCTCGGCGGGATATGCTCAAGCACCGCAATGGCGGTGGCTTTCACGGTGTTGACCACCGCTCTTGGTGTGATGGTGGCGCCAGCAAATTGGTCAAACTCGCCGCCGTCTTTTTTCACCGCCCATTTGGCGCTGTCGTTTAAGCGAAAGAGCTTGTTGCTAAAGGCATAAATCCAGTTGGATTTTGCCGTTTCCACTTTATCACCCAGGCCAGGTGTTTCTTTGTGCTCCAGCACGCGCACGCCGAGGATTTCGCCATCCGGCGTGATGCCAATTAAGATCACAATTTTGCCTGAATAGCCCTGCATTGTCACGGCTTTGATGGCGTAGGCCTGCACTTGCTCATCTTTTTTCGCCACAAAAATCTCTTGAATATTGGGCGCAAAGTCAAAGTGCGGTTTCAGGCAGCTTTGCAAAATCGCGTTATTATAACTGCCCGCAGGCAGCACTTGGTTGAGCAGCATCTCTTGCTGGGCTTGGCGCTGGGCGTTGATGCGTGATTGCGTCATCAAATGAATGCCAAGGGAAAGTGCGGTGCAGGCCAACGCCACAAAGCCCAAAATCAGCGCCGAGCGCAGTGTGGTTTTAAACATCGCGGCCTCCTTTGCTGCCGTATATGGCCGGCTGCGTGTAGTGGTCGATTAACGGCACGCAAATATTGCCCAGCAAAATGGCAAACGCCACGCCGTCGGGGTAGTTGGCATAATAGCGGATAATATAAATCAAAAAACCGACCAGCGCGCCAAAGACCCACTTGCCTTTCGGTGTGATGGAGCCTGTCACCGGGTCGGTTGCGATGAAAAAGGCGCAGAACATAGTTGCGCCACTCATCAAGGTGGCCAGCGGATTGACCCCATTGGCTGCGCCAAGGAGGTAGTTGCCACAGGCAGACAGCAACAGCGCAAGGCAAAGTGCGGTCGGGGTTTGCCAGTGAATGATCTTTTTCCACACTAAAAAGAGCCCACCGAGCAAAAATGCCAGGTTGATTTGCCACCAGCCGTGTGCCAAGCCCGCGGCGGTGAAAATCGGTGAACTCAGCAGCTCTTGCAAATTCGCTTTATGGCTGAGGCCTGTTTTGATGCTATCAAGCGGTGTGGCCTGGGTGATGCCATCAATGCTGGCAAGCAGCTGCGCTTGGCTGTAGCCGTCGGTGGTCAGGCCTGTGAAAATCAATGAGGCGGCATCATGCAGCGACGGCGGCTCGTGCAGCAGCGCAATGGGTGGCATCCAGCTGGTCATTTGCAGCGGGAATGAGATCAACAGTACCACATAACCGACCATCGCAGGGTTAAACGGATTTTGCCCCAAGCCGCCATAAACATGCTTGCCCAGCACCACAGCGCAAAACACGCCAATCAAAATCACCCAATAGGGCGCATAAGGCGGGATCGCCACGGCCAAAATGAGGGCGGTGAGCAGCACGCTGAAATCACTGACATAAAAAAACACTGACTTGCGGCGCAATACGGTGATGAGCAGCTCAAGGGCATAGGCAAAAGCCATGGCCAGCGCGCTTTGTACCAGCACGCCGGAGCCGAAAAAATAACACATCACCACAATCGCGGGCACCATCGCCACCATCACCCACAGCATAAAGTGCGCGGTGAGCTGGCGTGAGTGAACATGAGGCGAGCTGATGAGCTTAAACATTAATCACCTTCCTTTGAATTATTCTCTGCCTTGGCGGCCTGCTTGGCTTTGGCGCGCGCAATGGCGGCTTTCACCGCGGCTTTTTTCGGGTCGATTTCTTCTTTTGGCGCAACCGCACTTTGTGTTTTCTCTGCCTGCTTGGCTTTGGCACGGGCAATGGCGGCTTTCACCGCGGTTTTTTTCGGATCGCTTTCTGCTTGTGGCTCGACCGCACTTTGGGTTTTCTCTGCCTGCTTGGCTTTGGCACGGGCAATGGCGGCTTTCACCGCGGCTTTTTTCGGATCGCTTTCTGCTTGTGGCTCGACCGCACTTTCGGTTTTCTCTGCCTGCTTGGCTTTCGCGCGTGCAATCGCAGCGGCCACGGCGGCTTTGCATGGGTCGTTTTCTTGTGGCTCGACCGCACTTTCGGTTTTCTCTGCCTGCTTGGCTTTCGCGCGGGCAATCGCAGCGGCCACGGCGGCTTTGCGTGGATCGATTTCTGCTTGTGGCTCGACCGCACTTTGTGTTTTTTCCGCTTGTTTGGCTTTCGCGCGGGCAAGGGCAGCGGCCACCGCGGCTTTGCGTGGGTCACTTTCTTGCGAGACCGCACTTTGCTCACTGGCTGCTTGGGCTTTTTGCAAGCGGCGGGCTTTGCGCTGTGCCATTAGCTCGCTGTTATCTGGCAGCACCTCGCCGTTTTGCCCTTGCACGGTGGCCTGTGGTGTGGCTTGAGCTTTTTTCGCTTTCAAGCGCTCAAGGGCGGCTTTGACAGGGTCTTCCCCTTGTTGGTTGGCCACCTCTTGCCTGCGTTTTTCGGCGGCGGCTTTGGCGCGGGCCTCGCGGGCTTGTTTTTCTTTCAACAAGCGTGCTTCACGGGCTTCAAACCGCACTTTAGCCTCTTCTGCCAGGCGCTCTTTTTCTTTGATTTCAGCAATTTTCGCCTTTTCTTGGCGGAAGTATTGAATCAGCGGGATGTGGCTTGGGCAAACATAGGCGCACACGCCGCACTCAATACAGGCGCTGAGGTTGTATTGGGTGGATTTGTCGTGCTCTTCGTTGCGCGCAAACCAATAAAGCTGCTGCGGCAGCAATTGCACTGGGCAGGCATCCGAGCAGCTTGAGCAGCGAATGCAGCCCTGTTCAGGGGCTTGCGCTTGATATTCAAAATGGTCCGGCGCGATGATGCAGTTGCTCAGTTTGGTGATCGGTGCGGCCAAGTTGGGCAGAATATAGCCCATCATCGGCCCGCCGACAAAAATCGGCAACCGTGGGTCGGCTTGGTAGCCTGCTTGTGAGAGCACGTGGCGAATCGGCGTGCCAAAACGCAGCCAGTAGTTGCGCGGCTGCGGGATTTTATCGCCCGTGAGGGTCACCACCCGTTCGATCATCGGCTCACCGTCAATCACCGCGCGTTTGATGGCATAGGCGGTGCCGGTGTTGTGCATCAAAATGCCCAGCTGTGATGAGCGCGCCCCGTGCGGCACTTCAAGGCCAGTTAAAATTTGGATCAACTGCTTAGACGCACCCGATGGATAAATGGTGGGGATCACGCGCAGTATAATATCGTTGGCGCCTTTAAGCGCCTTTTTCACCGCCGCAATGGCACGCGGTTTGTTGTCTTCAATTGCAATCACCACCTTCTGCGCGCGGGTGAGGTAGCGCAAAATACGCACGCCTTCAATCATTTCGGCGGTGTAGTCTTGCATTAGGCGGTCATCGCAGGTGATGTAAGGCTCACACTCCGCACCGTTAATAATCAGCGCCTCAATGCCGGATAACACGGCCTCAATTTTGCGCGCGGTCGGGAACACCGCACCGCCGAGGCCGGCGATGCCCGCGTGGTGAATTTTCTCCACCAAGGTTTGTGGCGGCAGGCTTAAGTAATCGCTGCAAGGCTCAAGTGCGGTCCATTTGTCCTCGCCGTCGGCTTCAACGTGGATCATGGTTTCACTCAAGCCTGACGGGTGATTGGCTGGGAACGGCGCAATGGCGCGAATATAGCCCGATGTTGGCGCGTGCACGGGCACATGGCGGAAATCGCTGTGCTCGGTGAGTTTTTGCCCTTTGAGCACATGTTCACCCACCGCGACACACAGCGTGGCGGATTCGCCGATGTGTTGCTTCAGCGGGATATAAAAGTCTTTTGCCAGCGCGATGCGGGCAATGCGCTTGCCGTTGGATTGGGATTTCATCTCCCGCGGGTGAATGCCGCCTGGGAAGCGCCACAGCTTGCCGCTATCTAACCGTTGGAGGAGATCACGCATGGCTATCCTCCTGCGGCTCAATAGTGCGGGTTGGGATAATCAAAGTGCGGTCGAACTGCCAATTCCAATGCTCGAGATCCTTTTTCACTGGCTCCATGGTGATGCAGTCGGTTGGGCAGGGCGCAACACACAGCTCGCAACCCGTGCAAAGGCGCGGGATCACGGTGTGCAGCGCTTTGTTCGCGCCGATGATGGCGTCCACTGGGCAGGCTTGAATGCACTTGGTGCAACCAATACACATGTCTTCATGAATAAAGGCGACTTTCACCTCAGGCGCGCCTTCGTCAAAATCGGTTTTGGGCACCTCGACGCCAAGCAAATCCGCCAGTTGCACCACCAGCGGCTGGCCACCTGGCACACATTTGGTGATCACATCACCGTTGGCGATGGCATCGGCATAAGGCCGGCAGCCAGGGTAGCCACATTGGCCACATTGGCTTTGCGGCAGCAGCGCGTCGATTTTATCCACGATCGGGTCGCTTTCCACTTTGAGCTTGACCGACGAAAAGCCCAAAATCGCACCAAAAATCAGCGCCAGCAGCGAGATGATGATCAGCACCCAGTGCAAGGTGGTCAGTTGCGCGAGCATACTCATCAGCTATGCACCAAGCCGGCAAAGCCTAAAAAGGCCAGTGACATCAACCCTGCGGTAATCAGCGCGATGGATGCACCACGAAACGGCGCAGGCACATCGGCACCCGCCAGGCGCTCACGCAGGGCAGCAAACAGCACCAACACCAGCGAAAAGCCCAGTGAGGCACTAAAGCCGTAGACCACCGATTGCACTAAATTGTGCGCAAGGTTGACGTTCAACAGCGCCACGCCCAACACGGCACAGTTGGTGGTAATCAGTGGCAAAAAGATGCCCAGCAGGCGATAAAGCACCGGGCTGGTTTTGTGGATCACCATTTCGGTGAATTGCACCACGACGGCGATCACCAAAATAAAGACGAGGGTTTGCAAAAAGTTGGCATCGAGCGGGGCGAGGATATAGCGCTGGATCAAATACGAGCACAGTGAGGCCACCGTCAACACAAAAGTGGTGGCCAAGCCCATGCCGATGGCGGTTTCAATTTTTTTTGAAACCCCCATAAACGGGCACAAGCCTAAAAATTTAATCAATACAAAGTTATTGACCAGCGCGGTGCCAATAACCAACAAAAGGTAATCTATCATCGTTTCAATGCCAAAAATTTAAGAGTGCTATTATCGCGATTTATCTCAGTTAGAACAATACTCGATCGCGATTATTTTCGCAAACTTAGGGCTCCACCATCAATGGCGGCGGCAGGGGTTCAGCTTTGCCTAAAAAGTGCGGTTTTTTCTGGGTGAACAAATCCCACAGCATATACACGCGTGCCAACAGCTCACGCACACGCACGCCGTAGTGGCCTTCAGGGTAATCAGCGGCAAAGCAAATGGCGTTGATATCGTAATATTTGGCGATAAATAACGCCCGTTCGCAATGAAACCGCTGGGAGATAATCGTCATCGCGTGAGCGTGAAAAATATCTTTGGCGCGAATCACCGAATCCAGCGTGCGGAAGCCGGCAAAATCGAGGTATAAAAAATCTGCGCCCACGCCGAGCTTGCGTAAATCTTTGAACATATTGCGCGGCTCGTTGTAAGACGCTTGGCGGTTGTCGCCGCTGAGCAGAAGGTAATCCACCTTGTGGCTTTTAATCAGCTTTTGCGCCGCCAGCAGGCGGTTGTAATAAAATAAATTGAGCGAGTTGTCGCTGAAATAGCGCGAGGTGCCGAGCACCAAGCCATAAGGGCGATAGGGCAGCTCGTCGGCGTTTTCATACACATCACCACGCACATACAAACTCACGCCAATATCAATGACCGCCACCAACAATACCGCCGCCAGCGCGCTGATGCCAAGATATCGCAGCAGTTTGGGTAACAAGGCGCGCAACGGTGCGCCGAGCCGCGCTAAGCGCTCGTGGATGGAGGAAAGTGCGGTTTTCTGAGGTGATTTCTTTTTCGCCATAATCTTCTTATGCGCTTAGCCTAGGGCGATTATACCGAGTTTGCCCGCGCGATAAAAGCTACGCAGACCGCACTTTTGCTTTTTGCGCGGCATTTTCGCTGTAGGTGATGTATAAAATCGCGATAATAATCAGCGCCGCGCCCAGCCACAGCCGCCCAGGCGGCACCGTGGAGAAGATCCACCAGCCGGCGAGCACATTGAGTGGCAGTTTTAAAAAATCAAACGGCTGCAAATAGGCCGCATCGGCAAAATTATACGCCTTCGCCACCGCCAACTGCGCAATCGCGGTTAAAAAGCCAAGCAAAATCAAATAGCCCAACTCCATCGCAGTGGGCGCAACAAGGCTGTTGTTAAGCGCCATTAATAGGTTAAACGGCGTGATTAAAATAAACAGATAGACCACAATGGTGGTGGGTGACTCGTGAGCCGAGAGCTTTTTCACCATTAATGAATAAATGGCCCAACACAGTGCGGCAGCCACAGGCAGCAGTGCCACGGGGTTAAAGTCCTCCGCCCACGGTTTTAAAATCAACATCGCGCCACTAAAGCCAAGCAAGGTGGCGAACAGGCGGTTTGCGCCGACCTTTTCTTTCAAAAAAAGTGCCGCGCCGAGGGTGGCGAACAGAGGCGAGGTCATAATCAAGGCGATGCCTTGCCAAATCGGGATGGGGTAGATCAGCGCGCTGATCCAACACTGAATGCCGATAACCGAAATCCCCACCCGCACGATATGCCAGGTGAGATAGCGCGTTTTGAGCACGCTTTTGCCCGCTCGAAAGAGGCTGGGCGCTAAAAACAGCAAGGCGAATAAATATTGATACAACGCCACCGATTGTGAGCTAATGGCGGAGTGCAACCCCAAAATTTGGGTTAGGGCATTGATGGCGGCGAACACCACGCCGGCGAGAATCATCGCCACAGCGCCTTTAATTGGATGATGTAACATAATGTTTACTATGATGAAAAATGGTATAAGCATACCGTGCAAGCGGCAAAATGCAAAGACTATTTTAGCCGTTTTTAAATCTAGACGTTTAGACTGCTAAAATTTCTTGACATCTCCCGCCGCTCGGTAACGTAATGGCATTTCGTCAACCCGCTGTGTAAGGTCTATGACAATCAAACGTGTAACCCTATTTCAACACGCACCGCTTGCCCTGTTCAATGGCGGCGCGCTTGCCAACATTGAGGTGGCCTACCAAACCTACGGCACGCTCAATCCCGCGCGCGACAACGCTGTGCTGATTTGCCATGCGCTCACCGGCGACGCCGAGCCTTATCACGCGAGTGAATCGGGGCAAAAAGGCTGGTGGCAAAATTTTATGGGGCCAGGGCTGGCGTTGGACACGCAGCGCTATTTTTTCATTTGCTCCAACGTGCTTGGCGGTTGCATGGGCACAACGGGCCCGTCTTCTCTAGCGCCTGACGGCAAGGCCTTTGGCAGCCGCTTCCCAGCTATTAGCGTGCAGGATATCGTTGCCGTGCAAAAAGCGCTGTTGGATTATCTCGAGATTCATCATTTGCACGCGGTGATCGGCGGCTCTTTTGGCGGCATGCAGGCTACCCAGTGGGCGATTGCGTATCCCGAGATGATAACCCATGTGATTAACTTGTGCTCCTCACTGGCACTAAGCCCTGAGGCGGTGGGGTTTGACCATGTGATGCGCCAGGCGATCATCGCAGATCCGCACTTTAATAATGGCGATTACTATGAGAGCACGCCACCGCATCAAGGGCTGGCCGTGGCGCGGATGCTCGGCATGCTGACCTATCGCACGGGCCGCCAACTCAACAAGGCCTTTGGCCGCGCCAAAAAGCAAGAGCCGCGCTATTTTGGCGACACCTTTCAGGTGGAGTCTTATTTGAGCTATCAAGGGCAAAAATTTCTTGACCGCTTTGATGCCAACAGCTATTTGCACCTCACCCGCGCGCTCGACAGCTTTGACCCTGCCGACGGCTATGAAAGCCGTCAAACCGCACTTTCACGCATTCAAGCGCACTACACCATGATTGCTGTCGCCAGCGATCAACTCTTCACCTTAAGTGATATGCACGCCAGCCGCGATGAGTTGCGAGCAAGCGGCGTGAATCTTGACTATTACGAGCTCAATTCCGACTTCGGCCACGATGCCTTTTTGGTGGAATACGACTTTTTTGAACCGTTTTTGCGCAAGGGTTTAGGGCAGGAATAATGAAGCCTGCGTGGGCAGGCTTAAGTTAATTATTTTTATTGGCGAGTTTTGATACCAAGTAGTTGAAGAGTATCGCCATAAGTAGAAAAGTAGCGATGCTGAATGTCACTGCGCTCATTTATCCCCCTAATGTTGCCTTTAATACTCTCAGTTTGCGAGCAATATTCATAAAGAGAAATATCGCCATTAGCAGCATGACTGCGTTTAATCCTTTATTGAGTATAGCATTTTCCCCTAAAATGACAACAGGAACAGCTAAGATAGCAACCTTAGCAATGTCATCACTCATTTTAGCCCACGCATCTAAAGTTTCTTTTTCAATTGGGCGTTTAAATAACGTTAACATAGTGCCTCCTGCGGTGGTGTGTGCTTGCAGGTTAAATTACGGCGAGGCGCAGAGCAAGGCCGCGGCGGGCAAAATGCGATGACGATCGTAGACGCTAGCGCACTTTTTGCATGGTGTGATTGGCAAAAGGCTCAGCGAGGGCGTGCAGTGGTGTGCCATCGGGCATGATGAGATCAGGGGCGATCTCAAGCAGTGGGATCAGCACAAATTCGCGCTGGTGCATGTCGTAGTGCGGCACGGTGAGCCGCTCACTTTGGATGAAGGTATTGCCGTAGAGCAAAATGTCGAGGTCAAGCGTGCGCTCGCCCCAGCGGCGTTTGCGCACGCGGCCTTGGGCCTGTTCAATTTGTTGGAGCTGCTCGAGCAGTGCCAAAGGTGAAAGTGCGGTATCAACAGCGGCGACGGCGTTGACGTAATCAGGTTGATCCTGCGGGCCAAGGGGCACGCTTTGATAAAACGCGCTGACCGCACTGAGCTGCGTGTCAGGCAGCTGCTTGAGGGCATTCAAGGCGCGCTCAAGCTGCTCAACAGGGTTGCCCAAATTGCTGCCAAGGGCAATAAAGGCGCGCACGCTAGGCATTATTGGCTCCCGTGGTGGCAGGTTTGCGTTTGCGACGCCGGCGTGGGCGGCGTTTTTTCGCCGGTGGCGATTTTTGATTTTGCTCGTCCACCAACGCTTGACGCTGGCTTTCGTTGCTTAATTGATAGGCATGCCACCATTCGGTCAGCTCGATTAAATCGCCTTTTTCTAATTCTGCGCGCATGGCGAGCAAATCAAAGCCAGCGCGGAATTTGTTGCGAGCAAAAATGCGCTCAGCTTGGTTGCCGTTGCGCCGTGGAAACTGCAATTGCAGTGACCAAATTTCCCGAATCACCATGGTGTGACGCCGTGGCACCGCCAGTGCTTTGCAAAGGCCACTGAGCACATCGGCGGCGGCGACGTTAAAGGCATCGTTGTTTTTCAAATTTGCTTCGTTTTTCAGCTGCTCCATGCTCTCACGCAGTGGGTACCAAAAAATCGCGGCAAACATAAACGCCGGGTTAATCCGCAAGTTATCGGCGATACGCTCATCGGTTGAGCGCAGGGCGTGCTCAATCATGCGCTCGGCGAGGGAGTCTTGATTTGGCGTGAAATAGGCCACCAAGGTCGGGAAGAGGTATTTCACCAAATCATATTCCCGCAACAGGCGGTAGGTTTTCAAGCCATTACCACTTTGCAGCAGTTTGAGTGACTCATCAAATAAGCGCGCAGAAGGGATTTGGCGTAGTAGTGGGGCATAGTGCGCTATCGGCTCAAGGCTTTCGCGTTCTAGGAACATATCCAGCTTGGCCATAAAGCGCACCGCGCGCAAAATGCGCACAGGGTCTTCTTGATACCGCACTTTAGGGTCGCCAATAAGGCGCAGCTTGCCCGCGCGGATGTCGTCCACGCCGTTGAAATAATCCAGCACTTCATTGCGCTGCGGATCATAATAAAGGGAGTTGACGGTGAAATCGCGCCGCTTGGCGTCGTCTTCGAGAGTGCCGTAAACATTATCGCGCAGCAGCATGCCGTCGGTGTTGCATTTGCGCTGTAATTCATCCGAGGTTTCGGATTCGCCGCGGAAGGTCGCCACTTCAATAATTTCGCGCCCACACATAATGTGCGCTAGGCGAAAGCGGCGGCCGACAAGGCGGCATTGGCGGCCAAAGGCGCGCTTGATCTGTTCTGGGCTGGCGTTGGTGGCCACGTCAAAATCTTTCGGCTTTCGCTCAAGCAGCATATCGCGCAGGCAGCCGCCAACCAAATAGGCCTCATAACCGTGGCGCTGCAGTTTGGTGACCACACTCAGTGCGTTGTGAGATACCAGCTTGGTGTGCACGCCGATGCTTGAGGCCTTCACGCGAGTGGGCTGAAGTGTTTCTTGCCCATGCGTTTCGGCTGGGCGTGGGGCAGGGCTCGGCGCAGGGGCAGTTGTAGTCGGCTGCGGGTTGCTGGGTTGTTCGACTTTGCCGAAAAATTGTTTAATCAGTTTTAAAATAGGGCACCTCAATTGGCAAGCTTGAATTTGATTGCAAATTGTAGTCAAAAAAGTGGATTTTGCAAGTGAAAAGCCCCTGCAAGCAGGGGCGTTCGTGCATTATTTTGAGGTTTGTTTTTCGCGTATTTCGGCTAATGTTTTGCAATCAATGCACAAATCCGCCGTTGGGCGCGCCTCAAGGCGACGAATGCCAATTTCGACACCGCAGGTGTCGCAGTAGCCGAAATCACCTGTTTCAATTTTGGCTAATGTGTGGTCAATTTTTTTCAGCAATTTGCGCTCGCGGTCACGGCTACGCAACACCAGTGAAAACTCTTCTTCTTGGGTGGCACGGTCGGCCGGGTCTGGGAAGTTGGCGGCTTCGTCTTGCATTTGTGCAACGGTTTTGCCCGCTTCATCAACAATTTGGTTTCGCCAAGCATGGAGAATTTTTTTGAAATGAGCGAGCTGATTCTCGTTCATATATTCTTCATTTTTCTTTTCGACGTAAGGCTCCACGCCAGCCAAAGACAAAAGGCTCAACGACGTTTTCGGCGCACTTTTACTCATTTTATTCTCCTGTGTGTGAACTGCTAAAGCGAGGTTCATGCATGAGTGAATGACATTAACTCCATCGAGGTAGAGTCTGTCGCGATTTTTTAAAGGCGTATATTTATCAGACCTGTCCGCATTTGGCAAATAAAATATTGTCAAGATTGCACTTTTTTTACACAGGCAGGCGCTTTTATGTCAACTTTTATTGAAATTTGTGATGAGTTTCACTTTTGCGATCGCCATTCCAAAATCACGGGCCTGGCCTTTTCTCCAATGTGGCTTTTTGCTATTTGTCTATTATTTAGCAAACTCTCAGCGCGCGTGTTACGATTTTCACTGTGTTATTTAACCGCACTTTTGCAAGTGTTATTTTTGCCCCTCGCGGCCTTGGGGGCATACCCCTACCTGTGCGCTGCAGGCGTGGTGCTGGCGCTGCTGGGCTGGCGCAAACGTGTGCGCGCGCTTGGCACAACCGCACTTTTCCTGTTTTGTGCAGCATTCACACAATGGCAGATCGCGCATTTTTGGGCGCAGGCCAATGCCGCGTCGCAATTAGGGGCGATTTCCACCACGGCGGAGCTCGTGGAGGTGAAAAGCCAAAGTGCGGTTTACACCAGCGTGGTGGCGCAGGTGGATTTGCGCCCATGGCAGTTGGGCTGGCAAAAGCTATTGCTAAACTGGAAGCTCGACAGCCCCGCCCAAGTCGGCGCGCACTGGCAGCTTTCACTCAAACCCACGGCGCTCAAGGGACGGCTGAATATCGGGGGTTTTAGCCGCCAGCGCTGGCTGATTGCGCAAGGGATTATCGCAACCGCCACGGTCAAGCAGGGGCAACAGCTGGCCGAGCCCTCAGGGCTGCGCGCCGAGCTGTTGGCCAAAACGCAGCGTGCGCTGACAAATCTAGAAAATAAAGGCCTGCTGCTCGCGCTGGGCTTTGGTGAGCGAGAGGCGGTCAGCCAAAGCCAGTGGGCGCTGTTTCGAGCCAGTGGCACAGCGCATTTAATGGCCATTTCAGGGCTGCACATTGGGCTGATTGCGCTCTTCGGCTTTATGTTGGCTCGCGCTATGCAGTGGCTGATGCCAGCGCGCTGGCTGTCACCGCACTTTCCGCTACTCACCAGCTTTGTGTTTGCGCTTTTATATAGCTATTTGGCCAACTTCTCACTGCCGACCCAGCGCGCGCTGTGCATGCTTGGGGTGTGGCTTTTGGCAACAATGTTGCGTATTCACCTGCGCCCTTGGCAAGTGCTGCTTTATGCCGCATTGGTGGTCACGCTAATTTGGCCGTTTGCCTATTTGCAATCGGGCTTTTGGCTCTCTTTTGGTGCCGTGGCTGCCATTGGGCTGTTCAACACCTTTTTGCCGCTTGGGCAATGGCACTGGCGCGGGCAAAACCTCAAAGTGCGGTTGCAACGCACCACGGCTGGCAAACTCGCCTACGCCGCGCTCGGGTTGTTGCACCTGCAAGTTGGGTTACTTTTGCTGCTCACGCCGTTGCAATTGTGGCTCTTTGGCCAGCTGCCGCTCGGGGCGTTGTGGTCGAATCTGCTGCTATTGCCGATTTTCACCGTGGTGGTGATGCCGCTGTTGTTATTCAACATTGCCACCGCCGCGCTGCCTTGGGCGTGGCTTGATAGCTTATTGAGCGGCTGCCTGTGGCTGCTTGAGAGTTTGCCAAATCGCTTATTGAGCCTATCAAACCACCAGATGCTGGCCTTGAGCGCCGCGCTGTTTGGCCTGACCGCACTTTTATTGCTTATCCTTAAATGGCGCCCTGTTACCCATGATGACACCTTCACAAAGCCTTTTTTGCATTATGGCAAAAGTGCGCTGGCCTTTGGTGCGCTGGCGCTGGGGTGCTTAGGCGGAATGGTGGCGCGCGCGCCGCAATGGCAGCTCAATGTGATGGATGTGGGGCAGGGGCTCTCGCTGGTGTTAAATCGCCACCACAACGCACTGATTTATGACACCGGCGTTGGCTGGGGCGTGGCAGCATGGCCCAGCTTGAAATCATGCCCTTTCTTACCCGCGCTGGGCTTGAGCCGCAGTGGCTGGTGGTGAGCCATGACGATAACGATCACAGCGGTGGCGCGCGGGATCTGCTAACGGCGTACCCCAACCTTAATCTCATCAGCCCGTCGCATAAAGATTATGGCCGCGCGCCGATGGCCTGCGTGCAAGGCCAGCGCTGGCAGTGGCAAGGCTTTGAGATAACCGCACTTTGGCCGCCGCGCCAGGTGGCACGAGCACAAAATGGCGACTCTTGCGTGCTGCTGATTGCCCGCGATGGGTTGCGCTTTTTGCTCACAGGCGATCTCGACGCCGCGGGCGAGCGTGCCATTGCCGCCCAAGTTGGGCCAGTTGATTGGCTGCAAGTGGCGCATCATGGCAGCAAAACCTCCAGCTCGTGGCGGTTTTTGTCACAGCTGCAACCGCGCGTGGCACTCATCGGCGTGGGGTTGAATAATCCGTGGCGCTTCCCGCACCCGAGCGTGCTTGCGCGGCTTGAAAAAGTGCAAAGTGCGGTTTTCGACACCGCACGTTGCGGGCAAATTCAACTGAATGTGTATGACCCGCCCGATGTGGAGATCACCTGCGCGCGCACGCGATATGCGCCGTGGTTTCATTCAATTGTTGGCGTGGCGGGCAATAACAGTTAAAATAAGCCCAAATTAGCGAAAAGATGATAAAAATGAACGAAACCGAAACTGAATTACTGGATAAAGATTTCTCCACTGGCAAAACATTCAAGCGCCTGTGGCCGATGATTGTGCCGTTTAAATCTGGCCTGATTGTGGCGGCGATCGCGCTGATCATCAACGCCTTGACCGACTCTGGCTTGATTTATATGCTAAAACCACTGCTTGATGACGGCTTTGGCAAGGCGGACAGCAGCTTTTTGAAAATCATGGCCGTGGTGGTGGTGATTTTGATTTTCTTCCGCGGCTTGAGTAATTTTGTTTCCACCTATTGCTTGGCGTGGGTGTCTGGCAAAGTGATTATGGTGATGCGGCGCAAATTGTTCAAACACATGATGTATATGCCCGTCACCTTTTTTGATAACAACTCCTCGGGCAAATTGCTCTCGCGCATCACCTATGATTCAGAACAAGTGGCCGCATCGTCTTCGGGCGCGCTGGTGACCATTGTGCGCGAAGGGGCGTATTTAATTTCACTGTTGGCGGTGATGATCTACACCAGCTGGCAGCTTTCGGTGGTGCTCTTTATCATCGGGCCGATTATCGCGGTGCTGATCAGCATGATTTCAAAGCACTTTCGCCGATTGAGCAAAAATATGCAAACCTCAATGGGCGAGCTGACCGCCAGTGCCGAGCAAATGCTTAAAGGCCACAAAGTGGTGCTCTCCTTTGGTGGTCAAAAAGTGGAGGAAGATCGCTTTAACCATGTCAGCAACGACATGCGCCGCAAGGGCATGAAGATGATGATGGCCTCGGCCATTTCTGACCCGATTGTGCAGATCATCGCTTCTTTCGCCCTCGCGGTGGTGCTCTATCTCGCCACGATTCCAAGTATAATGGAGCAATCATTGACGGCGGGGGATTTCACCGTGGTGTTCTCGTCAATGCTGGCGATGATGAAGCCACTGAAATCCTTAACCAACGTGAACGCCCAGTTCCAACGCGGCATGGCAGCCTGCCAAACGCTGTTTAGCATCATGGATTTGCCGAAGAAAAGACAACGGCACGCTGGCGGTGGAGCAGGTGCGTGGCGAGGTGAGCTTTCGTGATGTCACCTTCCGTTATGCCAGCAAAAACAACGATGTGCTGCGCCATATCAATCTCACCATCCCGGCGGGCAAAACCGTGGCGCTGGTGGGGCGCTCTGGCTCGGGCAAATCGACTATCGCCAATTTGATCACGCGCTTTTACGACGTGCACCACGGCGAGGTGTGCCTTGATGGGCGCAACGTGCAGGATTACACGCTTGAAAACCTGCGCAATCACTGCGCGGTGGTATCACAACAGGTGCATCTGTTCAACGATACCGTGGCGAATAACATTGCCTACGCCGCCACCGACCAATACACCCGTGAGCAAATTGTCGCGGCGGCCAAAGCGGCCTACGCGCTGGAATTTATTGAAGATTTGCCGCAAGGCATGGACACCGTGGTGGGCGAAAACGGCGTGATGCTCTCTGGCGGCCAGCGCCAGCGTTTGGCCATTGCCCGCGCGCTGTTGCGCAATGCTAGCGTATTGGTGCTTGATGAGGCAACCTCCGCGCTGGATACCGAATCAGAGCGCGCCATTCAAGCGGCACTGGATGACATGCGCAGTGAGCGCACGATTATTGTGATCGCCCATCGGCTTTCCACCATTGAAAATGCCGATGAAATTGTGGTGGTTGACCACGGTGAAATTGTTGAGCAAGGCACCCACAGCGATCTGCTGGCAAAAGGGCAGGCCTATGCTCAGCTGCATAAAATGCAATTTAACCACGCATCATGATGACATTTTGGTATAAACGGACGTTTTTAAGTTATCTCTTGTTGCCGCTCTCCGCACTTTTTGCTCTGGTGGCCAGCCTGCGGCGGTGGTGCTATCAGCGCGTATTCACGCCCTACACAGCGCCCGTGCCCGTGGTGATTGTGGGCAACATCAGCGTTGGGGGCAATGGCAAAACGCCCGTGGTGATTTGGCTGGCGCAGGCATTGCAAGCAAGAGGCTTGCGTGTGGGGGTGATCTCCCGCGGTTATGGTGGGGAAAAAACAGACAAAGTGCGGTTGGTTAATGCGGCCAGCGACGCGCAACAAGTCGGTGATGAGCCGGTGCTCATCGCCAAGCGCACGGGTGCTGCTGTGGCAGTGTGCCCGAATCGACAGCAGGCGATTGAAGCGCTGCTGGCACAAAGTGCGGTTGATGTTATTCTCGCCGATGATGGCATGCAGCACTACAAGCTTGTGCGCGATGTGGAGCTGGCGGTGATTGACGGCGAGCGCCGCTTGGGCAATGGCTTTTTACTGCCCGCCGGCCCCCTGCGTGAGTGCCCAGCCCGGCTTAAAACAGTGGATGGCATCATTTGCAACGGTGGCCAGGCGAGCGCAGGCGAGGTACAAATGCGCCTTGTGGCTGACAGTGCGGTGAATATGCGCACGCAAGAGGTGCGGCCACTGCGCGAGTTTGCTACCCAAACGGTAGTGGCGATGGCCGGCATTGGCCACCCGCCGCGCTTTTTTAGTACGTTAGCGCATTTTGGTATTCAACCGATCGCCCAGCACAGTTTGGCCGATCATCATCACGCGAGTGCCGAGCAGCTGCAGGCGATGGTGACAGAGCAGCAGCATTTGCTGATGACAGAAAAAGACGCCGTGAAATACCACGCGCAGGCGCAAAGCAATTGGTGGTATGTGCCTGTGCAAGCACAGATGAGTGCTGAAATTGAGCCGATTATCGAGAACATAGTGAGGTTAGTGAAATGAATAAACAGGTGTTAGGCATGTTGGCTTGCCCGCGTTGTCAAGCCAAATTGCGCTATGACGAGGCGCATGCACGGCTGATTTGTGAGCATGAAAAGTTGGCTTATCCCATCGATCAAGACATTGTCGTGCTGCTGCCTGAAAGTGCGGTTGCGCTCAACGAGGAGGTGCAACATGGCTAATTTCACCGTGATTATTCCAGCGCGTTATGCCTCCTCCCGCCTGCCAGGCAAGCCGCTGGCGGATATCGCCGGCCGGCCGATGATTCAACACGTGTGGGCACAAGCGAAAAACGCCGGCGCCGAACGCGTGGTGGTGGCCACCGATGACGAACGCGTGAAAAGTGCGGTCGAGCAATTTGGTGGCGAGGTGTGCATGACCTCCGCTCATCACAACTCTGGCACCGAGCGTTTGGCGGAGGTGATTGACGTGCTGGGCTTGGCGGATGATGAGATTGTGGTCAACGTGCAAGGCGACGAGCCGTTAATTCCGCCTGTGATTATCGAACAAGTGGCCACGTTGCTTGCGGGCAGTGAGGCGAAAATGGCCACACTGGCGGTGAAAATTGACGATGCACACGAGCTGGCCAACCCAAATGTGGTTAAAGCGCTGTGCGATAAAGACGGCTATGTGCTCTATTTTTCCCGTGCGCCAATTCCGTGGCACCGTGATGAATTTGCCAAACAAGGGGCGAGTGAGGCACAAAGTGCGGTTGAAAAGTTTGACTATTTGCGCCATATTGGGCTTTATGCCTATCGCGCGGGGTTTATCCGCCAGTATGTGGCGTGGGCGCCAAGCCCGATTGAGCAAATCGAATCATTAGAGCAGTTGCGGGTGTTGTGGTATGGTGAAAAAATCCACATCGCGATTGCCAAAGAAACGCCCGCTGTTGGGGTGGACACCGCGGAGGACTTGGAAAAAGTCCGCCAAATTTTAGCATAACCAAGAGGGCTAAACGATGTTTGAAAAAGTGGTTGGCTCCGTCTTGTCTGGGCTGTTCGGCCAAGGCAAAAGCGGGCAAAGTGTACAGGCAATGCAGTTGATTAACGCATTATTAAACTCCCAAGGCGGCCTGCAAGGGCTGCTGGCCAAATTTCAACAAGGTGGCTTGGGTGATTTGGTGCAATCGTGGCTCGGCCAAGGTGAAAACAAACCCGTTTCACCACAAGAGATTGACCAGGCGATTGGCTCACAGGATCTTGAGCACGCCGCCAAAGAGGCTGGCCTTGAGAATAAACACCAAGCGTCAGATTTGTTATCGCAATTTTTGCCGCAAATTGTTGACAAACTCAGCCCTAATGGCCATTTGAACGACGCGGGCAACGGTGATTTGCTCAGCAAAGGCATCCAGTCGGTGCTTGGTGGTTTGTTCAAAAAATAGTGCGCCTTGTTGATGTTTGACGCCAAAACATTCCTTGCCAATGTAACCAGCGAGCCTGGCGTTTATCGTATGTATAACGCCGAGGGCGAGGTGATTTATGTTGGCAAGGCCAAAGATCTCAAAAAGCGTTTAAGCAGCTATTTCCGCAAACATCTCGGCAGCAAAAAAACCGAAGCGCTGGTGGCGCTGATCGCCCATATTGATGTGACCGTCACCCACTCTGAAACTGAAGCGCTGCTGCTTGAGCACAACTATATCCAAAAATACCAGCCGAAATACAACGTATTACTGCGCGATGATAAATCGTACCCTTACATCTTGCTCACCAAAGAGCGCCACCCGCGGGTGACGTTTCACCGTGGCAGCCAAAAGATCAAAGGCGATTATTTCGGCCCCTACCCAAACCGTTACGCGGTGAGCGAAGCCTTGGGCTTGATTCAAAAAATGTTCCCGATTCGCCAGTGTGAAAACTCGGTTTATCGCAACCGCTCGCGCCCGTGCCTGCAGTATCAAATTGGCCGCTGCCTGGCGCCGTGCGTGAGTGGCTACGTCAGTGATGAAGACTACCAGCAGCAGGTCAATTATGTGCGCTTGTTTTTGCAAGGGCGCGACAGCCAGATCATCGAGCAACTGGTCAGCCAAATGGAGCAGGCAAGCAGCCAGCTTGATTTTGAAAAAGCCGCGTTATTTCGTGACCAAATTCAGTCAGTGCGGGCGGTGACAGAGCAGCAATTTGTGGCCAATGCGCGAGGTGAGGATATGGATCTCATCGCCATTGCCCACCGCCACGGGCTGGCGTGCGTGTATATGATTTTTATCCGCCAAGGCAAAGTGCTCGGCAGCCGAGGCTACTTCCCGAAAATGCCAAGCTACACCGCACTCGATGAAATCACCCATGGCTTTTTGGGCCAATTTTACCTGCAGGGCGCACAGGGACGCAGCATTCCAAAGCGGATTGTGGTTAATCGCAAACTCAAAGACAAAACGGTGCTTGAAACCGCGCTGAGCGAGCAAGCCGGCGTGCAAGTCCACATTCAAGACAACGCCAAGGGCAAGCAGTCTAAATTTTTACATTTGGCTGAAATCAACGCTGACAACGCGCTAACCGAGCAGCTCAAGCAAAGTGGCCGCATCGGCGAGCGCTACCAAGCTTTAACCGCACTTTTAGGCCTTGATCACATCAAGCGCATGGAGTGCTTTGACATCAGCCACACCATGGGGGAGCAAACGGTGGCCTCGTGCGTGGTGTTCAATCACGAGGGGCCTTTCAAGGCCGATTATCGTCGCTTTAACATTGAAGGCATCACCCCAGGTGATGATTATGCCGCGATGGAAAAGGCCTTGCTTAAACGCTACAACAAGCCACTTGAGCCAAGCAAAGTGCCTGACATTATTTTTATCGACGGCGGCAAGGGGCAGCTTAATCGCGCCCAAGCGGTGTTCGACAGCCTTGATGTGGAGTGGGATAAAAACAAGCCGTTGTTGATTGGCGTGGCCAAAGGGGTGGACCGCAAAGCGGGGCTGGAGACGCTCATCATCAGCCGGCAAGATAAAGAGTTCCACCTGCCAGCCGACAGCAGTGCGCTGCATTTGATTCAACATATTCGTGATGAATCCCACCGCCACGCCATTGGCGCGCACCGCAAAAAACGGCAAAAAGCCTTCACCCAAAGTGGGCTTGAAGCGATTGAAGGCATTGGCGCCAAGCGCCGCCAAGCACTGCTGAAATACCTTGGCGGCATGCAAGGGGTAAAGGCCGCCACCGTGGACGACATTGCCCGCGTGCCTGGCATTTCCAAAACCATGGCGGAGACAATTTTTGATTATCTCAAGCATTCGTGAGTTTTCAAGCCCACGAATTTGGAGTACAATGAGCCAAATTGTGCGCTGAATTGACTGCTATGAAATTAAACATCCCAACATTCCTCACCCTGTTTCGCGTGGTATTGATTCCGCTGTTCATAGCTTGTTTCTACCTGCCTTACAAATGGGCGCCATTTTTGACCGCACTTGTGTTTTTGATTGCCGCCATCACCGACTGGTTTGATGGCTTTTTAGCACGCAAATGGAACCAAACCACCCGCTTTGGCGCCTTTTTAGACCCCGTAGCCGACAAAGTGATGGTGGCGGCCGCCTTGGTGTTGGTGGTGGAATATTACCACTCAATTTGGATCACGCTGCCGGCGATTGTGATGATCTCGCGTGAAATCATCATCTCCGCCTTGCGGGAATGGATGGCCGAAATCGGGGATAGAAGCAAAGTGGCCGTGTCTATTTGGGGCAAAGTGAAAACCACCGCACAGATGATCTCCCTCATCGGCTTGCTCTGGCGCGCCGCGCCGTGGATGGAAACTTTAGCCACCATCGCGCTTTATATTGCCGCGATTTTAACCGTGTGGTCGATGCTGCAATACCTCAAAGCCGCACGCGGCAGCTTGCTTGATGATTTAACGCCTTAAAAAGCTGTTTTTTGAGCAGTCAAACCACGCGGTGCAAAATCGCGGTTGACTTAAAAGCGAAAATCAGTAAAATGCACAGCACTTGAGAGCAATGCGGGAATAGCTCAGTTGGTAGAGCACAACCTTGCCATGGTTGGGGTCGCGAGTTCGAGTCTCGTTTCCCGCTCCACCCTCAAGCCCGAGTGGTGGAATCGGTAGACACAAGGGATTTAAAATCCCTCGGCTTTCGAGCTGTGCCAGTTCAAGTCTGGCCTCGGGCACCATTGAAAATAATCAATCATTTCAAAAAGATAGTCGCTAACAAAGCGGCTTTTTTTATGACTAAACGCCACCGCACTTTTGCAAAAATGCCCCACTGGTGGCTGTTCGGTGGCTGTGATTTAAAAGTGACATTGGCAAAACATCACAACAGCCACCAGCAGATAGCTAATACTGGCTTTATTTCTTCTCTCTAAATATAATCGTTGATGGAATGACGCTGCCTTGGGCGACGTGAAGGGATCACCGCTGACGCTGAGAACGTTAACGTTAAAAACCCGCAAGATATAGGCGTTATGTTGGCAAACAGATGAATGTGGGTGGTCAAGTCACAGGGGGTTATGGCTTCTCTGATTCAGAAAATTTCAAGCATTCCAATTCGGAGGGAGAGAAGTGATGAAAAAAATATTTTTTCTAATGTCTTTTTTGTTATCAGGTTGTT
>NZ_JABTBO010000049.1 GCF_014884965.1 Spirabiliibacterium mucosae | reverse complement strand
GTCGCCAACGGCGAAACCGTAGCGTGATGACGGAGTCATGAAAGAAAACAGAAAAGGAAAAGCAAAATAATGGCATCATAATAACCAAAATTGCGGTTACGAAAATAAAAATCACCCAGCCTAAAACAAACTCAAAAACAAAATCACAAAATAAACACAAAAAGCATAAAATTTACACAAAAATCATTTTTACTTATATCAACTTAAATATCAACATCTTAACAACAACAACAACAACAACAACAACAACAAGCCTTGCGTTTACAAATCACATACATTATAATTGACGAAATTTGCGCCAACGTTGATAAATTACGCCTATTAAAGCAAAAGGCTACAAAGTAAACAATTTTCAACTAACTGAAATTTAACGATATTTAACTTTGTAGCCAAACGCAGCTCGCTGCAATGCCAGTGAAAAGCCTAATTTACCGTTGATTTTACATTGCTTTAAAAGTAAACTGCGCGCTTTATTTTCGAATGAAAAAATTAATTTAACATTTTTACAACCGGCGAATGCCACTCAGGAGTACTTATGACATTTTTTTCACGCAAATGGCTGTTAGCACTTTTGCCATTTTTAACCACCGCTTGTGTCTACCACGATCCACTGACATGGACCGACACCAAAAACGTAGGCTACAGCGACTCAGTGCCAGAAGGCCGCGCATCTGTGGTGATTTACCGCCCAGCGGATGCCATCGACGGCTCCACCGTGAACGTTTACATCAACGGTGAATACTTGGCCTCATTGCAGCCAAATGCGTATCGTCAAGAAAATGTTTGCTCAGCTAACCAACGCCTGTTCGCCGAGTTTACCCAGCAAGACCCAGCCTACCGCGAAAAAGCGACCAAAGGCCAATACTACAACTTGCCTGAAAATCACGTGGCATTTTTCAAAATCGTGAACCAAAACGGCAAACCAGCCCTGGCGCAAGTGAGCGAAGACGTAGCCAAAGAAGAGCTGAAAAACGTCAAACGCCAAAACCACACCCTGCCACGCGTGGACAAAGTGGCGCAATGCTCAACCGTGTTGAAACAATACAACTTGGATGCCTCAGCGCTGTTCAAATTCAACCGCGCGGCCTACGGCGACATGCTCGCTAAAGGCAAGCAAGAAGTGGCGGAAGTGGCTGCCGACATCAAACAAAACCCAGCAAAAATCAAAGATATCCTCGTGATTGGCTACACTGACCCAGAAGGCAACGCCGCTTACAACAAAGCGCTCTCTGCCAAACGTGCGGCGACGGTGAAACAAGCGCTAGTGCAAGGCGGCGTTCAGTCAAACCTCATTATGACGGAAGGCCGTGGCCAAGCGGAGCTGGTGGTGCCAAACTGCCGCACGCAATTCCCGAACAACGCTAAAGCACGCCAACAATGCGACCAACCAAACCGTCGTGTTGCCATCATCGTGCACGGTGAAAACAAGTAATTCCAAAATGAACACAAGCCCAACGGCAAAAATGCAAAGTGCGGTTGGGCGCCATGAACAAGTTAATTTAAGGTAAATCAAATGGCTAAACAAATTACGTTGAACATCAACAACGCAAAAGAAACATTAGACACGGTTAAAATTGCGGTCCACTCGGGCAAAGCGGTTATTGTGAAAGCGCAGCCGCACGTTAATTATCAATTAACAGACGACGCGACCAACTTCGCGCCTGAAAACATTATGATCCAACGCGACGGCGACGACCTCAAAGTGGCGTTTGAAGGCTCAACGATTGAGCAACCTGATCTCATCATTGAAGGCTACTACGCTGATGGCAATGGTGCCGACAGCTTGCTGGTTGGCCAATTTGAAAATGGCAAAGTCTACCCATACGTGCCTGAAAGTGCGGTCAAAGCCGATGCAGTGACCGAATTAGCCGATGGCGCAGCGGCAGGCCAAGCACTCGGTGGCGAGCCTGTGACCGCACTTTGGGCATTCAGCCCATGGTGGTTGCTGGCATTGGTGCCATTGTTAGGCTTGGGCGGCGCGGCACTGTTCCACTCCAACGGTGGCGATGACGGCAATGGCAACCAAGCAGACACCACTGCCCCACACGCACCGAGCATCACAGCCAATGACGACGGCTCAATCACTATTTTGCCGCCAACAGACAAAGACACCAAAAAAGTGACTGTGGAATATACCGATGAAAACGGCCAAACACACACCGCTGTGATCGAAAAAGGTAAAGATGGCTGGTCAAGCACCGATCCAAACCTCAACGTTGACCCTAAAACAGGCAAAACCACCATTCCAGCTGACAAAGTCAAAGACGGCTCAACTGTGACTGGCACTGCCACAGATGACAGCGGCAACACCAGTGATCCAAGCACTGCGACGGCGGGTGATAATCCAGTTATTGCAACTGACGCGCCAGTTGTAACATTCCCAGAAGATAAAAATGGCGACGGAAAACTCAACGCCAAAGAAGACGCCGTTCCTAAAGGCAAAACACCAGTTGAAGTGAGCCTGCCAAAAGGCACAGAGCCAGGTGATACTGTTGAAATCACAGTCGATACCAACGGCAAAAAAGAAACCATCAAAGAGCCAGTTACTGAAGATGACATTAAAAATGGTCATGTCACCACCGATATCCCTGTGAAAAACGGTGACAAAGTCACTGTGACTGCGAAAGTGACGGATCCAGCTGGTAACGAATCAGCAACTTCACCAGAGAAGACACTGGAAGTCGATACTCAAGTGCCAGGTGATGTTGATGGCAATGGTACAGCAGATAATGGCGATAACAGTGATGACCCTAAAACACTGACCAAAGATGGTGCGCCAGTGATCAGCTTCCCTGAAGATAGTGCCAATGATAAAGCTGACGGCAAACTTAACAAAAACGAAGTAGGTGACGATAACGCGACACCTGTTCGTATCAGCTTACCAAAAGGCACAGAAGTGGGTGATACTGTTGAAGTAACCATTAATGGTAAAAAACAAAGCATTACTGTGAAAGATAGCGATCTAACCAACGGCTATGTACAAACTGACCCAGTGCCAGTAAAAGATGGCGATGTGCTGAAAGTGACAGCCAAAGTGATTGATGATGCCGGCAATGAGTCTAACTTAGGCGAAGGCTCAATTGAAATCGATCTCAGTGCGCCAAAACCAACTTTAACCGCGAAAGACGATGGCTCAGTTGACGTTGGCTTGCCTGATGACGCGAAACCAGTCGACAAAGTTGTGGTGAAAGTGCCGCAAGATAATGGCCCAGACAAAGAAGTTACCTTAACTAAAGGTGATGATGGCAAGTGGACATCTAACGACAAAGACACGATTCCTGATCCAGAAGGGAACACAGCAACTATCCTAGCGGATAAAGTGAAAGATGGTGGCGAAGTGACTGCGCATGGAGAAGACCCTGCAGGCAACACAGCGGATGCTGATCCTGTTAATGCAAATGAACAATTGGTTGACGATACGCGTGATTTAACACCAACTATCGAGTTCCCAGAAGACAAATCACCGAAAGATAACAAGCTAAATAAAGCTGAAGTTGATAGTGGTGAGAAAGATAAAGCAGAAGTGTTGGTAACCTTGCCACAAGATGCTAGAGAAGGCGATAAACTCATGGTTACAATTGATGGCAAACCACAGCAACCAATCACTGTTGATAAAAACGTGTTGGATAACGGCGCGAAAATCCAAGTTTCTGTCACTGAAGACACCAAGCAAATCAAGGTTGAAGCGAAAGTGACTAATGCCGACGATAAAGAGCTTGGTAATAGCAACAAGAGCATTAATGTTGACGTT
>NZ_JABTBO010000048.1 GCF_014884965.1 Spirabiliibacterium mucosae | reverse complement strand
TCGAACCGCACTTTGTGATTAGAAATCCCGTGTGATCACTAAATTGACGTTTTTCTCGGTGTAGGAATAGAGCGTTGGCAAATTGCTGCGTTGCTTTTTCCAGCTCAGCTGCAGCTTGGGGGTGAAGCCCTGCCACTGCCAATCCCGCTTCCACAGCATCAGGTTTGCGCTGTAAATGGTGTCTGACCGCACTTTGCGAAGTGGCAAAATACCACCGAGCTTGGCGGGCGCTTTGTAATCGCGCTTGGCGAGAGAAAGCCCCACGCGCGTGGCCACCTGCCACGGCCATTCTTGCCCGATGCCAAGGCGCAGTGTTTTGGTGTCGTTCGATAGGCGGCGCGTGGCGGTTTTTTCACGGTTGAAATCCACGCCAGTATAAAGGTAGGTTTTCGTGCCTGCCAGCCACAGCAGCGTGGCCGAACCGAGCTGGTTAAAGCCGTTGAGCTCAGGGTTGTCGTGATAGCGCGCTTTGGCGTACTCCGCCGCGAGTGAGAGCTGCCAGCGCGCAGTCAGCCAGCGGTTCCACTCCGCGCGCACGCCCAAGCTGCGTTGATAACGGCTGCCCGCCACCCAGCGCCATTCCGCAAAGGGCAGCACGCGCACGGTTTGCACCGCACTCTTGTGCGCCAGCCCCAGCAAAGTGCGGTTGAGCACGTCGTTGTAGTCTTTGTTATCCCAATAATATTTGCCGAACAAGTTATTTTCAAAGGCGAGGTAATGGTGCCCGCGCAGGTTCCAATCTTTGGCGAGGTTGAGGGAATAGGCCAGCCCATGCGCCGATTGTGGCAGCATATCGTCGTTTTTGATAAACGGCGTGTCTTCAATTCGCCGCGCGTCGCTGGTGTTGTTGACATTGTGGGTGCGCAAATAATTGGCGTTTGCGCTGATTTGCCAACGCTCGCGGTTATCGAGTGCGCGCAAATAATGATTAATCAAGGCGTGAATTTCCGCTGGGGGATCAAATTCCCGCGCCCGCTCAAAGGCGGCACGCGCCGCGTTATTTTGCTGGCTTTCAAAAAGTGCGGTCGCCAGCTCAATACGCACAGGGTTGAGCTGCGCATTGCGCGCTAAAATCGCCTCAAATTTCGCCACCGCCGCATCAAACTCCCCACGGGATTTGGCCATCGCCCCTTGGGCAAACAGCACCAAAATCGGGTCATGCTCGGCAAACGTGCGATAAACCGGCAGCACCCGCGCCACCACATCATAACGGCGCTGGGCAATCGCTATATTCAGCACCCGCTCACACAATGGCAAATTGTGCGCCAATTCATCAAGTGAAAACGCCAACTGCCCCGCAGCACGCTCACGCACCACCGCCTGCTCCGCCGCCACCGGCTTCGCCACTTGCGTGACTGCTTCCGGCTTAAACGCCGGGCTCACCGCCAGCGCCGAGAGCGGCAAAAAAGCTAAAACAGATAATTTTTCATCACATCATCGCAAAAAAAGCCACCGCAGAGCAGTGGCTTGTGGGAAAGTTAGGTTATTGTTTCTCGGCTACGAAGACGGCGCCAGACACATTACTTCCATAGCCATAACTATTGTTTAGTTTAACAGAACCTGCCAGTTGCTTGGCTTCTTTACCCATAAATTTCCCTTCGTATGTACCACCTCCTGTTTCAGCTTTTGCTTCGCCATTAAATACAATTTGATCATTCTTAGCTTGAATTTTCCTTTTCTAATTGAATTTTTGACTCAGTAGGATAATTAAAATAGTAGGTGATTTCACCACCGATTTCTTTTTGTTGAAATCTGCAGTTAATGAAACTTTTGCATCATCTAGGTCTTTATCACCATAATATGATGAGACAACGAAGGCTCTACCGTTATATTGAGCTGTTCCAGAGAGATCTTTTAGAGCATCTGATTTAGTTGGGTATCCAGCATAAGATATTTTTGCTCCATGTTTATAGGTGTTTTTGTAACCACTATAATTAACGTTAGAAAATTCAATGCCTGCATCTTCTAGGTTATATACATAGCTTGTATAGCTTAGAGATACAGGTTTTTTATTTTCATCTGTTATATCTTTATATTTTCTGATTTCAACAGGAGATTCTGTTCTAGAGTATCCGTCGGCGGTTATCTCAGAAGTGGAAAATTTATTGTATCCATTATTATCAATTTTTAATAATTGGTTTTTGATTACTCGTTTTCCAACAAAATCTTTCCTTAATTTTTCCGCGTCAGCAGATTTTTTAGCAATGAAATCTTTTTGAGCCTGAGTTTTTATATCTTCATCATCATTGTAATGTTTTTCAGCAAAAACTTTGGCATCTTCTTTATTCATGCCAGCTTTAAGAGCTTCTTCAAAAGTTCCATGCTTTTTGCTCAAAACCGCTTGGGCATCATAACGATTATCTTTTTCTTCATAGCTTGAGTATTTTTCTGCAAATTCTTTAGCATCTTTGTCACTTAATCCATTTCTTTAGCGGAATTAAATAATTCCGTTCTTATTTCTTCTCTTTCATTTTTATTGTAAAAATATCTATTTAATTCATTGTAATATTTATCTGAATCATTTTCGTCGTTATATTTTTGTAAAAATTCTCTGCTTCAGATTTGCTCATGCCTAGTTCTATTGCTCTATCTATTTTGGATTTTTATTTTCATATTTGCTGATGGCATTATAAAATTTATTCCAATCTGAGTGATCATAATGATTTTCAACAAATTTTTCTGCTTCTTCTTGACTCATACCTGCGCTCATAGCTCTTTCGATATTTTCAAAGTAATTATTAATGTCTATATCAGAGTAGCCAGGATGTTTTCTAGAAATTCTGTTGCTTCTTTTCGCTCATTCCGTGGTTAAGAGCTTCATTAAAGGCAATTTTCTTGATTACATATTGATTGAATGCATCATTAAGTGCCATTCTATCTTCATCACTATTATATTTGTCATAAAAAGCTTTCGCTTCTTCTTTTGTCATGCCTTCATCTTCTGCACGAGTTAAAAATTTAATTTTATCAATTTCATCTAAATAGCTATATAAATATTCATCATTTTTATGCTTTTCCACAAAGCTTTTTACTTCTTCCTTGGTCATGCCAGCGTTTTCGGCATCGATTTTGATTTGGAAGTCACGCAATTCTCGACGATAAGCCTTGAGATCTTGATCATCTACATGGCGCTCTACAAAATCATTAACTTTATCAGCAGGGTATCCTACGCGTGTGGCGCTATCCCAGAGCATTTTGTATCGGCGGGAGCGGAGATCTTTATTTAAACGTTGAATTTGTTTTTCATAATCAGCAAGTTTGCTGTTGTCGGCAGTTTTAGGTGTGGCGTCGATTTTTGTTGTAATTCGTTGATGCGATCTTGGAGTTGTTTAATTTGAGCTTGGAGTTTATCTTGTTCTGAGTTGGCTTTTTTATTTTCTGTTTTAACGGCTGTGGTTTTGTTGCTTTCTTGTTTTTGGAGTTTTGGATTTTGTTTGACCACAGGTTGTTTTTGTTCTGTTGAGCTGCTGCCACCACCACTAGACCCACAGGCGACAGCACCGAGGGAGATGAGGATTGCCAATGCAGTTGTTTTGAATGTTGGTTTCATTTTTTGTGTCCTTTGCGTTAGGGTTAACAGAAAATTTTGTGTGGTGTTTAGGCAGTTTTTGTGGGATTTTGCTTAAACTGGATAAGTTTAAAAAAAAAAAAACAATGCGATAGCGATCTTTTTTGTCGAATTTTGATCTTTATCACATTTTTAAACCGCACTTTTGATTTTTTCGCAGCATTGCGCTGGCGCTCCGCGTGTGCGTTCATAGCGCCGTTATCACTCTCTTTTGGTGATCTTTTCTCTCTCATCACTCCGTCATGGCGCTACGGTTTCGCCGTTGGCG
>NZ_JABTBO010000047.1 GCF_014884965.1 Spirabiliibacterium mucosae | reverse complement strand
TGCAACAAGTTTCAGCTTGTTTTGTAAAGATTGAAATTTTTTCTTACAAATGGAATTTGTTTGTGCTAAAGTGTCCTAAATTTTCATCAACATATTCAAAACACAGTAGGAAAAATTATGAATACGATTTTCAAAATTATTTTCAATCAGGCCACGCAATCATTTGTCGTGGTTTCTGAACTGGCCAAAGGCCGCACCAAGGCAAGCAGCCGCACCTCGCGCCGCTTGTTCAACCTCACCCGCATCGGCGCAGCCTTGAGCCTCGCGCTCGGCTCCAGTGCGGTGATGGCTAATCCTCCTGTATCTGGCACTGGCACCACTTGCGTGGTTGACGGCATCACCGTAGCCTGTGCAGACGGCTCAGTGGCCGTTACGGAAGGCTCAATTGCCATCGGTGAAAAAGCCAAAGCAGGCATGGCTACCATGGAAGCTACTGACTCTGACTTTCAGTTCTCAGGCAAACCAGCAAACGAAATTAAACCAAATGATAAAGACTACCGCTACCGCGTAGGCAAACGCAACAACATCGCCATCGGCTCTGGTGCAGAAGCTGCGGGTGGCCGTGTGGTGTCTATTGGCCAAGGCGCTGGCGCAGGCATCACCAACAACTGGAACACCCATAATGTGAACATCGGCTCAGCTGCCGGCGTGCGCGCAATGGGTACGGACAACCTATTCTTGGGTCGCAATGCTGGTGGCATCAACTTGCAAGACACACAAGCGCCTAGCGATAATGTTTTGCAAGGTGAAAAAGGCATGCAAGGCAACGGCAATATCGTGCTAGGCGTAGGTGCTGGTCAAAGTGCTGGTGTGCGCGACAACCCAAATGGTTACACCAATTCTGTATTTGACAAAACTACTGGCGCTAAAGGCACCAGCGAAAACATTTTAATCGGCCGCAATGCAGGGAATGGCATGTACAACGGCACGGGCACTAATATTTTTATCGGTTCGGGCTCAGGTGTTAACCACAAATCATTGGCCAAAGAATTCAATGGCGGCTTCAAACGTGCAGACGGCACATTTGCTAGCCCATATTCACCTTATGTTAACGGCTTGAACGTCGGTATCGGTGGCATTGCACTTTCAGACAGTGAAGGTGAATTGAACACCGCCGCGGGTTGGAAAGCAGGCTGGCAATTGAGCGGTTCAAACAACACCGCCATGGGTTACCTTTCACAATTTAATCTCAAAGGTGACGGCAACGCTGCGCTTGGCCCATGGGCAGGCTCTAACTCAAATGGCAACAAAAATGTGGCTGTGGGTAGTGAAGCAGGCGTAGGCATTAGCGCCGACCACACCGTAGCCGTGGGCGACACCGCCAAAGGCATGGCTGACCATTCCACCGCCATCAGCTCACTTTCTGTCGCACAAGGTGAAAGCTCAATCGCCGTGGGCCGCAATGCCTATGTGGGTGATAAAGAAGCTTACCTTGCTGAAGCGGGCAAACTCAGCGCTGCCAATGCTGATTTCTCGAAGGCAGACGATGCGTTAACAAAAGCTACTCGCGCCACTTCTGGCAAAGCTGCTGATGTGAAGAATAAAGAAAATGCGTTAGAGCGTGAAAAAACAGGATTGGCCAATAATCAGAAAAAATTGGATGAAGAGAATGCTAAGCAGAAACCAAGTGAAGCAGCTGTAAAACTATGGACACAGCGTGTTGCTGATTCAAACGCCAAAATTGAAAAAGCCCAAACCGCACTTGAAAAAGCTAAACAAGAGCTAGCTGAAAATCAAGCCGCGCAACAAACTGCTCAAACCGCATTGAATGAGAAAAAAGCCGCGCAAGAAGCTGCACAAGGTGTTTACAACAAATTTATGGCAGATGCGGCCAGCAAATACGACAGCGCCATTGCCATGGGCAAAGACTCAAAAGCGGTGAACACGTCAGCGATTGCCATCGGCAAACAATCTGAAGCCACTGGCATGAATTCGATGGCAGAAGGCACCGAAGCTAAAGCCGTAGCCCAAAACAGTATCGCGCAAGGTACGGGCGCTTTGGCGGGTAACACCAACGATGCCACCAAAGCAGATGACGCAGGCATCGGCACCATTGCGATCGGTCACCAAGCGAAAGCAGAGTTAGAATCTGCCATTGCAATGGGTACAAATGCGAACGCCAAAGGCAAAACCAGCGTGGCGATCGGCCAAGACGCTGTGGCGGGCAACAATCCATCTGCCGACGGCAATGACTTGCAACAAGCGGCCACCGCTATCGGCCGCCAAGCGCAAGCCACAGGTGGCTCAAGCTCTGCCTTGGGTTCAAACGCCAAAGCAACCGCACTTTACACCGTCGCACTCGGTGCTGCCTCCACCGCCTCTGGCGCAGGCGCCATTGCCGCCGGCGTGCAATCTGTTGCCAGCGGCGGCCAATCTATCGCACAAGGCCGTGCAGCGCAGGCGAGTGGCGAAAATGCCATCGCTTTAGGTTCAAGCGGCAATGTATCTGGCGCAAACTCAGGCGCAATCGGTAAGAGCAACACCGTTGCCCAAGAGAACACCTTCGTGCTCGGTAATGATGTCACCGCCACCCAAGCCAACAGCGTGGTATTGGGCAATGAATCAACTGATAAAGCCGCCAAAGCCGTGAATGAAGCCACAGTAAATGGCATCACCTACAGCGGTTTCGCCGGCCAAGGCGCACCTGAAAAAGGCGTGGTATCAGTAGGTAAAGAGGGTGGCGAACGCCAAATTGTTAACGTAGCCGCAGGTGAAATCTCTGCCACATCTACCGACGCCATCAACGGCTCACAACTGTATCTCACCCAAGAAAAATTGGGCGACGTTAAAAAAGAAGTTGAAAAAGGCCGTGTATTCGCTGGCGATAAATTGGACCCTGCTGCTGAGCAAACACTGAAAAATGAATTCACTCAAGCGCTTGGCGAGCAAACCAATGTGAAAGGCGAAGCCGAAGGCGAACTGAGCGATAAAAATATCGGCGTGTTGTCAAACGGCAAAGATACTTTAACCGTGAAATTGGCTAAAAACATTGATCTAACCAAAGACGGTAGCGTGAAGCTGGGCGACACTACGATCAACAATAATGGCCTCACCATCGAAAATGGTCCTTCAATCACCAATGGTGGTGTCAACGCTGGCAATAAAGTGATTTCAAATGTTGCCCCAGGCAAAGCGGATACCGATGCAGTGAATGTATCTCAATTGAACGAGCTGAAAAATGCGGGTGACAACGGCGGCTTCGGCTTGTCTGACACCAACGGCGAAAAAGTGACCCAAGATTTGGGCAAACAAATTCAGCTCAAAGGTGTGGATGGCGTAAACGTTACCGCCAAACCAGGCGACAAAGAGCTTGAAATCGGCTTGGCCAACGACATCACCATCGGCAAACCAGCCAAAGATGGCCAAGCTGGCGAAGCGGGCGCTATCGGCGTGACTGGTAAAGACGGCAAAGACGGCGTGAGCATCAAAGGTGATGCAGGCGACGGCAAACCAGGCATCAGCATTGCTGGTAAAGACGGCAAAGATGGCGTGAGCCTCACCGTGAAAGAAGACGGCCAACCAGGCGTTGACGGCAAAGGCAAAGATGGTAAAGACACCAAACCTCGCCTTGAAGTGAACGGTGAAGAAGTGGCCACCCTCAACGATGGCATCAAATACGCTGGCGACTTCGGCAAAGGCGCAGCCATCAAGCTAAATAAAGTGACCAACATCAAAGGCAATGCCAAAGATGAAGGCAAACTTTCAGACGGCAATATCGGTGTGGTAGCCAACCAAACTGGCGACGATGCAGAATTGGTGTTGAAACTGGCTAAAGACTTGAAAGATTTAGACAGCGCAACTTTCGGCCCAGTGGATCCTGAAACAGGCAAACCTGCTGATCCTAAAAACACTGTTTCAATCGGCAAAGATGGCATCAGTGCTGGCAATAAAGTGATTTCAAATGTTGCTC
>NZ_JABTBO010000046.1 GCF_014884965.1 Spirabiliibacterium mucosae | reverse complement strand
GTGTAAGAATCTCTTTAATTTTTGTACAATTCTTTGTTGTTCATAAAGGGGAGGGAGTGGAATAAAAAATCATTAATATCTTGAGATGATATATTATCATTAGTAGAGTTTTTATATTTTAATCTTATTTTTATTGATTCGGATATAATTACATTGTAAATGTAATCTACATTACAATATGGTTTTATTCTTGCCACTCTCTGATTCAAAAGCATCGGTTCAGTTATTTTCTTACAAGTAAACTTTTTCCAACTGTTCCACCTGTCATTGCAATTAATATATCTTCTTCCTGAATTATAAATTTTGCTAATGATAAATCATATGGATGATATATGATTTTTCATTAATGAAATTTTATCATTAAAATCTGAAATCCGTATTACTCTATATCCTGATTTAGAATAATTATTACTCTTAAAAGCATAACCACCACTTTGCTCTGCTATTTGGTATAGCCTACAAACCGCCCAGCCACTAGGCAAGTTCCCATAAGGGGAGAAAGTGTTTATTATTGTTGTCTTTTGAATTTATAGGACAATGAACGAATTAACACAATTTGAACGCTATCTGCGTAGTCATGATCTGGCTGAAAACACATGCAAGGCCTATCTTTGGACGATTGAGCAATTTTTGCCTCGTATGAAACAATTAGCAAACAGAATTTGCTTTCATACAAAACCGCACTTTTAGAGCGCAACAGCCCGCAAACCACCAATTTGCGTATACAAGCCATGAATCGCTACACCGCCTTTATTGGTAAACCACAATGGCGTATGAAATTGGTAAAAGTGCAACAAAAAAACTTTTTAGAAAATGTCATTAGCCAAGCGGATTATTATTTTTGAAACGAAAATTAAAAGCCGATGGGTATACTGATTGGCATTTCATCGTGGGTTTTGGGGGCAACAGGTGCCCGTGTGAGCGAGCTATTACAAATTAAAGCAGAGCATGTGCAAGCAGGGCATATTGATTTATATACCAAGGGTGGGAAAATTAGGCGGATTTATATTGCCAAAAAATTCAAAATCAAGCCTTAGATTGGCTTTCGAGCAAAGGAATAAAGAGCGGTTATATTTTTCTAAACCGCTATGGCAATCGTATTACACCGAGAGGGCTGGCACAGCAACTGAAAATTTTTGCTGAACGATACGGCATAAATCGTGAGGTGGTATATCCTCACTCTTTTCGCCACCGATTTGCGAAAAACTTTTTGGATAAATACAGTGATATTGCTTTTCTTGCCGATATAATGGGGCATGAAAGCATTGAGACCACGCGGATTTATTTACGGCGAACAGCCTCTGAGCAACGGGCAATAGTTGATCAAATTATTGATTGGTAAACCGCGCTTTTAATGCCTTAGCTAGACTGCTAAGGCATTTTCTATATTTTAATTAGATTAAATACTTCTTCTATTTTTTCTACAATTCTTTGTTGCTCTTTAAGTGGTGGTAACGGAATTATTAATTTATCTATGTAATCTTTATTCAGAGATGAGCCTTTTATGGTATTATTGAAATCACCCCAAGAAACAGACTCGGGTGTAGTCCATCGGAGGTATTTTTTTATAGTATCTTGATAATGAAATGGGAAAATAGAAATTATAGCCTCATTATGGAAAGCATCATTTTTAAGAAAAGAGGTTCTTCCAATAGTTAACTTAAAACTCATGATAAGAGTATCTTTTGGGACAATTTTATGACGAAAAACTTCATGAATAGCTAATTGAGTAATTTTTCTTTTGTATTTTCTATATATTCTCCATCTTTCATATCAGCTATAGAAATCCAATCGGTACCTTTACCCCAATAATCAGGATTTGATCTTGAAGGGGTTTTTCCTAAATTATAATATGCTAAATCAATAAATTTGCACCAAACCCAATTGTCAGGAATCTCAAATGGATAAGGGGAGCTATCGGAAGTTTCTATTGTAGGTTTACCTTTTTAGGTGCTTTGATTTTGCCTTGTTTAATCAACTCTTCACGTTCTTTCGCTATCCGTTTTAGTAGTTCACTGGCAGGCTCATCGTTAGGATCTTGTGGCACAAGCTTGCCCGTGATAGCGTGTTGTAAAACGGCTTGGCGAAGCCTTTTTGGTAAGGCTTTTTCTAAATTCGTGAGTTTTTCCTCGTAGTTACCATATTGCTCTACCAACGGCATCAATTGCTCTATACGCTCAACAATTCGCTGTTGCTCGGCAAGTGGTGGGAGGGGGATTAGAAATCCATTAAATTATTTTGAGTTAATTGATAGACTGTAGTCGTTGAGCTGCATTCAGCTAGTTGTTCAAAGAAAAAAGCTGACTGTAAAAAGCAATAAACATATGAAGAAAATTTTGTTTTGCAAATTGCCATAAAGGCACCAAATGTAAGATCATCTCGATTTTCTTCTATCAATGCTGATTTACCAACCAGTTTCTGACTACCATTTCTAGCACAGATTAATATATCACCTTTTTTACTTTAATTTTCTGGTAAATCTTTATTGACTCTAACAATATTTTGGAGACATATTTTTCCGTTTTGAATATTAGAAGATCTAAGAACAATTTTACCTTCTTCTTTAACCACATCTTTGGGGCTATAAGTTAATCCAATATACGACTCAGTAATATCTCTAATACGACACCAACTCCAACTTTCAGGAATCTCAAATGGGATTTGATCGGCGATGCAAAGTGCGGTGCCGTCGGGGAATTGCTCATAAGGGCGTTTATCGGCACCATAAAAAATAAAACTTTCGTTTTTATCTTTTTTTATTTTTTCTCCTTGATGAGCTGTTGTTTTCTGCACGAATTTTCTTAAGCAATATGGATGCTGGCTCGTCGTTAGGATCTTGTGGTACGAGCTTGCCTTGAATTGCCAATTGAAGAATGGACTTTTTTAAATCTTCTGCGGTCATTCTATTATTCATATTTTATCTTAATATCACTTTATTTTTGGGGGCTATCAATCAACGCTACAATCTCATCTAGTAAATCATTCATTTTTCGCTCTAACTTTTCTCGCTGCGTTCGATATTGAGTAATGAGCTCCATAGGCTCTAGAATTTGTTCTATTTTTGCGGATATCCACAAAGATCAAGGTTATAATTCAACTCAGCGATTTCTTTTGCGTTATATGCTTTTGCTTGATAATTACCGTCATCATCAGTAATTTCTATGCGGTTATCCCACCATTGTCGAATGTCATCAAAGTGTTTATTTTCAATAGGTTTTGTTTTAGAAAAGTTTTTTCTATCCGACGGCATATCCATACGATAAAACCAAACCTTGTCCGTACCTTGACCCTCATTATTCTCAATAAAGATCACATTTGTAGCAATGGATGTGTAAGGTGAAAATACAGATTTAGGCAAACGTAGAATAGTGTGTAAATTAAATTCCTTAAGCAGTTTTTCTTTGATATTACGCTTAGCTCCTTCTGTACCAAATAAAAAGCCATCAGGGATAACAACCGCTGCACGCCCTTGATATTTAAGACGATACATAATCACAGACATAAATAAATCTGCCGTTTCACTTGCTCGTAAATCTGGCGGAAAGTTCATTTGGACGCTTTTGTTTTCATTACCACCATAAGGTGGATTCATTAAAATAACATCAAAGCCTTCTTCCTTTCGATAGTTCGCTACCTTTGTTTCAAGGGAATTACCATGGATGATTTCAGGGGAATCAATATCGTGCAAAAGCATATTGGTTACGCATAGAATATGGGGGAGTGCTTTTTTTTCTATCCCATAGACAGATTGATTATATATTTCTTTATCGGATGGCGTTTTGATTTGTGGTTCCAGGCATTTCAAAGCGGAAGTGAGGAATCCGCCTGTACCACAGGCAAAATCCGCAACTTTATCCCCAATTTTAAGATTCATTCTTTCAGCCATAAAATCGGTCAAGGCCCGTGGGGTATAAAACTCTCCAGCATTACCTGCAGATTGCAAGTCTTTGAGAATTTTCTCGTAAATAT
>NZ_JABTBO010000045.1 GCF_014884965.1 Spirabiliibacterium mucosae | reverse complement strand
AAATTTTTAATTTTGAAATGCAAAGTGCGGTCACCGCACTTTTAAACTGACTTTGAAACCGCACTTTTGATCTACAAAACACTGAATGTCGTAGTTCGGTCCGCCATTTTTCGCGCGGAAATGGAGCGGTTGGGTAAATTTCAAGGAAGCATTTAAGCGCCTGCATTAAATGCGACGTAGAAATTCCCAACAAGCGAGATTTCCTTAAAAATGGCAACGCCGTTTCTTTCCCCGATTTCTTTGGGCGAGCAAAGAAATCGGGTCGCCAACGGCGAAACACGATAGCTATGACGGAGTCATAAAAGAGAACAAAGCACCCGCCGCAGGCGGAAATGGGAGTGATAACGGAGTTATGAAAGAAATCAAGGAAAGAAAAACGTGATACTGAGTGATTAAAAACCTAAAGTGCGGTCATAAAAAAACCGCACTTTACAATAAAAGTGCGGTTTAACCCAAGTGCGGTTGGCATTAGCGGCGGAACATATTCCCCATCGCGCCCATACCGCCCATCATACCTTTCATACCGCGCATCATCTTCGCCATCCCACCTTTACGCATCTTCTTCATCATCCGCTGCATCTCAGTGAACTGCTTAAGCATCTTATTCAAATCCTGCACCTGCGTGCCCGAACCTGCCGCGATACGACGCTTACGCGAGCCCTTGATAATCTCCGGCTTCTGCCGCTCCTTAAACGTCATCGAATTAATCATCGCCTCCATCTTATGGAACATCTTATCGTCCATCTGCCCCTTAACATGGTCTGGCAAATTCTTCGCACCTGGCAACTTCTCCAGCATACTCATCATCCCGCCCATATTGCGCATCTGAATCAACTGCTCGCGGAAGTCCTCCAGCGTGAAATCATCGCCTTTTTTAAACTTCTGCGCCATCTTCTCGGCTTTTTCATGGTCAACGCTGCGCTGAATATCTTCAATCAACGACAACACATCGCCCATGCCCAAAATGCGCGAGGCCACACGGTCAGGGTGGAATGGCTCAAGGGCGTCGGTTTTTTCACCCACCCCTAAAAATTTAATCGGCTTGCCCGTGATTTGGCGGATAGACAACGCCGCACCACCGCGCGCGTCACCGTCCACTTTGGTGAGAATCACCCCTGTCAGCGGCAGCGCTTCGTTAAAGGCTTTGGCGGTGTTGGCGGCGTCTTGCCCCGTCATGGCATCAACGGTGAACAGCGTTTCCACGGGGTTGAGCGCACCATGCACGGCTTTGATCTCATCCATCATTTCGCTGTCAACGTGCAAGCGGCCGGCGGTGTCGACAATCAACACATCATAGAATTTCAGCTTAGCTTCAGCCAGTGCACTTTGGGCGATCTCAACGGGGTTTTGGCTGGTTTGCGAGGGGTAAAAATCTACGCCCACACTTTGCGCCAATGTTTCCAACTGCTTGATCGCCGCTGGGCGATACACGTCGGCAGAGACAACGAGCACCTTTTTCTTGTGGCGCTCACGCAAAAATTTCGCCAATTTCCCCACGCTGGTGGTTTTACCTGCCCCTTGCAAGCCGGCCATCAAAATCACGGCTGGCGGTTGGGTGGCGAGGTTGAGGCTTTCGTTGACCTCACCCATCGCTTGCTCAAGCTCGGCTTGCACAATTTTGACAAACTCTTGGCCTGGGGTGAGGCTTTTGTTGACCTCAACGCCAATGGCGCGTTCTTTCACCTTGGCGATAAACTCCCGCACCACCGGCAGCGCCACGTCGGCTTCCAGCAGCGCCATGCGCACTTCACGCAGGGTTTCTTTGATATTGTCTTCCGTTAAACGCCCGCGGCCGGTGATGTTGCGCAGCGTTTTCGAGAGGCGATCAGATAAATTTTCAAACATAGTCGTCCTTGCACCGCACTTGGCGGTTTTCAGTCTTCAGATGGGGTGATTATACCGAATTTCCGTATTTTTTCATCTTTGAATGGCGTTAGGCTGGCAATTTTGGCGTAAAACTGCTACTTTTTGCAGAAAGTCTTTCAAATTTGCCGTAAAATAAACACAACCTCTTCAACTGGATTGAGCAACGCTATGATGTTTTCCGCCACACTCGCTGTGATAGCCTACCTTGTCTGCACGCTGTCTTTGCTGCCGCAATTGCTGCACGCACAAAGCCAAGGCAGCAGCTCGCGCCCCAATCGCGGGCGTTTTATGCTGATTTCGGCGCTGGCGTTGTTGCTCCATGGCGTGTTTATCTACCAACTGTTCGCCCGCGGCGAGCCGCCGTTTAACTTCACGCTGCTCAACATTCTCAATTTAATGGCGCTGTTGGTGGTGTTGCTGATCACTATGGCGCTCTCGCACCTCAACACGCTGTGGTTTTTGCTCCCCGTGGTGTATAGCATCGCAATATTGAGCATTTTGGCCGGCGCCTTGATTCCAGGCCATGTGGTGGCCTATTTCAATGACAATACCGCACTTTTGACCCACATCACGCTGGCGCTGGTGTCTTATGCGGTGTGTTTTATCGCCACACTGTTTGCCTTTCAACTCAGTTGGCTGGATTACAAACTTAAGCGCAAAAAAGTGGTGTTTTCACCGATGATCCCCTCAATCATGAGCGTGCAGCGGCAGTTTTTCAAACTATTGGCGGTGGGCGAAATGCTGCTCACCTTGGCGCTGCTAAGCGGCGCGATTTCGTTGAGTAACTTCTTCGCGCCCGAGCAAATTCAAAAAGCGACTTTTCGTTTTTGGCGTGGATTGTCTTCGGTTTGTTGTTGATTGGCCACCAAAAACTCCATTGGCGCGGAAAGAGAGTGCTAATTTACACAATTTCAGGTATGATCCTTCTCACCATTGCCTATTTTGGCAGCAGGACATTTTTAACGTTATAATGTAGGGTAAAGTGCGGTCGGTTCAAACCGCACTTTGCAGTTGATTCACCAGCAAAAGGAACACATTTTTGGACAGTATCCCCACGAGTACACTGTTTATCGCACTAGTCATTCTTCTTTTTGTTCGGCCTACTTCTCAGGCTCTGAAACAGGATTACTCTCAATCAACCGCCACCGCATGCGCTTTATGGCAGAGCAGGGCCACCGCGGCGCGCAAAAAGCAGAAAAACTCCTCAAACGCACCGACACCTTGCTGGGCCTTGTGTTGATTTTCAATAACTTGGTGAATATTCTCGCCTCCGCCATCGCCACCATTTTGGGCATGCGCCTTTATGGCGACGCGGGGGTGGCGATTGCCACGGGGCTGTTGACCTTTTTCATGCTGGTTTTTTCTGAAATTTTGCCCAAAACTCTCGCTGCCATGCACCCAGAGCGGGTTGGCTTCACCAGCAGCCATTTTCTCTCACTGTTGCTGAAAATCTCGCTGCCGCTGGTGTTGTTGATCAACGCTTTCACCAACGGCTTGATTCGCTTGTTTGGCATCAAAGTGGGGCAAAAAGTGCAAACCATTAGCCAAGATGAGCTGCGCAGCATTGTGCATGAGTCGGGCAAGTTTATCCCGTCTGCTCACCAACAAATGCTGCTGTCGATTCTTGACCTCGAGCAGGTGACGGTGGACGACATCATGGTGCCGCGTAACGACATCGGCGGGATTGATGTGGAAGACGATTGGCGCTCGATTATGCGCCAGCTCAACCACTCGGCCCACAGCCGCATTGTGCTCTACAAAGGCAATATGGACGAAAACGTAATCGGTATGTTGCGCGTGCGTGAGGCATACCGCTTGATGCTGGATAAAAACGAGTTTAATAAAGAGATTTTGATCCGCGCCGCCGATGAGATCTATTTTATCCCTGAAGGCACGCCGCTGAACACCCAGCTGCTCAATTTTAAAAACAATAAAGAGCGCATCGGTTTGGTAGTGGATGAATACGGCGATATCAAAGGGCTGGTGACGATGGAGGATATCCTCGAGGAGATTGTCGGTGAGTTCACGACCTCGATGACGCCGTCGATTGAAGAAGAGGTGACCGAGCAGTCCGACGGCTCGGTGCTGATTGAAGGGCAGGCGAATATTCGGGATTTGAACAAGCTCTTTGGCTGGGACTTGTCCACTGAGGGCCCACGGACGTTTAATGGCTTAATTTTGGAGCATTTGGAGGAGATTCCCCCGGTGGGCGAGGTGTGTCAGATCGAGGGTCTATTGGTGACGATCGTTGAGGTAGGGGATAATATGGTGAAGCAAGCTAAAGTGGTGCGTCAGTCTATTCCACCAAAAGCGGTGAAGGCATAAAGTGCGGTCAACCGCACTTTTGGTTTTGTTCAGCATTTTGAGCTAGCGCTCGGCGCATACGTTTATCACTCCGGCATAACCGTTGTTTTTCCTTGTTCTCTTTCATGACTCCGTCATAGCGCTACGGTTTCGCCGTTGGCGACTTCCTTTCTTTGCTTGTCCAAAGAAAGGAAGCAAAGAAACGACATTTTGCCCCTGTCCATAAGATATTCGCTTAGCGCCAAATTGCTACTC